>NZ_CP138991.1:2151957-2459379 GCF_044594925.1 Maribacter sp. R77961 | reverse complement strand
ATAATTTTCATCGCTTGGGCATTCTTGACTTCGTATTCGCCTGCAACCGGTACATTTTTCCCTGTTAGCAAGGTGTTTCCAGCAATTACGGAGGTTACTATATTTTCATATTCGTTGCCGTTTTCACCTTCGTAATAATAGGCTAAAGACCCTAAATCATGGTTTTCAATTAATTTGTCAAGGGCTATCGATGTTTTTGCAGCCCGTATCAATTCGGCATCTTCACAAGCATCAACGACTTCAAAGGTTTTTCGGAATTCCGATAACTTTTCGTCGACTTCAAGATCGGTAACTGCATCTCTATATTTTTTGAGTTCACACATTTCCACGATTTCTATGTGCGTACCAAATGCAACCGATTGTTTGGTCAAATCGGAATACACATCCAACATACCGCCGTAATAATGACCTAAAACGCCTAAGCGATTGTCGTTCATCACAGATTTTACTCGGGCGGCATCAATCCAATCTTGAATCTCGGTCCAAACGGCTGGCTCATCCAAATATCCGGTCACAAATTCATACGCTATGCCCGAGCGGTTAAAAACATTCGCCAGTTCTGGCACGGAACAGGCTTGACAATGCGCCAACCATTCGCCCGTCATTTTACCTCTATCACCTAAAGCATTAAAACGTTTATAATCTATGGCCGCGACAGGTTGTATGTTTAAAATCACCACAGGACATTTCAACTTTTGCACTACGGGTAATACGGTGGATGATAGGGCATAGGTGGACACATATAAGAATAGCATATCCACATCTTCCGTTTTTAGGGTTTGTGCCGTTTCGCGTGCTTTCTCAGGGGAATCCACGAGCCCTACATTGACTACCTCGGCCACAAAACCTTCCATCTTTTGGGCAATTTTATTTTGATAGCCTTCCAGTCGTTCAAGTAAACCTTCAAACTGCGGCCAATAGGTATCCAACCCAATACCAAACAATCCTATTTTTATATTCTTCATGAAAATTAATTTATCGCATTATACTTCTATATCAAGAGGGCAGCTATTTTTTAAGACCCTGCAGTCATTCCATCTACTTTGTCACCACATCCCAAACCTTAGAGCGTATCGATTTACTATCCTTGTTTTCGACAGTCAGCACAACCGTCCAATGACCTGATGTGGTGTATTGATGTACCGGGTTTTGTTCTTGAGAAGTAGTTCCATCCCCGAAATCCCATGTCCACTTTTCAACGCTGCCTAAGGATTCGTCTTTAAACGCAAAAACCCGCCTATCTCGATCAACTTCAACAAAAGACCAGTTTGCTTGTAGCCCAGCATTCAATTCTTCCGATAAAGGCATTAACCGAAAGGCATTCATATAATCCCCATCATGAATCATGTTGAGGTCATGGGCAAGGTTGATGAAATCCTTTCTTACTTTATCATCATCGTCATAATCGAGCACGCACCACGATAGGGCGATAAGTTCATTTTCCTTTAACTGGGAAACGGCGGAACGATCTATCCCTTCTATGGCCGCATGATCGAAGGGTGTAATCCAAAACTCCATTTTGAGCAAACCTGATTTCCCCTGTTCCAAATTGTGTTCATAGGCGGCGTTGGCGTGCGGAAAGTCTTTGATCCAAGGGGTATTCCCCCAAACCATTGCCCAATCTTTATTTATGGAAGGCATAAACACATGGTAATTTTGGGCATGCGAACCATGTCCCCTAAAATGTAATTCCTCCATAGGGATTCTACTCGTATTGGCATTCCACTTTTTAATGAAATTCCCCCCTGACATATCTGCATCTACCACCAATTCAAAAATATCTTGTTTGATATCCAGTCGCTCAAATTCCCAGAAGTCATCAAAAACTTCCACATAGAAGTATAGGCGATTCAAGTCTTTGACCCATCCTACTTTTACGGTAACATCCAAGTCTGTCGGGTCCAAATCAAACCCGATACCGTTCATGCTTTCTTTCATTTGATTTAGACCGATGGCATAGGTATCCGGGACCCTATCCCATTCAGAAAAATTACCATCAATGTGGGGCATGTTATTTTGTGGGAATTGAAAAATAGGGTAAATCGTATCTCTCGCTTGGAAGGCATATGATTTTAGCCCAACACAGCTATACATTGTGATAAGTATAAAGCTAAACAGTAGACGCATATATATTTATTTAAAATATTTCATAATTTCATTGGAAATCAACTCATGCCCTTTTGCATTAGGGTGATTTACTTGAGCCATGTATTTTTTCAAAGTGTCTATGTCACTATATAAAGGTTCAAATACTTTATAGCTGTCTACAACTCCAATGCCATATGTTTTAGCCAGGTTCCTAATTTGATCGGTATGCTGAAATAATTCATTTTGAGGATTGGAATAATCTACGCTATAATCGGGAGAAGGAGTCAATAGTATTATAGGTATATCTTGATTTAGAGCAATTTCTATCATCTGCTCCCATGCTATTTTGGCCTTTCCTAAACCAACCTTTCTATCATTTAGTCCATAATCTAGAAAAAGTACATCGGGTTTATGATTTAAAACATCTTCTTTAAATCTTTTTGCACCTTTTACCGAGTTTTCTCCTCCAATAGCTGTTACAACAACATTTATTACTGCATAAGGGTAACGTTCTTTAAGGCTTTTTAATACCAAATATGGATAGGAGGAAAAGGTCTTGACCTCTGGTGTATTAAAATATCCCGAGGGAACACTATGGCCGTGGTATACTAAGTTAATTGTTTTGTTTTCTGGCCATTTTACTTGAAGTTCCTTTTTAATCTCTGAAAGGTAATCTTCCGCATTTACCTTCTGATGTAATACATCTTTAGAACTGCCGCAACTAGCATAAAGCATTACCATACCGATAAAAATAGCGCACTCAAACGTTTTCATTCCTTACTCCTGTTTTTTATATATTTTTAGTTCGGTAATCGATGGTTTTTGTTTGGCAATAGCAATAAACAATCGGCATTTTGTAGTTTTTACCGCATCAAATTGATGGGTTTTATTTGTGCCACAAGTTGTGCCTTCCACAATGTCTTTCCATTCCCCATTTTCCCAATATTGTATTTTATAAGCCTGAATGTTATTCTCGTATTCATCTACAATAATCTGATTGAACGTTTGCGGTTTTACCCATTCTACCTCTAGATATTGGTTCTTACTTTCGGCGGCCCACCATCTTGTGGTGCTATCTTCGTCATTGGCCCTGAACGCTTCAAAAACGGGGAGTTTTTCTGATTGTATCACCATGGACGATGCGTTCATTCTACCTAATTTCGCCAGATTTTCTACGCCACTTAACGGCTCTGGAAACTGAGTTACCGGTAATGCATTGACTTTAAAATCATAAACTCCAGAACTAACATGGTAAATAACATAATTCCCCACGGCATCATTTTTTTCCATACCGATATATCGGATGCCTTCTGCATTTTCTGCCAAAACACCGTTTTCTTTGATATTTTCCCTACCTATTGCCGGTAAGTAGACTTCAGCCGTGGTGTTTATAGGAACCTCAATATGAAAGCTGGCACCCGTATCCTCCTTGGACCAGTTTACAACCACATTTCCGTACAACGATTCATACTGTGTATTTGCAAAAGTTAAATCGCCCACGGGAGCTGGTTTAATAATCATATTTTGCATGCCAAGGGCTTCCGGATTTGGACGAATCCCTCCAAAACCTTTAATAAAGTAGCCGCCAATACCTGTGTAACAGGTATGAATCTGACTATTTCCGATGGCAGACCAGCGCTCTGGCCATACGGTTTTCCCTTGCTCCAAAAAATAGCCATAACTGGGATGGTGTTTGTCTTTTAAGAGTTCATAGATCAAATCCATACGCTCTCCTGATTCTGTAAAATAACGTGTGTAAAGTGCCTGTCCGGAACTTCCCGTATCGTAATATGGGAAATCGTACAACACATTATTGACCAATTGAGCCTCTGCTTTTCCTTTTTCCGATGCTGGTGTTACCCCGGATACTAATGCAAACGCCTGATCTACTTGAAACCCTTTTAAATATTTTCCCGTTTCTGAATCATAGGACAATTCGTGGGTTGCCTGTTGTTGCACCTTAAGTCTGTCCTTAAAAATCTTTGCATCTTCGGTCTTATCCAATTCCTCGGCAATATGCATGGCGTTATCCAACATAAAAGCGTACAAGCAATTATTAAAATGTGCAGCGTCCGGGGAATTACTGCTCGTCCAGAAATTACCGCGTGGAGTACACCAATCGCCCAATCCCGGCATTTCTCTTTTTCCTTGTTCTCCTATTTTTAAAGCGCCGCCAGTGTCGGAATTGGAATGCTCATGCAACCATTTCATCCATTTTTGCATGGATGGGTAATTGTCTTCCAATACTTTTTTATCACCTAACATTCTGTAGGTTTCCCAGACCGTTAAGGGGTTATTTGCTTTCCACATTAAAAATGGACGGTCTTCTTCATTAATTACCGCTCTGGTCTGACCGTCTGGAAATTGGGCGTCTCTTGTGTACTGTAAGTATTGATCCATATACGCACCACTCTCAAAATTGGGCAAGGCATCGCCATACATCGCAGCTACGGTCACCTCTCCCCAACCGCGACGTTCTCGATGTGGGCAATCGACCAAAATGCCATCCATAGTGTTGGCCAAATAGGTATTTAAATTAACCTGATATATTTCATTAAGTTGTTCACTCGATGACTCAAAACCACTAATTTGTTTACGATTATTGGTTACAACATACCCTTTGGCATCTGCTATTTTAGGTTCATAATTTAAGCCGTACACGGTAATCCACCTTCCTCCGGCAACATTAAATCGGTTTTGGAATTTACCTTTTCCCGACTTCCCAAAAATATACTTGCTTTTTTGTTTCCAGTTCATCACCACTTCGGTCTGATCACTAATTTCAAACAGAACGGAATCACCTTCTTGTCCCTTGTACAAATCCATTTCAAAGAAACCCGTGTAGTTTTCGCCCATATCAATGCGATAGGTGCCGTTATCCATTTTATCGACAGCAATCGCTTTTATCTCTTTAAATTTTACTTGTGGTTCTACCATTTGGGCGCTTAACTGGGCGGTTATTGGAGTGTATAAACCACGCACTTCTCTACTTTTGTTACTATTTAATGCAAAACTGATGTTGTTTCCCTCGGGGATTCTAGCATTTAGCTCTTTATGATCGTAAACAGTGGCATTCATCCAATTACTGTCATCATAGTCTGCTGTACTCCAGTTATCCTCTCGTTTTCTATCGTCTATCGTTTCTCCTCCAAAGCGCAGTATATCCCAATCACCGTAATATTCAGAATGGCTTTTTTTGGTTTTCCAAGTCGTATCGGTCTTTAGCGTAATTTGTTCTCCTCCCGTTATAATTTCCGCTTGTGCCTTAAACACGAAAGGAATGAGTCTGTATTCTCGAATACGCCTCCATCTAGACCATCCTGCGGCATGCCATATGGCAATTACATTCTCGCCTTTTTTTAATTTGTCCGATATGTCATAGGTTAAATAAGGAATCCGTTTTTTCATATAGGAAGATACCGGGTTCATAACGTTTTCAGTTATTTTTTCTCCGTTCACGTACAATTCGTGATACCCAAATGAGCCCACGAAAACAAATGCTGATTCGGCTGTTTCCCTTAATTCGAAATTCTTTCGATACCAATTGTGGTCGGTCTTTTTTTGATCTCCCTTCAAAATCCAATCGCCTTTCCAATCGGATGGCGCTAACAACCCCATGGAAAACCTGCCGTAATCGCTCCAGTTTGATGCGTTACCGTCTTTATCCCAAACTTTTACTTTCCAGAAATACTGTTTTGCAGCCGTTAATGATTTTCCCTGATAGGTATTATTTACAGATTGATTTGTGGCTATTTTTCCAGAGTCCCAAACGTCGCCCATATTACTTTCGATGTTTTTTAGGCTGCTGGCAACAATGATTTTATAGGCCGTCTGTTTTTGCCCTCTAGCCGGATGCTCCCCGGTTAATTTCCAGCTTAATCTCGGTGCGGTGTTATCTATTCCCAGGGGATTCGTACGGTACTCACATTTTAGGTCGGTTACGGCAACTTTTGATAGTGGCGACGAACATCCTATGGTAAAAAGCACCAAAACACTTACCATAAGGTGTACCAGTGCTTGGGTTTTGTACATATGCCGACTTAAGATTGATTTTATCACGGGTTAATTATTTAAAATTTTAAACTCTGAAATGGCGGGTTTATCCTTCGCTTTTAAGATGAACAATCTGCATTTGGTTGTGGAGACGGTTTTAAATCGATGTTCTTTATTTGCTCCGCATGTAGTGCCTTCAGCTAAATCCGTCCAGGTGCCATTTTCAAAATATTGAATCGTATAGCTCAAAATACGACCGCTATCTTCTTGAACAATTGCGGTATTGAAGGTTTGTGGTTTCACCCATTCCACCTCAAGCCATTCATTGGTATTGGTGCTTGCTTGCCATTTGGTGGCAAGATCTTCATCATTGGCCCTGAACGCCTCAAAAACGGGCAGTTTTTCTGATTGTATGGTCATTGACGAGGCATTCATACGACCGATTAGGGATAAGTTATCAGGTGTGTTCAAAGGTTCGGGATAGCTTGTTTTTGGCAGTTCATCAACTACGAAATCATAGCTGCCCGATGTCACCTTATATAGCACATAATTGCCTACGGCATCATTTTTCTCTTCTCCTATATGTTGAATTCCTTTAGCGGATTCGGCCAAAACACCGTTCTCTTTGATTCCATCTTTATCTATTGCAGGCAGGTAGACCTCAGCAGTGGTATTCATGGGTACCTCGATATGAAATTCTGCCCCTTTACCTTCTTTTTTCCAGTTTACGACCACCTTACCGTACATGGACTGGTATTCCGTATTGGCATGGGTAAGATCGCCTACCGTAGCGGGTTTGATGAGTATTTCTTGCATACCTGGATGTTCAGGGTCAGGACGAATGCCCCCAAAGCCTTTAATGAAATACCCTCCAATACCGGTATAACAAGTGTGTATCTGACTACCTCCGATGGCGGACCAACGTTCTGGCCATACGGTTTTGCCCTGCTCCAAAAAGTAGCCGTAGCTAGGATGCCTTTGGTCTTGTAAAAGCTCGTAGATTAAATCCATTCGTTCGCCGTACTCCGTAAAATAACGGGTGTACAAGGCCTGACCGGAACTGCCCGTATCGTAGTACGGAAATTTATAGAGGACTTGGTCCACCAGATTATCATAGACTTTCTGTTTTTCGGATTCTGGGGTTACTCCAGAAAGCAACGCAAAAGCTTGGTTGACTTGATGACCTTCGCCATATTTTCCGGTCGCCGGGTCGTAAAGGTTTTTATGCGTTGCTTTCCGTTGCACTTCCAATCGTTTTGAGAACAGTGTTACATCTTCAGTTTTGTTGAGCGTTTTGGCGATGTTCAGCGCATTTTCTAACATAAAGGCATAGACCGTATTGTTGAAATGGGCCGATTCCGGAGAATTGCTCGAGGTCCAAAAATTGCCTCTAGGCGTACACCAATCGCCCAATCCCGGGAATTCCAAGGTACCCCGTTCGCCAATTTTTAGCGTACCTCCCGTATCATAATCCGAATGTTCGTACAACCAATGCATCCACTTTTTCATGCTGTCGTAATGGTTGGTGAGTAAACGTTCATCGCCCAGCATGCGGTAGGTTTCCCAAATGGTAATAGGGCTATTGGCCATCCACATTAAAAATTCAAAATCATCTCCGTTGATGACGGCGCGCATTTTACCGTCATCGGCCTGCGCATCTTCCATAAACTGTGCGTATTGCGACATGTAAGCACCACTCTCAAAATTGGGGAGTGCATCACCGTAAATGGCCGCCACCGTCACCTCGCCCCAGCCACGACGTTCGCGATGGGGGCAATCTACCAAAATACCGTCTATGGTATTGGCGATATAGGTGTTGAGGTTAATTTGATAAATATTGTTCAGCAGTTCACTAGAGCTTTCAAAGCTGCTGATTTGTTTTCTATCATTTGTAATCACATAACCCTTGATATCTTTTAAATCGGGTTCGTAATCAATGCCATAAACGGTGACAAATCGCCCTCCAGCGAGATTAAAACGGTTGGTAAAATGACCCGTGCCGGTTTCATCAAAAACGTACTTACTGCGTTGCTCCCAAGAGGATACTACTTCTTTATGGTCGGCAATGTCAAAAGTGATGGTATCCCCTTCCTTGCCGTTAAAGAGGTCCATTTCAAAATAGCCCGTGTAGTTTTCGCCCATATCGATGAGATAGTTGCCCTTTTCGTTTTTTGAAACACCAATAGGGGTGATTTCTTTGTATTTCACTTGTGGCTCTACCATTTGGGCACTGAGGGTAGCCGTGATTTTACTGGTAGGCGGATTGGCATCGGTACTGGGCGCGCGAATAGCTCCCTTGGGGCCTAAATTAATATCGGTAAAGCCAATTTCTTCGGCGGCATCATTATCAAAAACCGCAGCGTTTGTCCAATCGTTATCATCGTATTCGGCCGTATTCCAATCGTCTTCACGTAAACGTTCATCAATGATTTCCCCACCAAAATCCAAAATATCCCAAGAACCGATGTAGGCGCTATAGCTTTTCTTACATTTCCAGGTATCGTCCGTTACCAGTTCTAAATTGGTAGCATCCCCGGTAATACTGGCCTGTGCTTTAAAAACAAATGGCGGGTCATAGTACTCTTTCATCCGACCCCAACGTGCCCAACCTGCGGCGTGCCAAATACCAATGACATTGTCGCCCTCGGTTAAAAAGTCCTTGATATCATAAGTAAGGTAGGGCAGTCTTTTTTTCTTGTAGGAAAGCACAGGATTCATGACCGCGTCGCTTACTTTTTGGCCGTTCACATACACCTCATGATACCCAAAAGAGGCCACATGTAGTAATGCGGACTCTGGATTTTCTTCCAAGGTGAAATTCTTTCGGTACCAGTTGTGGTCTTTCTTATTTTGGTCTTTTTTGTAGATCCATTCGCCAATCCAATCGTCTTGTTCTAGAAGTCCCATGGAGAATTTGGCCGGTGTGCTCCAATCGGAAGGACTGCCTGCTACATCCCAAATTTTTACTTTCCAATAATAGGTTTTGGTGGATTTCAAAGGGGTTCCGGCATACACCGTATTGACCGATTGATTGGAAACAACCTTTCCTGAATCCCAAACAACATCCTCATCATTGGGTGCCTCCGTAGTGGTTGTCACCATGACTTGATAGGCCGTTTGTTTTTGACCTCTTGCAAATTTATTTTGAACCAGTTTCCAACTGAACCGTGGTGCTTTTGTATCGATTCCCAAGGGATTGCTGCGGTACTCGCATTTTAAATCCGTGACGCTAACATCAGAAGGGGTAGTGCAGCTATAGATCAATGCCGCGACTACGACAAAATACAATTTAGATAGTTTCATTTAGGTTCTTTTAATTTTCAAACAGCATCTGACCGCATGCAAACTTGATTTGAGTTCTTCTCGTTATTTTTCCTTTAAGACCAATGCCTCATTTTTAAGTCGCATTACCGGTCCGTTGTCCCCGAGTAAATACATTTTTCTGTAATCTGTACCGCGTTTGCGCTCTGCAACGATCAACCGCGCATCGGGATGCGGGTTTTCAATGACGGTGGATATGGCAAAATTGGCGTTGGGCTTTGTTAATAGAATTTTGGTTTTTTGAAAGGTTTCACCGTTCACACCACCATCCCATCGTGCTACTTCTCCGGTTCCTTTCGAATTTTGTGCGGCAATGTAAAACTGAACCTCGTTCTTGGAAGTCAATTCGATATCTCCATTACCAATTGGCAGACCGGAATTTTGAACTGAAACCCATTCGGTGTCATCCCATTTTAAATAGCGCATGCGTTTAGGACCACTTCTTTTTTCGCCAATATCAGGTCCTACGGTAATGCCGATATGCGGATTTCCATTAGCGTCTACCTCGGTAACTCCTTGAAAAGTCCAATCCGTTCCTGTATTTGCCACTAAAGCCTTTTCATCTGCCATTTCTTTGGTCAACGGTATTTGCAAGGGTTCATTTTTTACGTTTTTCCATTTCCCAAGCTTGGTGTCAAACACCATGTAATACACATGATGTCTTTCGGGTATATGCCCGCGTTTGTCTTGAGCGTTCTTATTGTCCCTACAAATATGGTAATCAAATGCTACGATGATATCGTCTCCTTGACCTCTACCCAACCAAGGGTACCAAGAGTCTTCGGCCTCTATCTCTGTTCTGCGTTTGTGTTTTAAGAATGAAATAGGTTCGCCGAAAGTGCGTCCGTTATCCGTAGATTTTTGGTACACCCAATTGCTACGGTGCGCCCCGTGGCGATAGAATAAATAGATATCACCGTTATCCATTTTAATCATTTGATTATAGGTGCCAAAGGGTGAAATGTTATCCAAGGTTTCCCAACTGGTAATATCCAATGGTTTTTTTGAAACCGCGTGCAGGTTTTTACCATAATGATGATTCCCCAAGGTATTTTCCCCGTGTTTTTTCATGCCGCCATGACCCCCAAAAGTGATGTGTATATAGCCGGCGTCATCAATCAGCATTGAGGGCTTGCCGTGGTTGTCTATTCTCTTTTTACGGTTAGGATCTTTTCCCATTTCGCTTATGCCAGCCCTAAACGGTCCCTTCCATTCTTTGGTTCTATGGTTGTAGGAGGCTACGTAGGGGTCTTCTTTTGGACCTTGGTAGCAGACGTAAGTGATACCTTCATGGTAAATACCGGCAGGGTGTTGTACCACGGCAACTGCATTGCCAAAGCCGTTATCCGCAAAAAAGTCGACCTCCGGCACATTATTTTCTGTTGTTGGCACGTTTTTTTTACTCGAATTACATGCGAACAGCAATACCGAAATGAATAGTAATAACATTGCTTTTTCTTTACTCATCATCGATATTTTTTAATTCCAAAACAATTATTTTAACCGGACCCAAAAGACCAGATGTCAGCAAGGCATCATCGGCTTTCCAATGGTTCCAAGAAGTAAATGTGCTGCGTTCCGTTGGGCGGTCTTTCCCTTCCGTTAGCCAAGCAGGCCATTCTTTTATTTGATCTCCTTTACGTTCATAGTCCAATGGTAAATTTTCGTCACCGATCAATCGATTGGGCCACAGATTGGTCACCTTTATTTCAAGGGTATTTTGCCCTGCTTTGACTAGGTTGTCGATAGGAAGTCGAAACGGTGGTTTCCATAAGACGCCCACTTGTTGACCATTGACAAACACTTCGGCAATTTTGTGTACGCTGCCCAAATCCAGTAACAAACTATTTTCAGTCCCGATTACATCCTTTGAAACCGTAAACTGTTTTTTATAGCTGGCCGTACCCGAAAAGTGCCGAATTTCGTCGTTAGTGGAGGTAGACCAAGAAATAAGTGTGTCAAAAGTGGCTTTTTTCTCAGGGAATTCCACTTCCCATGCACCATAGAGCTCAATGGGTTCGGGGGTAGATTTTACTTCGACCGCTTTGCTTTTTCCGTCCGCAGTCGCATAGGTTAGGACACCGGGATAAGGCGTTGCCCATTGTATTGCCCCATTTTTAAATAGCAGTTCGGGTTTTGGAAGGTCTTTTGACAGTTTAAGTATTCCACCTTCGGGGATGCTGCGTGTATATTCCTCCCCATCAGTGTTATAGGTTATTTTTAAGGCGGTCTTATTGCCTTCGAGGTCTTTTGCGCCTATCAATTCATCTTGTATGGGAATATCGAGATTACCCGCTGCTACCATATCCTGTATTTTAGCGGTAATGTCGTGGATTTTGTAATTGGCCGGTACTCCTTTGGTCTCTGCCTTGAACTTACCAAAGACAGCCTTTAATATTCTTAGTGGCTCCTGGCCCGATTCAAAGTGTATATGCTCTCTTTCTTCCGCAACCAGTTGATGGATTTTTTCACCGAGTTGATATTCCATTCGGAATTCTTTCTTATACCCCATGGCCGGGTCACAATCGCAGAACGCTCGAGTCATCTTAAAATCAAGCTTTCCATTCGTTACCGCAACGGAAACCTTATCTGTAATATCGATTAGACCTTCCTGTAAAAATGTCCCATACTCCGCTTTAATCACCTCCAAATTGGAAAGCGGCTCTAAATCCGGTCGTTGTACTTTTATCGAGGTTTCAACCAGATGTGGCTTGGTAATTGAATTTCTGAAAACCACAAATACGGAGGCTTCCATACCCAAGGAAATAGGAACGGTTGTAGTACCATCGGTATTTTCGGTAAACACTACTAGGTCTTTGGTCTCTCCAGTTTCGGCATTCCATAATTCCGGTTGTTTGCCCGAAACCCGAAACCTGCTGGTAATTTCCCGACTTTCTTTCCTTGCATTGGCGATAAAATAGATATCGGCTTCCTCGGTTTTTCTATGGATGAAATTGATATCGGACCCATCACCACGTTCCACTTTAAAATCCGCAGGTACCTCACTTTGTGTTAAGTAGTTTTCGATAGAGGTATCTTTTACTGCTTCTGAATCCCACAAGGTTTTTGCCAAGACTTGTATTTCGGCATCGGCATTGGAGTGATTTTCAAGGCTGGGGGACTTCTTCGGTTTCGCCCCAATGACCTTTGCCCCATCAGCTATCAATTGATTTACTTTTTTAATGGTTTCCGGCTTCATCCATTCGGAGGCGGTTAATTGTAGCACTTTATACGGACCGCTTTTTGAAGTGTAGATTTCTCCATTTTCTACGAATAGTTCTTGCAGTTTGTTTGCCCCTATCAAATCGTAATCATAGCCCAAATTCTTGATTTCAGGCTTTAAAAAAGCTGTGTTAGGAGAAGATTCTCCTGTAAACACCAATACGTCTGCCACGCTTTTGCCTTGTTGCAATAAAAACTGCGAACGTGCAATGTAATCCATATAAACACTGCTTTGTTGCCACCAGGTATTCAAACGGTTAAAATCCGTACCGTGATAACTCAGAGCTAATCCCGGGGCCACATCCCAAGGCTGGTGCACGTAGGTATGAAAAATAAAACGGGTAATGCCTTCTGCCCAAGCCCTGTCACCGATGGATTTCAATTGGGCAGGATGCTCGTTCCAACCACCAACTCCGGTAAAAGACTCCGCACCGACTATGGAACTGCCATTTAAATGGGCTATGGAGGAAACGAATTTCGGGGAATCAAAGAATGGGTAGCCACCGCTCCAGAACTCACACATGACGATATCGCCGGCGGCACCAACCTGCATATTGTCAAAAGGTCCCCAATACGGTTCCACGGATAATTTCATTCCGTTTTCATGGCACAGCTCACGAAAATGGGCGTAGTAGTTTTCGGCAATCAAATCGCCGATAGTTCTTCTAAAATCCCATAGAAAGCGTTCGGAAATTTCGCCGCCATCTATATAATAGCCCGCCAAAGTTGGCAAATAGGCTGTTAGGTCGTACCCCCTTAATTTTTCAAATTCCGTATCGAAACCCACCGTCCAATTGGTGGTTTCTACTTCGTAACTATCAATTAAACAATTGTTTACCGTGGTACCGACCAAATCTCCCAATGTATCAATAATGGGCTGTACCCCACCTTTCCAATAGGCATCAACTGCTGTTTTGCTCATTTTATCAACCTCTAGGCCCTTGGCTTCCAAAGGAGCTGGTCGGTTCGTGGTACCTATTGGGGTGTGTCCCATTCTTAGGATAATCCACTCGCCCTGCGGTGCTTTCCATTCCAACATTCCATCTTCCGAGAGCTTGGAGGTAATATCAATAATCGCGTCTTTAGAAACAACAGCGTCTTTTGAAATACTTTTCGTATCCGGTACTAAATGATTTCGGATGCGTTCCGAGAGGTTTTTATAATCCAGATTATCAATCTTGATGTCCGCTTTTGGTTTTGGAAATGCCAATACGGCTATGTCCCTGTAGTATTCAAATTTCGTTTCAGGTTTTGGTAGGACAGCGTTAATTGGTTGTCCGCCTTTCACTTCAAGTTCACTAAAAACGACGGTTTGCATGGCATGGGCTTCTGTTACCCAAGGTCCGCCGCTAGACGACCAACCCGGACCGTTGTGAAATGCCAACTCCAAATTTAACCGCTTTGCCTCTTGGGCTGCGAACTTGAACAAATTCAGCCATTCCTCACTTAAATATTTTACGGGACCCTGCGGAAAACCCAAATGCACATTGAATAACTGTGCTTCTTGAATTCCCACGGACTTCATCGCTTCCAAGTCTTTTGTGATTCCAGATTTGGAGACATTACCACTTAGCCAATGCCACCAAGTTCGTGCTTTGGCCTCATTTGGCGGGTTTTGGAAACCAGTTTCCAAATCAGATGGTTTCGATTCTGATTGGCAGGAAAAAAGCAATAATAAGGCTAATGCCCAGTAAATAATGAGGTTTCGCATGGTCTATAAAGTCGTAAACCCAAGATACTTTTTTAGAAAAATGATGGCATCCTGTACCATAAGGTTAAAAGGGAAAAGATATATCTCCGTCTTCATATGGATGCTATATGTTGGAGTTCCTTTTATATCGCGAATAATCCTTTCTACTTAGGAATTTGAGAATACACAGGTCCCTAGCGATGGTACTGGCAACGATTATTTGTTTAAGTAACACCAAAAAACAGGATGGAACAGGACGGACTCGCAGTACGGGCATGCTATCTTTCTTAGTATAACGTGATTTTGTATCACATTCGAATCTTTATCGCTATTAGGAAAGCGATGATGATAGCGCAACATGGCAACTAACCTAACATTTATTTAAGTGAGAAATACTAATTACATCGGTTGGCTACTCTATTTTTTTCTGATTTTATCACAATCGGCAAAAGGGCAAAATATAATAAAAGACCAACTGATATTAGATACTATGGTAACCGTAGTGGACCGTACGGGAATATCAGATGATGATGAACATCCGGTAGCATTCGGTAAGCGCGAATTGTATACGGCCATTCAAGCTGCGGGGGGACAAATTGAAAATATTCATCACCATACGCAAACCCAACGGCAAATGTATCTGATTATTGGCACCTTGGAAAATAATGTGGTCAAAAGATTGGTTTCGGATAATCCCGATATCCTTTCCAACAGGCCTGAAGGTGTATTTTATCAGTGGGTAACAACAAAAAGTAACACGGCCTTGGTAGTGGGCGGAACCGATTCCGTAGGTCTCATGTATGCACTTAACGAACTGTCGCAACAGATCAAGGACAAAGGTCTTAGCGTTTTGACCCGGATAGAAAATACCGTAGAGTTCCCGGATAATCCAATTCGGGGTTTGGATAGATTTATAAAGGATAAAAATGATGATGCCTGGTTTTTTTCCGAGGCGTATTGGCAGTATTACATTCAACAATTGGCCCAGAATCGTTTTAACAGGCTTACACTTATAACGGGATATAACAATGGTAGTGAGAAAGATTTTATGATGCCCCTTTACCCGTTTTTTGTTAAGGTACCCGGATTTGATGGCGTAAAGCTGAAAAGTGACATTAAGAAAACACGTCAAGAATATTTGACCCAACTAAGGCGAATAGGACAAATAAGTCATAATTATGAACTTGAGTTTGTACTAGGAATTTGGAGTCATGGCAGAAACGACACCTTGGTCATGGGGTTGCCCGAAGACCCAGAATTCTACACAAAATACTGTTCGGATGGTATGCGGGAATTACTAGAACAAGCGCCTGAGATTGATGGTATACAACTTCGTGTCAATTACGAATCTGGCGTAGGCGGTTTTGGTGCTACCGCGGATAAATTTTGGAAAGATATTATCACGGGTATAGGAGATGGCTATAAAGCACGTAACGGGCGGCTATTTTTAGATATACGAGCGAAAGGCTTAACCCAAAATATTCGGGAATGGGCCTTGCAAACAGGTATCAATTTACATGTCACCAGCAAATACACTTGGGAAGGTGTAGGGCTTCCGTTTCACCCTACGGAAATGCGAAAAACCGAGTTGGCCATGTTGGACAACATCGACAAGCGACAGCGCTATGGCTATGCCGATTTTTTAAATAAATCGCGCGATTTCGATTATATCAATAGATTGTGGGGCATTGGCACCATTCGCATGTTCACCTGGGCCGATCCCGATTATGTTAAACGTTTTTCACATACTACTACATTTGGGGGTAGCAAGGGTTTTCAGGTAACACCGCCCATGGCTAGAAAAACAAATACTTGGAATCTTTTTACCAATGATTTCTTGGTTTACTATGATTGGGAAGACCAGCGGTATTGGGCTTGGCATTTGCTTTTCGGGAGATTGGGATATTCAAAAAAAACCAATCCGGAAGTTTGGAAAAGAACATTTAGACAGCATTACGGCAAATCCTACCAAGCTGTTTTGGATGCTTATAGCGCTGCAGGAAAAGTATTGCCCTTAATCACATCTTCCCATCTCACGTATCATCCGGCAAACTACAACTGGGCGGAAATCGAAAGTGGTGGGGCACTCTTTGTCTCAAATAATGCAAGTGCTTTCCATAAGGATAAAGAACGTGCCTATCAATCTGCAGAACCGGGTGATCCAGGGCTGTTCTATGGTATACAAGATTATGTAAAAGACGTGTTAAAAGGAACTGTAAAACCAAAAATAACCCCTGTTCAACTAGCAAAAATTTACGAAAATCTATCCAATGAAACCTTAGCGGCCTTGGCCAAAGTTGAACAGGAAGAAATCCCGAAATCCCAAAAAACAGCCTTTATTTCCAATCAGTTGGACTTAAAGATAATTGCTGCCCTCTCCGCGTATCATTCCTACAAGACCTTGGCGGCGACCGATTTTATGTTCTATCTAGAAACGAAGAAAAAAGGCTATTTGCCATCAAGCTTGAAAAGATGGAGAAGGCACGGGAAAATTGGAAGGATATTATCGCGTTTACAGATCAGGTCTATTTTCAAAGACCGCTATTTTTAAATGATAATGGTACATGGAAAGACAGGCTCGTAGAAATTGAAAAAGATATCGATAGACTAAAGGAATTAGTTGGCGATTCTAAAAATATTGTGGCTTTAAGTCAGAGCGATGGGTTGATACCGATGGACAATCCTCTCGAAGATAATTTTACGGCTATGGTACCAAAAAAGGCCACTACAAAAGAACCATTAAAAGTCACTTTGTTCACAGGAAAACAACTACCAACTGGTCAAACACCAAAAGTTCACTATAGAATTGCCAATATGACCAGTGGTAAATTCGAGGAGTTGCCCATGAAGTGGGACAATACCAATTATACCATCAACATACCCACGGCCCAACTTGACCCTGAATATGATTTACTTATCTATTTCACTTCCATCACAGATAAGGGGCATACAACTATGCACCCAGGTTTGTTTCATGAAAAACACCCTACCCCTTATTATGTGGTTACGCTGAAAGAATAGTTTGTTTTTTTTAATGTCTTGGCTATAGTTAAATTGAACGATTTCTAGTACGTTTCTGATTTCGGCGATTGTACCATACCATTACCCTCATCAAAACTCCACCAATCTATGGCCCTTCTGTTTTCATCTAAAGTGTAGTTCCATTTGTTGAGGTAATAATTTCGGTCACCAAATTCATCCTCTATTTCTTGTAAAGCACTAAGCAGTTTACGATCCAGCTCTTTCTGAACATCAGCGTGTTCTTCCAGATTCAACAAATTGTTCATTTGGTACGGGTCGTCTATATTATCATATAAATTACTGGGGCCTGCCGTAGTCTTAACGTAGGTGAATTGTTTGGTCTTTATAGCTCTATACCCCGCGTCTTTGAAATTGGCACCGAAAGGGGCCACATTCATAGCAAGTACAGCCCTGTCGGTATCCGGATCTGGATTTTTGATTAAATCGGTTAGGTTTTCACCTTCTATTTCCGTGGGAATTTCAGTTTGTGTTAATCCTAAAAGTGACGGCAAAATATCCGGGGTGTTTATAGGGGCATTAACGATTGCTCCCTTATTTTCACCAATACCGGGATACTTGATGAGAAAAGGTACCCTTAGGGATTCGTCCCAAGCTAACTGTTTTGTAAAGGGTTTTACGCCATGTGCGCCCATCATTTCGCCATGGTCGGCGGAAAATACCACAATGGTATTTTCAAAGAGGTTTAACTCTTTTAATTTATTGATGACTTTACCAATGGCTTCATCGGTGGCCGTGGCATGTGCATAATAACCTTGTAACTCTTTACGGGCCCTTTCGTTGAACTCCTCCGAAATATTAGGCGGGAGTATAAGCTCCTCAGGTGGATACATATCCTTATATTTTTTTGGAGCACTGCCATGCGGATAATGTGGGGTAGCTATGGACATCAAGAGTAAAAAGGGCTGGTCACCGTTCGCATGATTTGTTATGTATTGGTTGGCATCTTTCGTGATGGCAAAAGGCGAATATTCCGGCCAGTGTTTCAATATGGTATCGTTATTGTCGTAGTAGGGCATTTTGGTGTAGTTATGTGAACATTCCAGTCCCTTCCAGTATTCAAAACCCTGCCTTCTTTCTTCGGGAATGTAGGTAGAACGACCGTGACCGTCCAAATGCCATTTTCCTAAGAAACCGGTAGTATAACCGACCTCTTTAAAAATTTCGGCCATAGTTAATTCTTCAGCCGGAAAATGAAGGTCGTTTAAAAACATACCGGTCGTGGTCGGGAATTTTCCAGTCAATAATGCCGCCCTATGCGGTGTACATACCGGTGTTACCGATATGGCGTTGGTAAAATTGACGGATTCCTTGGCAAATGCGTCCAAATGTGGCGTTTTTACATTGGGGTCGCCCGCATACCCTAAGGCGTCACCTCGCCATTGGTCGGTTAAAATGTAAACGATATTTGGTTTTTTGACTATTTCTTTGGGTGTCTTTTTTTCTGCTTGTTTACAACTGAAAAGAGCCAAAAAGACTACTGTTAACATTAAAGTACCCGTGTTTGTTTTCATATTAAATTTTAGTTTGATATCCAAAAAGTGGCACTTACCGGGGCTAGGGTCAGGCTGGCTTTGGTGAATTCTTGATTTTCTGTTTTTGTATGTTTTACTCCTGTCAATGTGGTAATTTGACCCGTGTGGGGATTGGCCTCGTACAGCTCAAAGTTTCCTTTTAGGCTTACCTCCGTGGTAATGGGTCCGTCGCTGGAATTGGAAAAGAAATAGATGTGCCTACCGTCTTTTATTTTATGGATGTAATTGAATTTTCCAAAATCCGTAGCCAATATTGGATTAGGTGAAAATTGAACATCGGGAGCTAGTCTTGTATTAATCGCATCGGATATATTTTGTTCATTTGGATGGGGAATATGAATGGCCATTCCCTTAGAAGGATTATCGTTATTCTTGGTTTTCGATGTCAATGGAGCTTTTGGGTCAATACCGAATATTTCTTTGACCAAGGTTTGCACTTTTTCATCTTGACCCAACTTTGAAGATTTAAACGGTAACTGTCCCGTTGAAATCACCAAACCACCCTTGTCGTAATATTCCTTTATTTTTTGCAAGGTTTTTAATGAAATCACTTTGCATCCTGTCAAAATCAATGCCTTATAGTTTTGCGCATTTTCCAAATTATTCAGGCGTACGGACCCTTGGTCAATTTCGTATTTGTCATCCAGAAAATACTCGGGGTGGATAAACGTAAAATCTTGTCTAATATCGTTGGTCAACAATCCACTAATTTCTTGATAATTGGTTTCCGGAGAAACAAAAAATCCCTGTCTTGGATTATCGGGGTCTTCAAAACGGTACCATCCTGCGAGTTCTTCAAACGGATAAAAAACACCTACTTCGGATACACGTTTCCCGCCTTGCAACAGCATACACGACCTGCCGACAAATTCGGAATAAGCGGGCAAGGCAGGAGCCATTTTTTCACTATAGGGAGAAACGAGCGGTGAAATATAGACCTGCTCAGGATTATACCACAAGCCATGCGGCACCACAAAATTGACCCCACGGGAAAAAATATCCATTACCGATCTGTAGAGCATTAGCGAGTCGAAGGTTTTTTCCTTGTACGCCCCATAGATTTCAGTAGAGACGACAGGTTTATCGTAATAATCAGCTGCAGAACTGATGAGTTTATGTCCGTTTTGCCCAAATTGATATTCGATAATAGCGTCCGTTAAGGGCATGGCGGTATGCCGGAAGAATTTAAAAATATCCCCGTTCATATCAATGGGCGTGGGGTCATAATTACCAGGTGGGTGCCCGGTGTCTTTTAAGCCATTCGCTTTTGCCCATTCACCGATTAACTTTGGAAAACCTTCTGCCAGCAATTCTGCCCTCGTATTAAAAAACGCATGGCGTACCGATTCTGTTTCGGGTCCAATGTTGTGCCAAAGCGCAGGATACCAAGGCTTGGGGTCGTAACCATGTAATTCCTTAAATTTTTCATTGAATTTACCCGTCCAAGTCCGTGGGTGTTTCCAAAAACCGACATCATCAAAAAAGGTGGTTTTGATGGTATTGCCAAAATAGGAACCAAAGTTTTCTTTATGCACGTCATAGGTCAGTTCCATCATTTTACGCACTGCCACGGTATCTAAATAATCAACTACGGGATATGCTTTGTGGTAACTATCTTTTACCATAAGGAAGTACATAATCTTCCAATTCCCTTCGGGAACTTTCCATTGCGTGACTCCGTTATCAATAAACAGACCCAGTTCAATACGCTCTAGGGTTTCTGCATTCATGGCGACCGCTGAAAGTAATTGTCCCGCTGGCACCCGTTCACTTAAATTGGCCGGACCTGTGATGGTTTTTTCCACCTTATCCAATCGTTTCATGGTATGCTCTGGAAACAGTTCCCCTAATTTTCCGCCTGCCATCCCACTTGGAAAATCATTGTCATCGTATAAAATGACTTCCATATCCAATTCCTCGGCCGTGTCCAATACATCTTGAAAACGGTTTAGATATTCCGCAGAAAGAAATTCTGGTGTAGTTCCGGGCCTATCATTTTTTTTAGGGGCAAGGGGTAACACGCTTATTCCGGAAAAGCCCCCGAGCTCTTTGGCATCTTTCATTTGTTGGCGGATGCCTTCCGTGGTCAACTCCCCATTGATGTGCCAAAAGGGCATGGGTTTATATTCATTTGGTGGATTTTTGAAATCCGTAGTTAGTGTTAGGGGTAATCCTTGAGTTGACCTATTGCATGAGCTAAGGACGAAACAAATGAAAAGCGTGTATACCGGTATCTTACAAAAACTACGAAATCTTTTGAACATCTTTTTATCTAATTATTTAAAAATAACTTCTCATCCGCCAGTACTGAACAAATTAAACCTGAGTTAGGTTTGGGGTTGATGTTTCCTATTTGTTTGATGTAAACGTATAGGTTCCAGGTGGTACTAGTATCTCAAAAGAGTTGCTGTTTGTCTTGGATAGTTTTACGTTGTTGTTATCTTTCAATGCGCCACCATTTATGAAGAGTTCCTTTTCTATATTTCCTGGCACAATGACCAATGCCGTCGTATTTGGCGGAATGGTGGTCTGAAGAGTAAATATTTCCTTTTCTATAGTCCAGGAAGAAACAACGTTTCCATAAGGTGTATTTAAAGTTGCCGATGCCGATGTTAAGGGTTGTCCAAGTTGCGGTGCTATTTCAATCTCTTTGTAGCCTGGTGCCAACGGTGCAATGCCCGCGACCCGCTCGTACATCCATTCGCCAATGGCACCGTATGCATAATGGTTTAAGCTATTCATGCTCTTAGGATTGTACCCTTCTGTTTTACTGTAACTGTTCCAGCGCTCCCAAATGGTAGTAGCACCTTGGTTGATGGAGTAAAACCATGACGGATAACTTTCCTTGAACAGCAGTTCGTACATTAAGTCTATTTCTCCCATATCATCCAAAACTTGGGATAGTAAGGGAGTTCCCAAAAATCCGGTGCGTAAATGATTATCCGCATCTTTTAGCTTTCTCAACAGATTGGTTTGGGCCGTTTTATGTTTGTTTTCGGGTAATAAATCAAATGCCAATGCCAGTAAATAAGAAGTCTGGGTTTCTGTCACTCCTTTTACTGTTCCGGTTTCATCAAAATAGGTGGCATCAAACGCCTTGGCAACCGTTTGGAACAGGCTTTCATATTTGGCTTGTTCTTCTTTTTTGCCCAGTACCTCCGCAGCCTGTGCCGTTAACTTGGCCGAATGGGCGAAAAAGGCAGTACCGATTAAATTTCTAGAGGTATCGCCTCTGTTATTCTCGTTTTCAGGAAAGGGCTGTAACCAGTCCGAGAAGGACATCATATCAGAAATATAGTCCTTGGACATCTGTTCATGGTGTGCTACCCAACGTTCCATCATTTCAAAATTGTCCGCCAAGAAACCTTTATCTCCTGTTCTTACATAAATTTTCCAAGGGATTATGGTGCATACATCGCCCCAGCCGGAACTTGCTATTTTATTGCCACGGGCATCGGGAACGGTCCAGGGAATGGCTCCGTTTTCCAATTGTGCCTCCCGTACGCTTTGCAACCAACTGGCCCAAAATTTATACACATCGGCATTGAACATGGAGGTAGGACCAAATACTTGGGCATCTCCCGTCCAGCCCAAACGTTCGTCACGTTGTGGGCAATCCGTTGGGATATCCAAAAAGTTACCGCGCAAACCCCAAACGATGTTGCTCTGTAGCTGGTTTAATTTATCGTGGGAGGAGGTAAAGGTGCCGTTTTCCTCAAAATCGGAATACTGTACTATTCCGGTTACCCAATCTTTTGCGGGTTCTTGTGAGGGGTCAAATCCGCTCAATTCTACATACCTAAACCCGTGGAAGGTGAATTTTGGCTTGTAGGTTATGTTGCCATCCTTTGCGGCAATAAAATAATCCGTAGAATGTGCACTTCGGTAATTTTTTGTGTAGAAGGTCCCATCTGGAGAAAGCATTTCTGCAAACCTTATTTTAAGGGTGTCGCCTTTTTTCATAGGAACGTTTACCAAGGGAATACCAACCATATTCTGTTCTAAATCATATATTACGGCATCATCCTTTTTGGTAATGCTTTGTGGTACGAGTTCTATTTTTCCTTTAACGGTCGTATGTCTTTTTGGTTCAAGCTGTACGTTATTATCCAAACTTGCCACTTCAACCTGCTGCCAGTTTTTATCATCAAATCCTGCGCTTGCCCAATTAGGAATTTCCAAGTTGGCATCATAGATTTCGCCATCATAGATTTCTGAAAATGTAAGGGCCCCGGTGGTAGTTCCCTTCCAGCTATCATCGGAAATGATAATTTTCTTGGAACCATCTTGAAGAGTTACTTCTAATTGACAAAGTATTTTTGGTGAAACCGTATTGTCCCAAGGGGTGTTTCCCCAGAGCAATCTACCGGAGTACCAACCGGAGGCTAGTTCCACACCAATGGCATTATCACCGGTTGCGACTAAATCCGTAACGTCATAGGTCAAGGTTTCAATACGTTTGTCGTAGGAGGTAAAACCGGGGGACATGGCGTCATCGCTCACATCTTCACCATTGATAAAAACATCAAAAACACCCTTCGCGGTCAGGTACAGTTTTGCCGAAACGACTTCGTTGTTCAGATCAAATTCTTTTCTTAAATATTGTGGTTTATGAATGAGCGTCTTACCTCTTCCCCTTATACTATCTTTAGCAGTATCCAATCCTGTCCATTTGGCCTGCCAGTCTTTATTTTCCAAGAGCCCCATTTCAAAATAATTGGTGCTACTCCATGCAGATGGTTCGTTGTCCTGATTCCAATACTGCACCTGCCAGTAGACCTTTTGTCTGGATTGGAGTGGCTCTCCTTCATAAGTAACCCAAACAGACTGGTCGGTTTCCTGTTTGTTGGAATCCCATAAATCTGCATTATCCGGTAATAAATCCGCACTGCTGGCAACAACGATTCTGTACGCATTTTGTGAGGTTGAACCCTTTTTTGTTGGCAGTTTCCACGAAAATGTGGGTGTGGCATCGTAGAACCCTATCGGATTTTCAAAACCCTCGGAAATACTTAGTTCTATAGGTTGGAAGTCCGGTTTTTGGTCACATGAGCTACTTGTAATAAGGACAAGAATGCATAAAAAAGTATTGACAGTTGCTTTTAACATTATCGATTAATTTTAGTTTGAAAGGAATAGGTTCCCGGTTGTACCAATAGTTCAAAGAAGTCCGTTGAGGTCTTTATAATTTGAATATTGGTATTGTTCGTTATGATTTTTCCGTTAAGAAGTAAATCCTCCGATACCTTTCCCGGAATTAGAATTTGTGCGGTTGTATTCGGCGGAATGGTTGTGTTCAGTTCTAAGGTATTGTTCTGTAAATTCCATACCGATGCTACCGCTCCGTAGGGCGTTTCCAAACTGGCCGAGGCGGATTCCAAGGGTGCCCAGGGTTGTGGTGCGATTCGTATTTTTTTATAACCTGGTTCCAATGGTGCGATGCCCGCGATGCGCTCGTACATCCATTGGCCAATGGCACCGTAGGCGTAATGGTTTAGGCTGTTCATACTTTGTGGATTGTAGCCCTCGGTAGCACTATAGCTGTTCCAGCGTTCCCACATCGTCGTTGCTCCCTGATTGATGGAATAGAACCAGGACGGATAGGTTTCCTTGAACAAAATGCGGTACATCAAATCTGTTTCTCCCATAGCATCCAATACTTTAGGGAGTAGGGGCGTGCCCAAGAATCCCGTACGCAAATGAAAATCCGCTTTTTCGATTTCCATACGTAATTCTTGTTCGGCTTTTTTCTTGGTTTCGGCTTTCAGCAAATCAAACCCAAGGGCTAAAAGATATCCCGTTTGGGTTCCCTTTCCGTCTTTGATGCGGCCGTCCGCATCAAAAAATTCGGTTTCAAATGCCTTGGCTACATTGGTAAAAAGATCGTTGTATTTTTTGGCATCGGTTGGCTTGTTCAACACCGCTGCAATCTTGGCGGTTAGGTGAGCAGCATGCGCAAAAAAGGCAGTATTGATAAGTTTTTTTGGTGTGTCTCCCCGTCTGTTGTTCGCTGCCGTATAAGGTTGTAGCCAATCCCCGAAGGTGTTCATGTTAGAGATGAAATCCTTGGCCTGGGTTTCATGGAAGGCGACCCACTTTTTAACCATGTCATAATTTTCTTCCAAGACTTGGATATCGCCCGTATAGTTGTAAATATCCCAAGGAATAATTACCGCCGCATCGCCCCAACCGGAACTGGCCTTGTTATTTTGTAGCACATCGGGAATGATGAAGGGTACGAGTCCGTCCGCATGTTCGCTTTGGGTTTCCCGCATACTTTGCAACCAAGCCGTCCAAAAAGCGTGAGTACTATAATTGAACAATGCTGTTGGTGCAATTACTTGTGCATCTCCTGTCCAACCCAAGCGTTCGTCACGTTGCGGACAGTCTGTAGGCACATCAAAAAAGTTGTCTCGTAACCCCCAAGTAATATTACTTTGTAATTGATTCAACTTATCGTGAGATGATGTAAACGTTCCGTTTTTCTCAAAATCTGAATGTTGTACTATACCTTGCACCCAAGAAGCGTCTGGTTTCGCATTTTTATCGTAACCACTTAATTCTAAAAATTGAAATCCGTGAAACGTAAATTTTGGAACATATTCTACAACACCATCTTTAGCTGCTACGAAATAATCGGTTGACTTTGCAGAACGATAATTTTTAGTATAAAAGGTATTGTCTTTCAACAACATTTCAGAAAAACGTATTTTTAAGGTATCGCCTTTCTTCATCGGTACTTTTACTCTTGGCACACCTACCATATTTTGCTTCATATTAAAAACCGATGTATTTTCTTTAACTGAAACAATTTCTACATCTTTTAAAACGATTTGATTTTTTACGGTGAGATGTCTTTTTGGAGCTAATTTAACATCCTTAGCAATTGCCTCAACTTCAACCGATTTCCAGTTAGAGTCGTCAAAAGTAACAATGTTCCAATTTGGTATCTGATAATTTGCATCATATACTTCGCCATCGTAAACACTTGCTAAACGTATTGGTCCGTTGGTTGTTCCTCTCCAAGATTCGTCAGAAACAATGGTTTGTTTTGAACCATCCTTCATGACAACTTCTAACTGACATAGAATTTTTGGTGAAGCAAAATTTTCATACAATGCACTACCTCTACTAATTCTTCCTGAATGCCACCCAGAAGCCAACTCAACCGCTACAAAATTTTTACCAGCTTTCAAAAGTTCCGTAGCATCATAAGTCAATGTTTCTATACGATGATTATATGGCGTCCACCCCGGAGTCATGACGTCATCACTTACATCTTTTCCATTTAAATGTACGTCAAACACTCCTTTTGCAGTAATGTATAATCTTGCGGAGGTAATTTCTGAGGGCAGGTCAAACACTTTACGCAAGTACTGTGGTCTATGCATCAAAAAATCACGTACTCCTTTAATGCTATCCTTTGCCGTGTCCAATCCTGTCCATTTGGCTTTCCAGTCACTATTATTTAATAGCCCCAGCTCAAAATTTGATGACATACTCCATTCGGAAACTTGGTCGTTCTGGTCCCAAAACCGGACTTGCCAGTACACTTTGTTACGGGATTCCAATTTTTTTCCCTTGTACGGGATGTGGATGGATGCATCGCTATCCTGTTTTCCAGTATCCCATAAATCTGCGGTATCCGGTAAAAATTCTGCATCCGTCGCTGCAATGATTTGATAGGCGGACTGCTGTTTTGTACCATCGGATACCGGTAATTTCCAGGAGAAAGTAGGAGTGTCGTCATAAAAACCGATAGGGTTATTGAAATTTTCCGAAACCGATAGGCCTTGTGGCGGTTCAATTTTTATAGGTTCGCAGGAGACCATAGCCACAAGAGCGAAGAGGATAAATAAGTGACGGGTGTAAAACTTCAAATTCATGATGGACTGTCGATATAAATCAAGTGTCAAGATGAAGGTTTTATCCACGAAAACCATCCTGCTCTGTCTCGTATTATGATACGCCAAATGTAAGTTACGCTAAGTGTACAAATCAATTCTTTTACATCCTTTGGAAATACAACTACTGTAGGTAGTACCTCCATCCCGGGAACTGGATTGAAAATAGGTTTTTTTTCTATTTTTTTTAAGCGAAATCAGAGCGTCTGAAGGCAGTACAATCGCACCTTCTTTTTAATGGACAGTACTACTATTTTCGTTAATCAGTGCTACTTTTTCTCCCGTGGGGGAGCTCATAGGTAGCGCCAACGTATCCCCATTTCTTGCTGTACTTCAACGGAGTGTTTTTAACGGCTTAGTCTCGTCATCTAAGAGATAGTTCAACTTATAAATTGCCCTCGGATTTCAATACTTCTTTATATCTTTTGGTCAACACCGTGTTAGTTGTAACATCGATAATGCCATCTTTATCCGTATAAGCGACTTTTGTTATTGAATCCTATACTTTGGTAAATTGAATAGCATCTAAATAAGCGCTCTACAGATTAAATCGCTAGACTATTTTACCCCAAAAAGTGCGGTAGTACGGAAACTAAGACCCCGTAGCTCCAAAGCTTTGTATGTATACCAGTAGTGCTCTTACGCTTTTATTCTGATGTTTTTATACGCAATGGTCATGGGTGGGCCAACATGTACCTGCACCCCGAGTAAACCCTTGCTTGTTCGATTTTCGATGTCATTGTCAATTACAACACTCATTACGTGGCCGTTGATAATATGTATCATAGTATTTCCCCGTACAATGAGATGTACGTGGTTCCAGTCGTCTTTCTTTATATACTCCCAAAGTTTATCCTTATCACCCAAAGAACCATAAACGGTGGGTTCCATTGTGGTTTTTAGTTGGGTCATTTGACCCCGCATCGCTAAAAATTTGCGTGCACGCTCCTCATAATTCTGTCCCGTCCATTTTCCTTTTCCATCAATATCACATTGATACCCTTTAAGCGCATAGGGCGTATCTTTTACTTCTACGCTACGGTAGTTGATACCTGAGTTTCCGCCTTCGGATACCTTGTATTCCAATTTTAACTCAAAATCTCCCGGTGCGCCTCCACGCCATATCAGAAAGGAATTCCGTTTTAAAATGGTTTCAGGAGTCACTTCACCTATAATTTGTCCTTCCTCCACGCGCCAATAGGTAGGGTCGCCCTCCCAATTTTCTAGGGAGACGCCGTTAAAAATGGTATTGAAACCCGTTTCGTTTGCTGAAATAGGTTGCGGAAATTTTGCTTGTGCCAGTACAGGTGTGTTAGAATTTAGTACGAGTAGTAGCAGGATTAGTGTTCTTTTCATTGGTCCTATTGTTTTTAGTGTAGTCCTATCTTTAGACTATAAAATTCCAGTTAGCAATCTAATGGTTTACCGGTAGTACCCTATCCTGTAGTATGTGGTTTATCTACAAATACTTCTAGTACCTCGTAAATGAAAATGCACCTGAGACTACAGGATAGTTTGTTTTGGATTTTAGGTATCTTTAAAAATTACTAAACAATACTTGAATATGAATATCAAAAAACAGCATGGGTATCTACGATACTTCTCTTTTTCGTTAATTATTACCTTACTCGTAAGCTGCGGAGAAGAAAAAAAGGACTATTTAACAACCATATTCGACGGGAAGACTTTGAACGGTTGGCATACCCTTGGTGGGGAGGCAACCTATGGTGTTGAAAACGGAGAAATTATTGGTACCACGGTAGCCAATACCCCCAATACGTTCTTGGCCACGGATTCCCTTTATACTGATTTTATTTTGGAACTGGATTTTAAGACCGACTCCGTGTCCAATTCCGGGGTGCAGATAAGAAGTAACACTGCCCCGTGGTATCGTGATGGAATTGTACACGGGTATCAAGTAGAAATAGACCCTTCAAAAAGAGCTTGGAGTGGTGGTATTTATGACGAAAAGAGACGTAAATGGTTATATCCTTTGGAAGAGAATCCGGCGGCACAAAAAGCATACAAGCCTAATGATTGGAACCATTACCGTATTGAGGCTATTGGTGACACCATAAAAACATGGATCAATGATGTGCCGGCTGCCCATTTGATAGATGACATGACCGCTGAAGGCTTTATTGCCTTGCAGGTGCATAGTATCGGAAAAAAGGGAAAGCCCGGCGTAGAAATCAAATGGCGGAATATTGAATTTATTACCGAGAATTTAGAGCAATACAGTATGTCTTCTCCTTTGACTCCTGTAGTTACCAAAAATCAACTGACATACGATGAGAAGAAAGCTGGTTGGGAGCTGTTGTGGGACGGTAAAACTACCGACGGATGGAGAGGTGCCAAATTAGAAACCTTTCCCGAGCAAGGATGGGAAATTAAGGATGGCATCCTAAGTGTTCTTGCAAGTGGCGGTGGCGAATCTACCGCAGGTGGCGATATCGTTACCGAAAAAATGTACGCTAATTTTGAGATGAAAGTAGATTTTAAGATTACCGAGGGTGCCAACAGTGGTATCAAATATTACGTGGATACGGAACTGAATAAGGGCGAGGGTTCTTCCATTGGTTTGGAATATCAGATTCTGGACGATGAACGTCACCCAGATGCTAAATTGGGAAGTCACGATGGGAGCAGAACAGTAGGTTCCCTATACGATTTGATTCAGGCAGATACCAATAAGCATATGAACCCGATAGGGGAATGGAATACGGCGCATATCGTATCCAAAGATAACCAAGTAGAACATTGGCTAAATGGGGTCAAAATTTTAGAATACGAGCGAGGTAGCGAAGACTTTTTGAAATTGGTGAGCAAAAGCAAGTATAAGGATTGGCCTAACTTTGGTCTCTATGAGCAAGGGAATTTACTTTTGCAGGACCACGGGGATTTGGTTTCATTTAAGAACATTAAAATTAAGAGCTATGAGTAAGCAGAACAGTAGAAGGAACTTCGTGAAAAAATCAGCCTTGGGAGGATTAGGCTTGGTAAGTGCCTCTTCCATGGCGATGACTGCCAAAAGTTATAATAATATTATTGGTTCCAACGACCGATTGCATGTTGCCATTGCCGGACTAGGACGAAGACTAGGAGCATTCTATGCACCTATCGCCGATAAAAAGAGTAATGTACGACTAGCCTATCTGTGCGATGCCAAGCAAAGTCAGATGACCAAGGCGGCCGGTAATTTTGAAAAGCATATCAGTTATGCCCCAAAATTGGAGCAGGATATTTTTAAGGTCATGGCAGACGATAAGGTAGACGTGCTCATCAATGCCACGCCGGACCACTGGCACACACCAGGTTCAGTAATGGCCATGAAAGCCGGTAAACATGTGTATGTGGAAAAACCCAGTAGTTGTACCATGGAGGAGAACGAGCTTATCGTAAATGCAGCCAAGCAATACGGCAAGGTCGTTCAGATGGGGAACCAACAACGCTCTTCGGCACATACCATACAAGTGATTAAAAAGATTCATGAAGGCGCCATTGGTCATGCCTATAAAGCCGTTGCTTTTTACAGCAATGGTCGTGGGCAAGTGCCTCACCAGAAAGCAGCTGCCGTTCCGGAAGGGCTGGACTGGAACCTGTGGCAAGGGCCAGCGGTGCATAGGGACTATACCTCGGAAACTTGGAATTACAACTGGCACTGGTACGGATGGAATTACGGAACCGCGGAAATGGGCAATAACGCTACCCACGAATTGGATGTAGCACGTTGGGCCCTCGATGTTGGTTTTCCGCAAAAAGTGGAGGTAGATGCCACAAAAAGACATTTCGTAGATGATGGTTGGGAAATGTACGATACCATGATGGCCAAATATACCTTTGATGACAATAAGCAAATTGAATGGGACGGAAAAAGTAGAAACTCCTATAATACCTACGGAAGTGGGAGAGGCGTTATTGTCTACGGTACGGAAGGAACCGTTTTTGTAAATAGAGGTCACTACAAATTATTTGACCGAAAAGGCAAACTTGTAGAAGAAGTCTCTAGTGGAGGTAATGAAGGCGGTGTTGCACTAGGTGGTGGCGGTGATATGTCTACCGTACATGTGATGAATTTCTTTGAGGCCGTTAGGGGTAAGGAGACCCTAAAGGCACCTATTGACGATGCCAATATTTCCATGGCCATGGTCCACTATGCCAATGTCTCCGCCCGTATCCATCAGAATTTTGATATTGACAGTAAGACAGGTTTTATGTACAATAAGGATGCCATGCAGCATTGGGGCAAACCGTACGAAGAGTCTTGGAAAAGCAAGTTTATGATGTAAACCATAAAGAAATCCCCGAGCTAAACGCTTGGGGATTTTTTCCACACTAAAAAGGCTTTAAATAGCAAAAAAGCAATTTTTAGTAAAGGCATTGACATAGCCTTCGGTATTAAGAATTATTTAAATCTTTTAATACATGTAGTTATTACTTACCAATGCTCAATGGACAAATAATCTTCATCATTTAGTGTATTAAGTAAAGAATCTGGTATAGTTCTCATACGGGTATTTTGGTCAAGCCTAAAACCGTTTGCTGTAATTATAGGCATATTTCCTGGTTCTGTATTTAGAAAGTCTCCTTGTTCCTTCATCCAACTAAACATATCTTTTTTTAGTTTGTTTTGAACAGATTTAAACTCAGGAAGCCCGATGATATTGTGTTCCTCAAAAGGGTCGTTTTGTAAATCATACAATTCTTCAAAAGGTTCGTCCTTAAATTTTTCTGCACCTCTTCTAATGAAGGCGTTAACATTGGCTTTGTTTCCTAAATTTGTATCTAATACCTCAATGGAATTAAAATTCCTGATATACTTATACCGTTTATTTCGAATCATTCTTGAAGGAAAAACCGAAGCTTGAAGGATGTTCTGGTTCGTTCGTACTCCATAAACATATTCATGAATTTCAATATCGTGTCCTAGTAGTATTGGGAGGAAACTTTTGCCGTCAAGAGTAGTATCAGGTTCACCTCCGGCTATTTGAACAAATGTCGGTAGTACATCGGTGTAATGAATTAATTGATTTGATTTTGTTCCAGCTTTAACCACTTCTGGCCAGCGAACGACAAACGGTACTTTTAAACCAATATCTTTAACAGTAAACTTTCCTGAAACTCCATGATCTGCGCTATAAATGAAAAGGGTGTTTTTATCTAAATATTTGTCTACTTGTTCTAAGACCAATTCTAATTGCTTATTATCTTCTTCAATATTCCTGTAATACCCTGCTTTCTTTTTAACAAAAGACTGACTATTTTTTTTATGCTTGTTGAAGGGATAGAATTTGATTTCTTCTGCACTTGCGTTCGTAACATCGAAATATTCTCCATGAGGATATTTTGAAGCAATGAACATACAAAATGGCTTCTTAACATGCTTGAAATAATGTTCAATACTGTCAAGCGGAATATAATCTCTAGGAAGTTCTTCTTTCGGAACCGGATTCCATTCTTTATCCCAGTTAAAAACTTTATCTGGTTTAACGTGGCTTTTTCCCGCCAACACCACCTCGTAACCTGAGCTTTTCATATGCGCTGTAATACTCTTCAAATTAGGCTTTGCTTTTGTATGATTGGCAAAACAGCCATTTTTCAAAGGATATTTTCCAGTAAAAAGCTGTGCTCTACTTGGTGCGCAAATTGCTTGTCCAGTAAATGCATTTTCAAATAACATACCCTCTTTGGCGAGCCTATCTACTGCAGGTGTACGCACCTTTTCATTGCCATAACATCCATAATCATATATGTCTTGGTCATCCGCTAAAAAGAATACTATGTTAGGTCTGTTAGTTTTATAGTTAGTACTGTCTGAATCTATAGATTTTACTGACTGAAGGCTTTTGTCCTTATTCTGTTTACAACCTACCAGTATTAAGATACCAATAACAAGAAATAAATGTATTGTAAAAACGCTCTTCATTTTATTCTCATGATTTTTTAATGGAAAACACTTATTAATTATTCAAAAAATCTTTCCCCCATTTATCCCTTAAATCTACCGATAGTTTTGATACCAGTTCTTTATATGCTTCCTTTTCTGCTAGATTGTCCAATTCCATGGGGTCGGTGCCATGGTCAAAGAGCATTCTGGCGTAGGCTTTTCCGTCGTGATCCGTCCATTCGGTGTAGAAATAGTCGCCCTTGATTAATGTAACTGCGTCCTTAAATTTAGAAACGGCATAGTCTTTTTGTCGTTTTTCTGGAGTATTATCAATGAGCGGAACAAAGCTTTCTCCCTCCAATTGGTTTTTGGGAACTTCCAGTCCGGCCAGTTCTGCCAAGCTTGGGAATACATCAATAAATTCGGTGATGTTTGCCACGTGTTCTCCTTTTGTTTTTCCGGGTACCTTTATCAGTAAGGGGCTATGTAAAGAAGTTTCAAAAGTGCAGTGCTTGCACCAAAGCTGATGTTCGCCAAGATTCCAACCATGGTCTCCCCAAAGTACTATGATGGTGTTTTCCGCCAAACCGGAATCTTCTAGTTCTTGTAATACCTTGCCAATCTGAGCGTCTACAAAACTAACACAGGCATAGTACCCTTGAATAAGTTTTTTGGCCATTTCGTCCGTAACCGGTCCTTTTTTTGGAACACCATAGTAATGGCGTAATTCTCCAAACTTGTGAAAAGCTTTTGAGGGAGTCGTCTTTGGTTGCACATAGCTTTCCGGGAGGCTAATAGTTTCAATAGGGTATTTGTCCCAATATTTTTGTGGTGCATTAAAGGGGAGGTGGGGTTTCATAAAACCCATTGCCAGAAAAAAGGGTTTTCCATCGGCCTTTAGTTTTTTGAGGTCTGCAATGCCCTTTGCTGCTATTTGCCCGTCTAGGTATTTACTTTCATCCACACTGGAGGTCTCAAAAGGATTTCCCCGTTGATTAGGTATGGCGATTAATTTAGTATTCTCCTTCTTGTGATATTTCATGGTTGCGTTCTCAGGTCGCCAAATTTCGTCCCATGCTTTTTTCCTGTCGTTTTTGTGATGTAATACCTTTCCGTTTGATATGGTGGTGTAGCCATTCGCCTTGAACAGTTCTGGTAGCGTAATTGCCTCGGGTATTTCCTCATCTACGTGTACGTCATGGGTTAAAAAACGATACCTCGTAGGCCGTGTACCTGTCAAAATACTCGCTCTAGAGGCACCGCAGGTAGGAACACTGCAATAGGCTCGGTCAAAGACCAAGCTCTCCGCTGCTAAGGCATCCAAATTTGGGGAACTGATGTGTTTCGCCCCATAAAAATTAAGTTCGGGCCGTAAATCATCTACCGCAATGAACAGGATATTGGGTGGTTGTTTTTCAACATTTTCAACTTCCTGCTTTTGTTCCGTTTTACAGGATTGGAACAGGAACAAGCACAAGAGTACAAAACTGATGCTGTTGTATATGGATACGCTTCTATTTTTTAAGTTCATGCTGCTTATTTTATAGTATGCAATGTTATTTTTCCTGATATGGTTGGGGTAGGTGTTGAAAAATCGATATAGCCCGTTTTTGGCGCGTCAACCATTGATTCTATTTGCTGATTGCCCACTTGCAACCGCTCGCCATTACCTAGGTAAACGTCTTTTAACTTGTCCGCTCCATCGAAAGTCAGTATGGTAAAACGTCCTGTAAAGTCAATATCTTTTTCTGGTAGCGAAAAGGAACCCCCTTCGTATGGTGTTAGGATATATTGGGTCAGGCTTTCACCAGCAATGGAGCTTATGACTTTTACCCCTTGAAACAGGCCGTTTTGCGTTAGTTTTTCTACACTCAAAACCGACCCGTTCTTCTCGTTGTCTGCAAAGGGTTCATATACGGCCACAAAGGGTTTGGTGTAGGCCTCGCCTTCTTGTCTGATGACGAGGGTAGGGGTGGGCATTTCGTCATAGGGAGCCGGTGCCTCAAATGTTTTCGGCGCTTTTACCTTGGTGTATGTACGCCCTTCAAATCCCGGTAAGAAAGCCTTCATGTATCTTTTCTTATCCGAAAAACCTTCCGCTTTAAACAATAGCGCAACATCTTTAGTGTAGGGTTTGGAACTCATTACCTCCTCAAAAAAGTGCCACCCCGGATTTCTAAAGGCCCTATTGCGTATCCAATCTCCCTTGGCATTTGCCATATACCGCTGAGGTTCCGATTGCAGTATTAGGTCTTTGTTTAAAAAGTTTAGGGATTCCCCTAAATTATGGTACAAGTAGTCATGGTATTCATTTGGCAGGGCAGATTTGGAACGAAAAATATCCAAATAATAACCTGTGTTTAATGAGGTTCTTATAAGTGCTAAAGTACGTTTTTGTTCTGCCTCGGCCTTTTCCCCGCCACCATCAAAAAAGGTAGTGGTAGAAAAGGAGTAATGGGGTGCAACTGCTGGTTGGTTGGGAAGAGGTTCCATAATTTCAAGGCGAACCGTATCCATTCCCAAATTTACCCAATGACCTTCGCCTTGAGACGCTCCGTTTACAATAACGGTATTATGGGCCGCGAATAATCTGGAATAATTTTCATGAATGTCCTTGGCATATTTTCCTCTGCCGTTATCCACTCCTAAAACAATTCCTTCGCCATACAATTCAATATTCATTCCGGATGCATGACCGTGTACCATCGGCGCTCCGCCCACAAAACACATGAGTGCGTCATCAGGATTTTGGCTAGGGCTTAGGTTGCGCTGAAGAAAGATACCGGCGTGGGGTTGTTCGTCCGTTCTTGGGAGTACTATCGCTTGTTCAATCGGTTCAAAATCATCGGTATACCAAAGTAGGGCCTCCAAGCCTTCTCTTTTGTGTTCGCCGCTTGCCATAGCACTGCCTAATAATTGTGAAAAGCGCTCGGTAAGTGCCGGAACTTGGTCTATCTTCCCTAATTGATAGGCCAATTCATAACCTTCGTAAGGGGTTTTGTACTGCCGGTGACCATCGCCCCAAAGCACCAGTTCATCATTGGGATACACCAAATAATCCAAGCGCTGCAAGGCCCAGGGAATATGTGGGTATTTTTGAGCCAGATGTAAGGATGGATCATATTTGGTGAGTAGGAACATGAGTTTGGTGGTGCGCTCTGCTACATCATTGGTGTATTGGGAGGATTCCGGCCAAATATCGCCTTGATTTTTATAGTACAAGGCTACTTTTGCCAAAGCATCCTGTCCCTGGGTGCTCTCGTTAAGATAGTAGTTAAGGTATTTGTTCCGTTCCGTTTCATCTTCCAAGGCCAGCGCATTATAGACAAGGCAGTTGGATTCCAGTACGGGATGGTTGGAATTAATCATTCCATGATGTACCACAATGTCGGCATAGGTTTGAAATACCTGCTGTGCTTTTTCAAATGCAAAACTGACCTTTGTTTGTTTCCCTAAATCATAGGGTTTGCCTCCTTTTTCTAGAAATGCGGCTATAAAGTCGTACGCAATCGGATATTTTTCTCCAATAACCCGTGCTTCCCTTAAAATATCGTCCGGGCAGAGCCAACCTCCCCTAGGTTTCCAAGTAGAGGGTTCCAACTGGACAATTCCATGAACCGCCGTGTGAAGAATATCTGCGGAGAGTTGGGCATACTGCTCTTCTCCTGTAATGTAATAGAGTACACCACTATCGACTGCGGTTCGTAAATAGTCCGATAATTTGAAAAATTTCGCCATTTCTTCCTCGCTGGCGTTATCCAAATTTTCATGTTTTCCCTTTTCACCCGTGGTGGTATAGGTAAGGGGCGGAATTTCTCCCTTCACTTCGTTCTTCCAGTCCAACGGCATACCGCGTAGATAGGCATCGGTATCGCGTTGATGTTCTGCAACCTCAATAGCTACCTCTTTTCTTAAGTCGCCGTAGTACGCTGCCGCCCAAGCTTTTTTCTCTATTTTTTCAAGAATAGTTGCGCGTTCTTCGGTATGTACCCATATAAAGGGTCTGCTACGTTCTTGAGCCGCACAACTCGAGGTTGAAAGTAACACGGTTAGGTAAACGAAAACTATTTTTTTAATGCTAACTAACCTATGTGTCATCTTTACTATTTTTAATTTTTGTCGATATAGTTCAATAGCAAGTGTTTTACGTCTTCAACGCCTCCGGTTCGTAAGCCGCCCTTGGTGGCACCGGTAATCCAATAGAGTACCATACCGGCATCGGAGCAGTCCCATTTTCCTTTTTGGAATTTCACTACATCGTCTACCTCCGCAATTTTACCTTGCAGCCACACCCATTGTACTCTAGGGTCTGGATGATTTTTTGCCCAGTCCCATTTTTCCAGATTTACCTTTAGGTTCACGTTTTGGTCCGGGATACGCACTTCTTCCACACCAAAATCCAAAATTTGTTGCCAGGTGTAAAAATCGCCTGCATCGTCATTAGCAGGGTGATGGGTAACTACTTTTACATATTGATGTTTATTTTTTGAACTCGCATCCAGGGCCATTCCAATAATATCCGGTTCACCGGCCTCAACAATCCATAAGGGGTCATCGGCACTTGATGCGTTTATAGCCTTCGCCAAATCCGTTACGGTTTCTTTCTGCTGCCATTTCGCATCAAAGAAAGTGAGGTCGTCAAACCCTCCCCAACGCCTAGCAGTAACATCACAGGCCGTTTGCATCATGGCGTGCCGTTCTTTTTCCGCCCGGGCGGATATTCTTTCTACACGCTCCAAATCACAACTATGGGAATAATGCACTAATCTGTCCTCCAATCCTGTGGCTCGTAACAAAGAAATGGAAACCGCTGTGCCACCCAAATCATCTGGGTCGGGCGAGTTGCCATCGGCGACAATGGCGATACGTCCTTTTGGTGGGTTGATTTTGGGTGCTGCATTTCCTGTACCCTTGTCCTTTGGACGTCCTGATGCGGCACTCACTATTTTTCCTTTACCTACAGGAGCAAAGATGATTCCTGCCCAACGTGCTCTTGCCCATTCTTTGCCGTCCGCACTGCCAATTTGCGCATTTACGGTTATTTTATCGCCCTTGGTCAAGGAAACATTTTCCCAAACGGTATTGGAGGTTTCTCCCTCGGCAAACATTTTCTGTGTAAGGGCAGGGGAGTAGGTTCCCAATTCCTTGTCGTTGATTAAAACGGTAAATTTTGATTGTCCGTCATTTTCTCCAACCCCGATAAAAACGACATCATACGAATCACTTTTAAAATTAAATTCAGTTGTAGTGCTAGCCTCTTTTTGTTTGTTCGGGTTAATAGCAAGCCAACGCCCGCTGGCATCTTTATAGAACCCTGTCCCTTTTACCGGAAAATCGGCGACCGGTAAGGTTTTATTTTCAACGACCGATGTGCTTATGGTTTCATAGTAGGAAGGTTCTGGCCATGTGATGACCACGCGTTCGCCCTTTTCTTCGGGTACGTAATTCTTGTCGCTTGTTAAGATGAATTTATCAAATTCAAAGCCATCTTCCCGCATGCTAAACTGGATGTCGTGTATGCCTTTTTCCGGAATATCCAAATAGATTTGATAGGGTACGCCACAATGCACTTCTTTGGTACGTTGCTTGCTCGCCCAGGTCCATTTGTTTTTTCCGTCGCACCACTGCATACGTTGTCCATTTTCTGGCCATGTTCCATTAAGGCCAACATGAATCCCATTATCTTCCCCACCGGTACTAAATGCTCTGACCCAAACATAGTAACGCCCGGGCTTGTTTATTTGTACTTTATAATGGGCAATGGCCAGTTTGCCGGGTTCGTTGGAAAAGTTGTCTCCATGGATGAGTTTGTCGTCATGGGTAACCCGCGTATCGGGTAGGATTTCAAGATAGCCGTTGTTGCTAGCCCCTGCGCTATGGTTCGGGTCTTGGTCCGTCAATTCCATTGGTGTTTCATGCTTGTTCACACGGTACCAACTGCGTTTATCGGTCTGGGTCTGTTTATAAAAATATTCTGCCTCTACGGCAACGATTCCGTCTTTCTCTATAAAAATATTGGTATCGTCAATAATTGGTAGCTTAAGATTACTTGTCTGCCCCTGAGCGTAAAAGTTGTTTGCCAGGATAGCTAGTGTTAAAACGATTACCGATTTTATGTTGCTCATTTTCTTCATTTCCTTATAGCTCGATATTAAAATAGTTTAATGTTGTCCGAGGGTATTATTTAAAACTCGGTAACTAAAGTTTCTTGCATGCGAATGAATCTTTAGCTTGCCCTAGGTAGTTTACTGCGTTTTCTTAAGTAATACCACCCAATCCTTGTTCTGTTCGCTGGGCGGATTGCCTAAGGATTGAATTCCATTTCCGACAACTGTAGTTATGGAACCTTCCAAAAGCGCACCTCCGTTTCTTGGGTCGTACCATTGAACCGAAAATTCCTTACCGGAATTACCTAAATCCAGACTTGTGGTTTCTGCACTCATATGACGGTAGACTATGTATGTTTCATCTGTTTTTGCAAAACAAAAACCAGGATTCTCACCCAAAAGTTCATTTGCCGGTGCCATTTCCCAAAACGGAATTTCATTTTCAAAAAAGTGAAGGGCGTGCCTGTTTTGGTCCCAGAACAAATCCCTGCTCCTAAAGTCCTCACAGGTTAAATCGGAATTAGGACTGGCATAGCCAAAGTACCATTCCACACCAAATCCTCCTGCTAGAAGGGTTCCCCATAGGGCGTTTCCTCTGGCGAGATTATGTTCCGGATCTTCATCGTCCGGTAGTAGCGCAATATTGGCCTTACCGGGCTCATCTACGGACAGGGCCCATTTTCGACCTGTAGCATTCGATTTTTCGCGCCATTTTAAAACCCGTGGATTTACGTCTTTAAAATCCGGATCGCTCAATTGCAGGGAGGCACCCGTTAAGGGTGATTGTTTTCCTATAAAATCGTTATATCTATCGTCCTTGTTAGGAAAAGTATGCATGACCAAATGGTTGCTGTAGGCATCTAGATTTTTGATGTAGTTGGCCACTTTCAAGACTTCCTCTGTGGGTTGGTCGTTTTCCTCCCCTAAATTCCAGTTCATGGACAGGTGGTGTCCAAAACGGGCAATCAATTCTCGGTAATAGAGTTTTCCTTCCGTACCAAAAACACCCTTGTCCATCAAATGGTCCGTCTCGGTTTCATTGGTCTTAAAATGAAGGAACATGCCTAGTGTTTCGGAATATTCAAAAATGCGTTCCCATTGGTCTAACTTGGAAACATCCAATCGTGTCTTATGAAAAAAGGTTTCCCAAGCTTCTTTGTTCTCTTTATCGCTGGCATAGGTTTCATATTCGGCAACCGGTTTGTTCAAGAGGTAGGGGAAGATGTTTCTATCGTCTCCGTCCACATTAAAGGTCAAAAAGGAAAAGACGTTGAGTTCCTCACTAGCCAAATAGTTGATAGCCCCTAACAGGTTTTTACCTTTATTTTCTTTCCAGACATAGGGCTGGGCGTCTGCCGTAAAATCTTTTGCATGGGGTTCCCATTCCTTTAAAAAATCAAGGGCATTGGTGTGTGCATCAAAATCTGCGTAACCTAACAAGTTTTCGGGAGCATCGACTCCCAATTTTATAAAATATTTTTTGGTCTCCTCGAACTGTAAATAGGATTCTCCTATGTATTGCAGTCGGCCTTTTGTTCTATTATCTCGCCCAGTTTTATCGGATTCCGTAATGCTAAAAGTGCCTGTCTGTCCGTCCATAAATTCAGCGGATGCTGCGTTTTCAGTACTATTGGCAACCGCAATTTCGTTCCCTTTTTTAAAGGATACGGAGTAGAACCATTCGCCAATGGCAACGGGAGTGAAACGTACTTGCCATATGTTCCCGTTAGTTGCGCTGGTTTCAGCGGCTTTACCATCTGCAGCATAAAACCCAGGAATGACATAGGTTTTAGTTCCGTTCGTAAAAGTGACGTCCAGTCGGTAGTCCAGGAAAGGATTTACCGCTGCGAGTTCGTCTGTTTCCGGTCCTTCAAAACTAAGCGTAACCCGGTGCCATTTTTTAAGTTCGCCATCTATTTTTGGCTCCTTTTTCTGATTACACGACACAACTAATAACGCAGCACCTATGAAAATGATGTTTAGAAACAATTTCTTGAATACTTTCATAGGTGCGATTATATATAGCTACAGTTAACGGTCGGTGTTTAAAATGAATTAATTTTTAATTGAATGGTATGTTTTCCAGGGTCTAATCTGATGTATTCAAATGCTGATGGCACTTTGTTGCCATTGTGAATAAAGTCTTTTCCATCTAAATTGTTCAAGGAAAACTCGGCGACCATATTACCTGGTATTTCTATTTCATAGGTCTGTAATCTTGGGCCATTGTGCGTGTAAGTTCCTTTGATGGTACCTCTTACCGTAGGCACCTCAATAGTACTCGATTTTAAGGTGCTCATTTGAGGCTTAATAGTCGCAATTCCAAACCCGGCTGTCTTTGGTTTTATGCCCCATAATCCTCTCGGTATTACATTGGCAGGTGCTGCACCCCAGGCATGGTTCCAATCTAAGTTAACTTTATACTCGTAATCCCAGGCTTCTAAACTAATTGTTGAGCCTATTCTAATCATATTGTACCAGCTTCTTTTTGCCTTACTGGTTAATAATTCAAGTGCATAATCTGCTTCACCTGCATTATACAAACCATCCATTAAAAATTGAGCTCCATAAACGCTACAAGCCATTCCTCTAGATTTTACAAAATCTACAACCGTTTCGTAATGTTCTTCAGGTACAAGACCAAATGCCAACGGCATCATATTGGCATGTAAGGAGGCGTGTTCTGTGCCTATTCCATCCACATAGATACCTCGCTCTGCATCGAACATTTGTTCATTCACTGCTTTTTTTGCTTTAGCGGCGCGTAATTCAAAATCTAATACATCTTGGGTTTCGCCCAGCAATTCGGCAAATTGGGCCATGATTTTCATATTCTCATAGAAAAAAGAATTAATTACCGTACTATAGGGTTTAAACACAAAACCATCGCGTTCTCCCTTGGTTTTGCTTCCTGCAAAATTCTTTGAAGGCCAATCTACAATATCTGTTAAAGGTTTTTTATAACCTTTTTCAAACCCGAGTTTATACATAAACTCTTCGGTAACTTTTGTTGATGTTATTAAACCATCTTCGTTGGATAACTCAAAAAGTGTTTTATGTTTTAATGGTTCGTAATAACGTTCTATTAATTCTGTATTACCGGTATACATATAATCGGCATAAATTAATAGCGCTACATGCTGTTGCCATTCTGTAGGCCATGTCGGATTTTTCATAAAATATTCTATGGTGCGCCTTGCTATAGCAAATTCCCTATCTGTAGTGTAATGGCTTAACTGATTTAGATAGGCATCAGCTTCATAAGGAATACGTTCCCTATCGCCATCTACATAAAGGCCAGCGAAAGTAGTCGCCTTGATGGAGTATTTACAGAAATCCCAAATTTGGTTTAAAATGTCGTCATTACTTTTAAAGCTGCTTGCAGTATCATCCCAATAACTTGTGTGTCGTAATTGTTTAAAATCTTCGGCTTTTAAAGCTGTTTTAGCGCCTTCAACTTCAGCATATCTGAAAGGCTGTAGCACGGGAAAACCTTCTGGTAAAGGAATAGCCTTACTTGGCCCTTTCATACGCTTGTCTGGCACTGGATTGATTTCTATTTGATATTTCGTTTTTCCCGGTTTTACATCAACTGTAACCTCTTGATAACGAATATTACTTTTTGCTGGTGGTATTCTATTTACATTTCCTTTATCATCAAGCATTTCGCCGATTCTAAATTTTAATGTATGTGGTTCTTTAGCTTCATAATTAAAATCTATCGTCGCAAAGGCAGCTTTACCAAAATCCATAAAGTAAAAATCACCTCTATTTTCAAATTTCACGGGAGTTACCTCGTCAACTTCGTATTTATTTTCTGTGGAAATAATGTAACTATCGCTTTTACCGGTAGTGAAACTTTGGGTCTTGGAATAATCTACCAAACGGTTATCTTGATCCCAAATACGCACCTTCCAATAATAGGTCTTTCCAACTTCTAGGGGTGTTCCCGTGTACTCCACGTCTGTAGATGCGCTGGAGCCTACACGTTTACTGTCCCATACATCGCCATTGTTGTCATCGATACTTGATTTGCTAGAGGCCAATAAAATTTGATAGCCCGATTGAAATTTAGACCCCAAAGGTACCGTCCAACCAAACTCTGGCTGTAGGTCGTAAATAGCTACTTCCGTTTCTGGTGAGCGAATCAATTCTACGGTAAGGTCCGTTGGTGCCGCTCTGTAGGAATCACTATGTTTTGCAATCAGCGCATCCGTAGATTTTCTAAATGCATTTAATTTGTTCGCGTAAGAAGGGTCTTTTGCAAGGTTGTTGATTTCTTGAGGGTCTTTTTTTAAATCATAAAGTTCCTCTATTGTTTTGTCGTTCACGTAGCGGAAATATTTCCAACCTTTGGTACGGACGCCTTCGCTGGGCGGAATGTTCTCAAAGTCCCAGATATGCTCAATTAGCACGGTATCGCGTTCCAAATTTTTGGTTTTGTTCGCGGCTAAGGGCATCAGGCTTTTTCCATGCCACGTTTTAGGAGCTTCAATGTTTGCCAAATCTAAGATGGTAGCCGGTACATCTATATTAAGGGCGAATGCATCACTATCCTTTTGTTTTTTCTGTCTTGGGTCAAAAACGATAAGCGGCACGCGAACGGAGTTGTCGTACATTAACCACTTGCCCGCCATTTGTCGCTCTCCAAGAAAGTACCCGTTATCTCCCATGAGGATAATAACGGTGTTATCGGCGATACCTTTTTTATCGAGTTCGTTTCTTATTTTTTCAATTTCACGGTCAATCCCGGAAAGCATACGGTAGTACCCTTTTACACTATGCTGATATTTTTCTGGAGTATCGTAACGCCAGTTCCATCTAAGTCTATTGAAACCATCACGGACAATTTTGGGTTGTGCCTCAAAATATTTGTCCTCCCCGAGTGCTGGGCCAGGCATGTTCATATTTCTTAGTAATGCGTCCGATTCCTGTTGCCAGAAATATTGGTCTTCTGCAGGATCATGAGCGTGTGGTGCACTAAAACTTAGGGAAAGACAAAACGGCTCGTTGCCATCTGTATTCGCTATGAAATCGAGGGCTTTTTGACCCGTGTATCTCGTAAGGTGTACGGTATCTTTGCCTAAGGTTTTGTAATAATAACCGCGCTTATCCTTAAATCTATTGTTACGGTCATAAGATTCGTACTCATCAAATTGTTTGTCCAAATCGTTATAGCGTACGCCGTATTTTCCATAAAAACCTGTTTTATAGCCATTTTCCTTTAGGATTCTCGGGTAAGAGTTGGTCATATACTCCTCGCGAATATTTCCGGTTTGGAAATTGAAATTGTGAGTTCGTTCGTATAGCCCTGTCAATATACTGGCCCTACTCGCCGCACAAATAGGGGTAGTTACCATGGCATTTTTAAAATAGGTGCCCTCTTTGGCTAGCTTATCCATTTGCGGAGTGGTAATCAATTTGTTGCCGGCATAGCCTATTGCATCAAAACGTTGGTCATCCGTAAGAATGAAAATGATATTGGGTTTTTTTGCCTTTTGGGTCGATTTTTGCGCCCGCGTTAAACCGCTTATTAAACAAAGAGAAATAATTGTTAGAAGTCTCATTTTCATCAAGATATCTTTTTTATAGATGGATATGACCGAGTCGGTTTTCTGAACCAATTCGATGTGTTTTTCATGTACTACCAAACATAGCTGTAGAGGGAACATTATCCATCCTGTTCTGTCCTGAACGCTTACCAGCTATCTGTTCTAAAAGGCGACACCGGTATTTTGGCTAGATTGTAGAGCGTAGCCTTAAAACAATCCTCAAATCCATACCGTGCCGCAACCGGATTCGGAACTTTTGAACTCTTCAGGGAAATTGTTCCGTTGTTATTTAGGCTTGCCTCGGCAGGATAAAATACCTTGTCCGTACCTGCAATCGTAAAACCGGTTAGCGCTTGCCTAAAGCTGGACAGCCTGACCTTATCATTGTCTTGAATCGATTTAAAGCTAAGTTCTACGGTGTTTTTATTGACTGCCATAAAATCGTATACCGGTGCTGCGAAGTGTATTTGGTCGTAACCGTATTGTTTGGCCAAGGCCCAATAGGCCAAGCGGTCTGCTATGGTTTCTTTTTCCGGAGGATGGATATCATCGCATTTTCCAACATCCGAAGTCACTACCAGTCCGCTATTCGGAATTTCCAAAGAGGCTAATAACTGTGATTCGCGAATTAAATCTGCATTGGTTGCATTTGTCTGGCGAAATTGCTCATACGCATACGGGGCAATCTGAACAAAATAAAAGGGAAGGTCTTTATTGTTCCATTGTGAACGCCAGGTATTTACCAAGTTGTGCATATATTTTTTATAGGGTTCTGGATTGGTTCTATTACTTTCGCCTTGGTACCATAGATAACCTTTGATGTTAAAATCTTGAAAGGGATGTATCATGGCGTTGAAAATCTGTGTGGGCTGCTTTCTGCGGTTAGGGTCTTCATTTAAGGTCTTTGATAAGTTTACCTCCGAATAATTTAGTAATGCATCTTCTGGTAGCCATGCCTCTATTCGCGTGCCGCCCCATGAGGATTCAATTATTCCAATGGGGATGTTTAATTGTTCCCATAATTTTTTACCGAACAAATACCCTATGGCGCTAAAGTTGGATACCGATGCGCCATTGGCCTCTTCCCAGCTGCCGATAACATCGTTTTCAGGGGAAAGACTTCCTGCACGTTCCGTATTGAACAATCGTATATTCGGATTTTTAGCATTGAGGATAAATTCGTTGGCACCGTTCACGGGAGAATTCCCCAAACCTTTCATGGGCATCTCCATATTGGATTGCCCGGAACAAAACCAAACCTCTCCCAAAAGCACGTTCTTTAATGTTTGGACCGAACTACCCGTTATGGTTAATTGATGGGGTGTAAAAGACGCTTTGGTCGTATTTATTTTGGTTTTCCAATATCCATCTGAATCGGATCTAGTGTCGATTTTTTCACCCCAACTGGTTTCTATAACGATTACCGTATTTGGTATATCAGTACCCCAAATAGCCACTGTTTCGTCTTGTTGTAATACCATATTATCGGAGAAAAAGGAAGGCAAGCTAACTTGGGCTATTGCAGGGGCGCTTTGAAATAGGCAGACTAACAGTGTCGTTACCCAGAGGGTGTTGAGATGATTATGTTGTAACAAGAAGTCATTTTTATTCATTGGATATCAGTATAGAGCAGGGTAGATATAAAAAGAAATACCCTTATTATTGTAATGCAGCTTAATTTACAAAATAAGTTCTATGAGTAATTCTTTTGTTCGTGACAAATATAAATACGCAGCCCTTTTTCTTTTGGGAATATCGCTATTGGCCTGTAATTCAACAACAAAGAAAGCCGAAGACGCATCAGCGGAAAAAACGATAACCTTACCAGAGCGACCTAATATCCTTTGGTTGGTCACGGAAGACATGGGTGCGTATTTACCATCCTTTGGGGATTCTACCATTGTGACACCCAATCTAAGTCGCCTCGCAAGGGAAGGTGTCGTGTATCCAAATTTATATTCTACATCGGGAGTTTGCGCACCAAGTAGGGCGGCGATAGCCACAGGGATGTATCCGTCCAGTATTGGCGCTAACCATATGCGGACTACCTCTTACATGGAAGTTACAGGTTTGCCAAAATACGGAGCGGTGCCACCACCTGAGGTACGAATGATAAGTGAACAGTTGCGTGCCGATGGGTACTACTGTACCAATAATTATAAAACCGATTATCAATTTAAAGCCCCGATGACCGCTTGGGACGAAAGTAGTCCTTATGCGCATTGGCGAAATAGAAGAGAAGAACAACCCTTTTTTGCTGTAATGAATTTTACAGATACGCACGAATCTGGATTGTTTGAGCCCTACGGGCATCGGTATATTGAAGAAAGACACCACCAATCTGGTAACCGGGATTTTAAATGGAAAGAAGGCCGGTTGTCCGAGGAAGACACGCCAAAGCATTTGTATAAGGATACGGAATTTGATATACCACCATATTTACCGGATACCGAAATCGTACGACGCGATATGTGGAAATTGTATAATAATATCGCTGAGATGGACCGCCAAGTAGGTGCCGTATTGCAACAATTGGAAGATGACGGACTTCTAGAAAATACCATTATATTTTTCTATGGGGACCATGGCGGGCCGTTACCAAGGCAAAAGAGATTGATTTATGATTCTGGATTAAATACGCCGATGATTGTACGGTTTCCGAATCAAATGCATGCGGGAACCAAAAATGATGAACTGATAAGCTTTATCGATTTTGCGCCGACCTTACTTTCGCTTACAGGGAGCAAGCCACCCGAACATATTCAAGGACAAGCTTTTTTGGGTAATTATAAGGCTGATGAAAATCGAACATACATCCATGCTGCCGCCGATAGGTTTGATGGATATACTGATGCCATCCGTGCCGTTCGTGACAAACGTTTTAAATACATACGCAACTACAGACCAGAGCAAGGGTATTATTTGCCTATTGATTATCGGGAGCGCATACCCACCATGCAAGAGCTACTGCGTATGCGTGATGCCGGAACCTTGGACAGTATACAAATGCAATGGTTCAGGAAAACCAAGGCTCCCGAAGAATTATACGATTGTGTAAACGACCCCCATGAACTTCATAATTTGGTGAACGATTCCAAGTATGCCGATAAACTGGAAGAGCTACAAAACGAGATGGACCGTTGGATTACTGAAATAGGAGACCAACCCAATCTACCCGAGAAAGAGCTATTGGCCCAGCTTTGGAAAGGTGGAGAAACCCAGCCCCTTACGGCAACTCCAAATATAAACCTACAAGGTGCTATTTTAACGCTAGGATGCGCAACGGAAGGGGCATCCATAGGATATAAAGTTATTGCTGCCAATGGTGAGGTGCCTGAGGCTTGGAGCGTTTACATAGCGCCTGTAACTATCCCAGAGGGAGCATCGGTTATGGCAAAAGCACACCGAATAGGGTTTTTGCCCAGTCAGGTGGTAGAAAGTCTATAATATGGTTAGCGTGAAATCAACACTTCTTGGTTTTTATTTTATAAAATCCAATGCTACGATTGTTTTCAACTATTAAATGATCGATTTAAGAGTTATTAAGATACTAATCCATTTCCCTAACATTTAAGCCATAAAGAGTACTCACAGCTCTGCCATCGTAAGTCATACCTTCTATTCGTATCATATAGGTGTCGTTAAGGTCACCTGTGTAAAAGTGCAACTTAAAAGCGGAGTCCTCTTTTATTGAGATATCAGGTTCCCAATGTAAGGTTCTGCGGTAGTCTGGTTTTTTGTGCGCTGGTTTTGCGATGGCGTAGTTGGGTTTGAAAAACTCCCGTGCTTTATAGAAACCCGGAATTATCACATTACTAAAACCCGAAATCTCTTTTGGTCTTTGCTGTATATCCTCACTTGTTTTCATATAAACGGCCACTACGCCACCACCAGCTCGTCCCCCATAAATAGTGGCATCAGGGCCCTTGAGTACGTCAATGAACAAGATTTCGGAAATTCGAATACTTTGAATTTGACCTGCAGATACCGGTGTACCATCTAGTAAGTAAAGAGGAGGTCTCCCACCATATTCGCCGAATATAGGCCTGATAAATACCCGTTGGTTTGGAAAGGTACCTTGAACCCTAACACCGGGGTCACGTCTTAAAACATTGAATGCCGAGACCGCTCCGTTTCCCAGCCCAGGAATGGAGTCAGGGATAAATCTGGTTGAAGGATATCCGTATATGGTTCTAGCATTGAGTTTTTCATCAAGGAGCTCTTGCTTGGTCATCTTTTTATCCTTTACAACTACCTCATTTAAATAAGTGACATCGGGGTCATATTCAAAATCGGGAGTTCTATTTTGAGCTATATCTTCCCCTGTTTTAGTATAAACGGCCACTACGGGACCATTACCTCGCCCCCCATAAAAAGCGGCATCGGCGCCCTTGAGCACGTCTATGAACAAGATATCGGAAACCCGAATGCTTTGAATTTGACCTGCGGACACTTGTACACCATCTAACAAGTAAAGAGAGGGTTTCTCACCTCTTATCACTACCCGTTCGTTTGGAAAAGTCCCAATAACGCGTGCCCCAGCCACAAATCGTAACGCACTGAACGCATTAACTGCCCCCTTACCCAAACTTGGAATAGAGTCAGGAATAAGTCTGGACGATGCAAATCCGTGTAATGTTCGCGCGTTGAGTTTTTCATCAAGGAGCGCTCGCTTGCTTATTTTTCTATCCTTTACCACGGCCTCGTCCAAGTAAGTGACATCGGGGTCATATTCAAAATCGGTGACTGTTTTTTGCTCTACCACATTAGGATAGGGTTTTGCAATGGTATTGATTATCTTTTTCGTAGTGCCACCATCTGTCTTCCCATTATTTTTGACCTTTACTTCAGGGAAATGTTGGTCCAGATAGATGGATATGCGGTCTTTCTTTTTATTGGTAAGGGATATGCTCTTTGCCTTGATAACCGCCGTAATGCTATCCATAAAAATGAAAGGCCCAAAGTTGAACTTACCCTGTGCATTGGTCATTTTCTTTTCTTGAATGAGTTCATTTGAAACAATATTCAAGGTCGCCAATGCCTTTTTGGGTTGGTACTTATTATTGAGCGCTGTGGTGGTGCCGTTTATCATAATACCCTTTTCCGGAGGGAAGGACACTTCTTTTCGAATACTATCGCTCATAATTGATTTCCAAGTGAACCTCCGCCAACCGTGCGTAAGCATAAGCAGGTCCAACAAATATTCGCGGCCTTTTACATCTTCTTCGAAAAAATAGTTCGGGTTCGAGATTGTCCCGCCCAAATCAGAATTTAACAACAACCAGCTCTTAATGTTGTCCACATCTTTTTGCATTTGGTTCTGGGTAAACACGCTCATTGAAAAATCCCCGGTAAGCGGTTTCCCCTTGTCGTCAGTTAGGGCAAGCTCCACATCTACTTTATCGCGCAGGCCATATTCTGGTTTATTAGTTTCTACCGTTAATTCCAAGTCGTTCTTGGGGTTATCGATAAAGGTCAATCGCTCACATACAGGTTCACCGTTTGGCGTGAACAAGGTAAAATGTGCAATACCATCTTGTAGCTTTGAAGTGACCAATTTTATGGTCGTGCTGTTTTCACTAATGTTTTTCAGGGCTTGTTTGAAGATGATATCTCCCCGAATATGACCTATTAAAAATGCACCTTGCAGACCATTGGTGATATTTGTGGACGCACTTATCATTAAATGCTTTCCACGGTTCATGATACGTAACGCATAGCCTTTTGAGATAGGCTTTGGAACCGGATACACAACCATCTTACCATTGAATGGAATCTGTAGGTAATAATCGGTTTCTGGTTTTGCCTTAAGGGAAGTCCAGCCCAAACCAAATTCGTAACTATCAAAGAGCGATACCATATCACCGTTCTGGTCGAGAATTTTACCTTCCAGAGAAAGACCATTTCCTTCCGAATCGGTAATCTTTGCGCCCAGGACACTTTCGATACCGGTCACAAGGTCGCCACCTTCCGGAAAGAATTGAACAATTGGTTTGGTTTGTTGCAAGGTATCTGTCTCAGGTTTTCGCCCTTTCTTCCTTGCTGCTTTTTTCTTCGAACGTTTATCGGTTTCATCGTTCGAAGTGCTCTGTCGGGATGAAATGAGAATCTCCTTTTGAAAAAGTACGGGTTCTTTTTCGTTCAGCATATACTTTGTATAGGCTCGAAGGGTAAAAGAACCTCCTTCAATTTCTTTTGGAAGGGTTATATCTCCCGCGGCTCCTAAGGCCGCTACATATAGCTTTTGTTGCGCTATTATTTCCTCTTTTGAATCGACGAGTTCCACGTAAATGACCCGACTTAGCGCAGTGGTGTTATGGGTTATTCCGTCCAGTAAATACGCTTTGAACCAAATGGTCTCTCCGTTAATGTAAAGGTCTTTGTCGGTCTGTATGTAGACTTTCTCCGGAGGAGTGCTTTCGGTATAAGTGGTAAGGTCGTCCAATATACTTTGCAGGCCATTCTTTTCCTGTGCTGAAATCTGAAAAACAAAGGTCAGCAGAATAGCCACACAAAGAAGAGTAGTATGTTTTTCACAACTTTTCATAGATATATTACAGGAAATTTCAAAAGAAAATACAAATTATTCGGTAATTGCTACAGCCTTATTTCTTGAAAAATGCTATTTTTTCTATTTGCCGTGTTCCTCTAAAGGTGATGATTCCATAAATTGTACGTTTTTAAAATAACATCTGCGGCAGTTCTTCCGCTAAAATATAAATTGAATTTTTTTAGTCGCTCAAGCATATGACTTGCAGTTCTAGCCGTCAATGCCATATATGTAAGTGCGGGGTTTTCATTCCCAGGGAAAATCGTACAGGCACGGTTACTTTACAACAGGCTTCATTAACAAACTTGTTATTGAATGAGGCCAAATTGAAATCAGAGGTACAAAAGAAAGTGGAACAAACCGATTAGGGCAAAAAGATAAAAATAAGCTCGGGAACGTATCGCTTTTCGTACCCCGCAGGAGTCTTAAAGTCTTAGGGTTCCGTTAGGATACTATCTAGGTCGTACTTTGAAAAGTATAGTTTAAGGAGGTCTTTATTGAACTTGGTTCATTTACTATAAAACACCTTTATTTGAAATTTAGTCCGAATCAATTCGTCATTTAAAATAAACTCAATCATTTCATATGCAAGGTAGTAAAAACTTAATGAAAATAGGCCCTGACAATCAGAGCCTATTTTTTTGTATCTTATCGATGAAGAATCTGTAACCGTTTACAAACCTTTTAAAAATAACCAACGCAGACGATTGATTCAATAAATGGTTTTAAGTATATAAGTATGAAAACAGAAATAAAGTTGATCAGAAACACATTAATCTACACGCTCCTAATTTTGGCCATGGCCTGTAAACAGGACACCAAAAAAAACCAACGTTCTGAAACTGTATCCGAGATGGAAGTAGAACAAGTTGAGAGCACCATCGAACTTTTGGTTGGCACCTATAGTGATGAAGAAAGTAAGGGCATCTATAAATACAATTTTAACCCTGCTACCGGAGCACTGAGCGATAAAATACTTTTGGCCGAACAGACGAGTCCGACTTTTCTTTGTATTTCTAAAGATCGATCTACAGTGTATTCGGTAAACCGACCGGATCCCGCAACTACTGCAATTTACAAATGGAATGAGGACCGAACAGCCTTAAATCTTCAAAGCACTCATCTTGTTGAAGGTGAAGGCCCTTGTAACGTTGTCTTGAACGAAGCCGAAAATCTGCTTGCGGTCGCTAATTATAGTTCTGGCAATATTGCGGTATACCCTCTAGATTCAAATGGGGTTATTTCTGGGGGAACCCAAACAAGGCAACATTCGGGTACCGGGCCGATTCTGCCCAACCAAGAATCTCCACGTGCGCACTGCGCCCTATTCGATGCTTCTGGCCGGTTTCTATATATCTCTGACTTGGGTATCGATAAGGTACTGCAATATCCTATTGATTCCGAAGGAAACTTGCAAGAACCACAAGTGGCTTTTGCCGCTGATCCCGGTGATGGGCCACGGCTATTAATTGCACATCCTAATAAAAACCAAGTATTTATGATCAACGAACTTTCAAGTTCGGTGGTATCTGCAACAGTGGATAAAGAAACAGGAACATTTACCAGAATCGATAAGCAAAGTACCCTTCCACCAGATTTTAAGGATAAAAATTCGTGTGCCGATATTCGTCTAAGTAATGACGGTCGGTTTTTATACGCTTCGAACCGTGGCCACAATAGCATTGCCATTTTTTCTGTAACGGAAGAAGGAAAACTAAGTTTATTGCGCAATGAGCCAGTACAAGGAGATTGGCCCCGTAATTTCACGTTATCCCCCGATGGTGAATTTCTTTTGGTAGCCAATAGAAAATCGAATAATATCGTCGTTTTTAAAGTTGATAAAAAATCTGGCATGTTGACGTATTCTGAAAATCAAGCATCTATTTCGCAACCGGTTTGTTTGGTTTTTTGAATTTTAAGTATTGATTTGAAAGTTCCTGTAACTCTAAAAGAAATCACATCAAAAACACGGAGTAAGAGCATTCCCGCTAAATGCCCAAAACCCCAGAACAAAACAATCTTCCAGACTTTTCGTCTCGTTTCAATAGCCAAGGGCGTAACGTCCGCCAAATGGTCCGGACCGGAAATAACATGTAAAACCGAGGCAGCGATACCTGCAAATAAACACAAAGCCCGTATTGTTTATAGGAGGTTGTGTTGACAAATGGTTTTCTCAATCATAAACCCTAATCTATTTTTCTGAGTCTTATGTCTTTATAATGGATTTCGTACGGTTCTCCTTGGTGGGCTTGAAGGCATATATACCCCTTGGAAGCTGCTTCACCATTATCTGTAAATTTTGCAGTTGTAATACCATTGATTTTAATTTCAATTTCATTTCTATTAGCCAATACTTGAATCTGATTCCAATCATCAGGTTTTACTATTTTATGGATTAATTCTCTTTCAGGCATTTTCAGAATAACCGCTGGGAAAAATTCTGGATCCGGATATCTTGAAACATCAACTCTACACTCGTCAATTAAGGCACCCCAAAGCGAAAAAGGAGTATTCATGTCTGCTGGGGTATGGTCTGAAAAACGAACAACTGCATTTGGGTTGGTATAACCAATATCTGCTTGATAGGATGCCACTTCGTTTGAACCCTTCACCCTTTCAGCTCTAAAGCTCACACCTGCATTTGCCTTAGGGTTATTATGAATAAGTTTAACAGCTAGTGTGAGTTCAAAATTTGAATATTCTTCCGTTGTACACAAATAGAAGCTCTCTTCTAACCCTTTTTCAAGGCTTCCTCCAACTATGGTGCCATTCTCTAGTCTAAAAGCGCTGCTTGAGCCCTCCCATCCAGATAATGTTTGTCCATCAAATAATAGAATATTTTTTTCCTGATGACAGGAGATTGTAGTCAACATAAGAAGACAAAAGATAAATATGTTATTCAAGTATTTCATAATAGCTACTTTACCTTTATATAGATTCTAAAAACAAGCTGAATAGAGCGTTCACCATTGCTATCAATTCGAGTTATTTCCCATGCTCCAAGAAATCTGTCAAAATCTAATTAATTTTCTTTATTGGATAAGCTTTTCAAAGGCGTTTCATCCAAAATTCTTCATCCAGATATCCTATGCTCGTCATACGAAATGCGGGAGCGGGAATCTCTGGCAAAAAGGGAACAATCTGCTTGTAATGCCAAACCCGAGGAGACCATCTTTCGGGTACTTTCTCGACTAAGGTTTAAGGAACTCCAACGCTTGCCGTATGCCGCGTCCATCTGCCGTCTCGTAGGTCATAAATCCACACCAACCCACTCGCCAAGCGTCGCTAACTCAGTAAGCCCTGTCAAATTCATTTCGGAGTAGTCAAACGACTTGGTGCGACGTAGCTCCATGGGCTGAAACCCTTCTGGTTCTATTTGACGAGCGATACGGTTTTCTTTCACCGGTTTTAGTTTTTTACGAGCTAGATCGTTCTTAGCTAAAGCGAGAGCCAAACGCAAAACTTTTACGTCGAATATAGTGCCATGATTCTGTCGGCCCTTACCTCTTTATCATTTTTTTACCACTTCTTTTGATTCCATTAATTCAACACGCGTACCATCAAGATCGTGCACATTGCACAGCCAGCGCTTACTGCGGCCAATCATCGGCTTGTAGCGTTCAAGATCGGGCAAACCATTAAATAACATATCGCGATGGGCCTTTCGCGTATCATCAGTCATAATGCACATATGATGCATTGTTCCCATTTGCTTTCTATTAAGTTTCATATCGTTTATAAGTATAAGCTCAACATAGTCGCCTCGATCTCCTGGCAGCTGCATATTCACCCAACCATATGGACCACCTTCCTTAGCCGGTTCGCGCCTAATCTCCTTAAAGCCTAAAGCATCTCGATATAATTTGTTGGCCGACTCTTCGTCCGTAATTGTGATACCCACATGGAGCAAACGATCGGAAATCCGTCTCGTTCCTAGATGCTTGCCTCGCGATAACGCCTGCTTGGAACCGGAGGTATATTCAACAAAAACCAAGTGATGTCCATTGAGATCTACGAGACCACTCGCCAAGGTGCCATCCGGTTTTTTTTCAACAGGTGTCGGATCGAGCCCTCTTTCTCGGAGTATCGCGACAGTAGTTTCGATGTCCGAAACCTGAAACGCGATTTCCACCAACCGATTGTCATCCGTTCCTCCGGGCTTTGAGACCAACTTCACGAACTGGTCGTCGTTGATTTTTAAATACCAAGCTTCCTGATTCTCATTCGCCGCAAAGGCGAATTCGAATCCATAGAAATCCGTATAGAAGTCACGCGATTGCTCCAAGTTTGAGACCTGAAACGCCACATGGGCTATTCCCAAGATGGGGAGTGCTTTTTTAGTTGTCATTCCCATCGATAGACAAGAAACCATTAGGGTTAAAACGAGTAATTTCTTCATACGTTTTTGTGTTTATATTGAGATTGAAAAGCTTTAGCAGCGAGTTTAAGATACTAATATAGTATTAGATGTTGAGTACAGATTGTCCTATTTCCATTCGATTCCTTCTTGTTATTTAAAAAATTTGATAACTGCAGATTCGTTTGCCATGTGCTTATTCTAATTTGTTTTGGAACTATGGATTTCGAAGACGTAGAACAGTTTAATCCATCGCTTGTTTTTCCTAATGAGAAGAATAACTTGTTAAATTAATTTTGGAAAACACGTTAAAAAAGAGCCTAAAAACCATTTTTCAAGCTTGGGGCTTAAAAGACCTGACTGTCCTCTTTTTCTCTAGAAGTTGTAAAGAACTTATTGGAATATCCGGTTTTCAAGAACCTACCAAAGGAAATAGCTAATGCAACAATTTTCAACCTTAACTATGGCTTTGCAAACATGCTTTCATAGTGTTCCGAGCGGTCAAAAATTCCGCCACTTTTTGTGTAGAAATCATCGTTTAACTCGTAGACCCCATTTTTTGCGTTTACCCAAGCGGCATTCTGATGTGGATGATACCCCAACATGGTTTTCCAGTTTTTATAGTTTTGATGGCCATTACTTTCAATAAGCCCTAGATTTCCCATTCCCGGAAACGGCTTTAGTCGTGCTGCCACATTTTTGTTCCACTCGACCAATATCGGGTTGACTGTTAGGTCAGCGCAGAAACAGGGAACATCTCGCTCATGTGCGGCCTGGGCGATTTTCATGGTCATGCTTAAGGTTTTTGCTATTGCCTTGAGCGCAATGGCCTTATAGCCCATTTCCATTCGCTTAATGGCGTCTTCATCGGTGTGGGCACTTTCATCTGCCGCCAATCGTACCGGAATATCAGAAACATCGAATTCCAACTCCTCTGCAAAAGGTTCTTCAATGATGGCAATCTGGTCAAAAGCACCTATTTTTTTGGCGTGGTCTAAAAGTTGCAACAAGGTTTCTTTCTTCTCATAGCGTCCATTCGCATCAAAGTAATAGGGCAATTTTCCATTTTTGGAATAAGGTGTTCGTACATTCCCAATCGTTTTATGAATGGCCGATAATCTGGTTTTGTCCTTTTTGAGCATTTCGGCTTGTGTGCCCGGCTGCCCAATTTTTATCTTCATAAAAAAATAACCCTCGTCCACGGTTGCTTTGATCTCATCGATGGGAATCGTATATGCCATTAAGGGTATGGCCGCCGCTTTTTTATGGTTGTGGGAAAGGGAAGGTTTATAAGCCTTCGGAATCATTTCATCGAAAGTCTTGAATCCGTTTTCTTGGGCATACAAAAGCCATAAGGCATTATCAACACCGACCAAGGCATTCAAAGCAAAGGTCTTTCTCAAATTTGGATTGGAAGTAACTTTCTTGGCATATGCATACACTTCAGGAAGGATTTCATCAAGCAAATCTACCGGACTTGCAAAACTTTGCCCTTTAATCATTTGTTGTGCCCGTTCCGTGATAGCATACATGAGCGCATTACCGGCGCTTTCTGAATTATTGGCAAAAACGTTGGCATCGGACCAAAGTACGTTTTGGGTGCAGAGACCTATTTGATGCTGTCCCGAAGTACTTTCAAGATAGCTGATGGTTTGCCAGATTTCTGACATATACCCTCCTTTAAATCCAAAGGGGCGGATCAGCGGTTCTCTCTCAAAATTAGAATCTACGGTTTTGATGGTAATGTTTTTCAATGTTTGTTCTTTTGAATTGGCAAATAGATTTCCGGGATGACCAACGGCCACGGCTCCGGATGCCAGTAGTCCGTTTTTGATAAATGTCCTTCTTGAGTTATGTTCCATGTGGTTAGTTTAATTGATGTTCTACAAGTTTCTGACGGATGAAATCCACATCCGCTTTAAGCTTTGAAACCAAAATTTTCTGTTGTTCCAATAGGGGTAAACTTTCTTCTTCGCTATTTAATAAAGCATGCTCCACATGAAGAGTTATCGGTGCAATAACGCCAAAGGTCTTTAGGTTTTTAAAAAATACATCGAAATCGACAATGCCCTCACCAAGCGGAAGTTTCTTAACTTTTGATTGCCCTCCGCTAACGTCCCAGGTAAAATCTTTTATCGCAAGCGAACCTGTTTTTTCCGCTAATAGTTGCATAGCCGTTACCCACGATTTATTGCCTTCGCAAACCGCATGTCGAATATCGAACTGACTGCTCATGTAGGTTTTAGGAATATCTTTGAGCACTTCGGCTAAATCCCACATTGCGGCTCCGAACCAGTTTCCGGCGTGGTTTTGATATCCTCCCTGTATTCCTACACTTTTGTTCAATTCGGTAAGCGCTTGCATTTCGCTTTTTATCTTTTCAATAGAAGGACGAACACCCAAGGCTTTATCATACTTATAATATCCCAATCGATAATGACTAACCCCATTTTTGGCGGCGGTGGACAATACTTTTTCTGCCAATGGGTCATCAGCCTTGGTGATGTTGCTTACCATCATCTCAACGGTCAGCCCTTTTTGCTTTGCCATTTCTATAATTTTAGGCAAATCGTTTTCTACCTGCTCTGGCAGCACGCAACCTTTTGGCCTAACAGTTAAATCCAGTCCATCGATTCCTGCCATTTTTAGGGTGTCCATAAAGAAATCAGGTCCATATTTGTCAAGTGGTTTGGTAAAGAAATTGATAGGATACGGTTTTGACTTTGGTGCTTTTTTGGGTGCGGCAAGAACATATGAAAAGGGAACAGCGGCTGCTGCAAAGGCTGTTTGTTTTATGAATTTTCTTCTTTGATTCGTCATGACCTTATTAATTTAAAGTTTCCAAGGAGCTCTATATTCATAGTGCAGGTAATCGTTGGCCTTGTCACTGTTGGTTATGCGCTCATTGACCGCGTCCCATTCAATACGCTGTCCCAACTCCAATGAAATATTGGCCAAATGGGCAAAGCTCGTGGAGCGATGGCCCTCTTCCAGCGAACAAAGTGGTGCTCCACCATCTTTGATACAATCCAAAAAATTACGGATGAGGTTGCCCGTTGAATTCTCTTTGCTGCCTAAATCCCCAAACTCGGTACCTCCCTCCAACTTCTTGTCTATGGGTTCTACCAAGGTATCCCAAGTTTGGAATTGTCCGGGTTTTGCTGAAGAAATGGAATAACCATTTTGGTCGGCAATCAAGTTTCCTTTTGTTCCATGCAATTCAATTTCTCCTCCAGAAATCCCGCCACCTGCGTTAGCCTCATGAATACTGAACTTTATTATGGATTTGGAAGGCATTTCAAACAGCACTTCCATCGTATCGGGAATAGTACGGTCGTCTTGAACGGCAAAATTTCCTCCAGTTGCGGTAATGGCTACGGGAGCCTCTTCATTCAATAACCAACGGATTACATCCATGTAATGCACGCCCCAATTCCCCATTTGTGATGAATATTCTTTCCACCAACGGAAAAAATATGGAGCGATGTTATATTGATACGGACGGAACGCTCTGGGCCCCAGCCACATGTTCCAGTCAAAATCTTTTGGTGGTTCTTCTGGTTGGAGCACACCAATACCCTTAGGGTACATATTGCTGGTGCGTTGCGCACGGGCCGTAGTGACTTTGCCTATAATTCCGCCCTGGACTTCTTTGGATAAATGTTGGTAAATGGAGGACCCCCTACGATTTAACCCTACGGCACAGACCTTGCCCGATTTTTTATGCGCATTGACCATAGCCCTACCTTCTTGGATGGTTATGGTCAATGGCTTTTCTACATACACATGTTTGCCTGCCTCCAAAGCGGCAATCGTCTGTATCGCATGCCAGTGGTCCGGAGTGGCAATACATACGGCATCGATATCCTTTTGTTCAAGCAGTTTTCGAAAATCAGAATACCGTTTTACCTTCGAACTGAATTCTTCTCCCATTTTTGGAACTTTCCCGATTTCCAGATAGCGCTCCGCTACTTTTGAACGGTCGCGAAGGGTGTAGGGTTCGTAAACATCGCATAGGGCGACGACTTCAACATCGTCATTCTCCATGAACCAGTTCAATAATAAAGTGCCGCGATTGCCCAAGCCGATAAACCCCATCCGGATTTTTTCGTTGGCTCCTATGACCGATTTCAAAGACATGGCAGATGCCTGCAAACCGGATGTAAGTCCGATAGTCGCCATGGACGAGTTTTTAATAAATTTTCTTCGATTTTGCATTATAGTATTCGTTAGTTGCTTTAGTGTTTCATGTGTCGTAAATCTATCTTCAATAGATGCTTATGGGAATACCTCTGGGTAATTCACTTAATTAGTGCGAGGTTATTTCAGTGCCTCCCTCTTGAAAATCCAAGCATCCAATCAACTAGTTCCACCGAACTGAAAACAGCCGCGTTTCCTGCTGCATGATTCGCTCCGGGGAATTCCGTATGCTTTACATTCTTGTTCCCGGCCGCCCTTAAGCGTTCCACCATCTTTTTGATGCCCGTTGCCCTATCTCCGTCGTCTCCGCCGGCCATTCCCCAAATTGGCAAGTTCACCAAGCGTTCTGGATTACCGGTATCACCAGCCGAGAAACCAGCGGGCGCTGCCGCAGCAAAACGATTTGATGATTCATTTATCCAATTCCAGGTGCCCCGACCACCCATGCTATGTCCCATCACATAAACACGGTTTGCATCAATCTCCTTATAGTTTTCCAAAACGTAATCGAGCATTGCGTTCAGCGAGGTAACATTCCAATCCTCAGCCGTATTCGGCTCCAATAGTATCAAGTCTTTTTTGGTTAGTTCCGCTAATCTTAGGCCTTTCACCTTTGCGGATCGGGCAAGCTGTTGCTCTAGGGGCATTTCTTTGCCTCCTCCGCCATGCAAGGAAATAAGTAGCGGTAATTTTTCAGCAGGTTTCTTGATTGGAACAGCCATAAAGGCGATGTTTTTCAGTTTTCCCATTTTCTTTTGCAGCGCATCTGGCCACTCAATAAGGGAAACATCGACGTGTTGAAATCGATTGTTTATTTCATCTAAAGTTTTATTGATTGCAGGATTTGAAATGGAGTCTCCCAAAGTTTTTTCTTGCCCAGGCTGAATGCCGTTTTGTGCCCATAAAGCTGAAAAACAGCATAAGCAAAGTAAAATTGAACTAATTTTTTTCATTATTCTTATGTATTTCGTTAGTCGGAAAACGAGTAATTTCGATACGTCAGTTGAAAGCTTGATAACCTGTATCGATGGTACTGGTATCCTATTTACTGTTCCAATATTTCCAATTGTGCTATTATTTGTTCTTCCGTTACCGGATACCCCTTACCCATTCTCAAGGTTTGATAAACATCTTCAAAGACATTCATATAACTTGCTTTTGGTGCGGTGATTTTCTCTTGTGTTTTTAATCCATTGGTGGCTATAGTGGTTATTATCCCTTCACTTTCAGGTAATTCTATACCAAACAATGAATTATCAGGTTGCATTCCCTCATTTAATTGATTTTCCTGAACATCGGTTCTATTTTTTTTAAAGGTTCCCAATGTGCCATTTAGAATAAATGCCGGCTGTGGATCCGCAACCAACAAACTGATGGTTACAAATACTTGCAAGTTATTGGGATATAGTAAATGAACATGTTCATAATCATTTACTTGAGTGCCAGGACGAACAGATGATGAATATTTTGACCATTTTAAGGGTAATCCAAATAATGAAATTATTCCATCTATAACGTGCGCACCTAAATTATAAATCACGCCATTTCCGGGGATAGGGTCTTCTTTCCAGCTATTTTGAACAACAGCGTTTCTAAATCTATCGTATCTAAAATGAACCTCGACCAAGTTTCCAAGTTTGCCAGATTCAATAACTTCTTTCACCGAGAGAAAATCGGAATCATACCTTCGGTTTTGATAGGGTAATAAGAATACACCCTTCTTTTTTGCCGCTTTAAATAGTTGTTTTGCCTCAGCGGCCGTCGTGGTAAAAGGTTTATCAATTAATACATGCTTATTGGCCTTAATTGCCTTTAAAGCGAATTCAAAATGTGTTTCATTTGGTGTATTTACAATTACAAGCTCGATAGATTCGTCCTGTAAAAGTTCATCAATAGCATTGTAACTTTTTACATTTTTGTAATCTAAGCAAACCTTTTTTTTAGATCTTTCTACTACTGCAGAAAATTCAAACCCGGGATGGCACCTAAGAAAAGGAGCATGAAATAAACTACCGGACATCCCAAAGGATAGTATTCCGGTTTTAATTGTGTTTTTCATAGTTTTAAATTCTAGTGCTGTTTAGGTTACAGCGCAATGCGTAATTCATCGATCATACTTGACACCAATGCAAAGGGGTCATAAGGTTTACCCTTAACATACAAGGTTTCTACTGGGAGGTATCCTGTATAACCTCCTACTCTGATAATTTCTATTAGTTTATTATAGTCTGTCTTGATTTCCGAACCAAGACCGAACAGACTTTCTTTGACCTGCCAATTTATTGCATAAGGAACAACTTCAGCGATATCTTTATAAGGATCCGGTGTTTTAAAATTTCCTGTATCAACGATGATGCCTGCCCATTCTGAATCAAGTGCTTTCATGATATAAATACATTGCTCCGCGGTTTGCAACATTTCGCCGTGATTCTGAATACCTATTTTAACACCGTATTGTTCCGCTACCGGAAGTAATTCTTTGTAGCAATCGATCATCCATTGCGCTGGTACTTCCCAATTTTCTTCGTAACCTTCTGGAATCGCTCCTGCAAAAACCCGAATAACGGGTGCTTCAATCTTTGAAGCTGCCACAATCCAAGCTTTGGCCAAGTCTAATCCTTCCTTTCTTACTACTGAATCAGGAGAGGCAAAGTTATTTCTAATACCTGTTCCCGAAATAGCAATCCCCAAATCGTTTGCACGGTTTTTAAAACGCTCAAGGTATTCATCGGAAGGAACTTCTGGATAGGTCGGAAAAAAATAAGCTGTCGGGTCTAATGCCTTAATTTCTTTTGAAGCACACCAATCTAGTAAATTAAACAAAGTGTATACCTGTTCATCACTTCGCTGACTCTTGGCTCTGAGTAAATCTGCAAAAGAATACGCATTTAATGCGGGAATAATATCTTGTTTTTGCTTCAATGCAGTATTTACTGGCTGTTCTTGCTTACAAGAAATAAACAGCAAAGCAGAAAAAGTTAATATAAATAATGCTGAAATTTCTTTAGATTTTATTTTTCTCACGGTAGTATCATTTTTGTGAATCATTTGATTTAAGAATCATGCGAGTAATTAATAACTCAATCATCATAAGTATTTGGGTTTTCCTCAGATTTTTCCATTTTTTCAAAAAAAGTTTGGCTAAATGCGCGATATGTCATTCATACTACTAAAAACTATCTTTTTGGATGTGTTAATTGAAAACTAGATGCCTTAAAACTGGGGAACTGCTCAACAATAGCCTCATATTCTTCCTCTTGATACCCTATGCTTGCCATACGAAATGCAGGAGCAAGAATCTCCGGATGAAAGGGAACGATTTGTTTGTAGTGCCAGAACCGTGGTGGCCATCCTTCAGGTAATTTCTGAACATAAGGTCTAAGGAACTCCAATGCTCGTCGGATGCTGCGGCCATCCGCAGTCTCGTAGGTCCACAAGTCCACCCCGACCCATTCCCCGAGTGTCGCCAGTTCAGTGAGTCCTGTCAAATTCATTTCAGAGTAATTAAATGACTTGGTACGTCGCAGCTCCATAGGCTGGGCCCCGTCCGGTTCTATTTGACGCGCGATTCGGTTTTCTTTTACCGAGGTTAACTTTTTCCGAGCTAAGTCCGTCTTTCCCAAAGCGAGCGCTAAGCGTGCCACCCTTACGTCGAACATCGTGCCATGATTTTGTCTCATCTGAACTTCTTCACGACCATACTCGCTGTTCATAAACCAATCTAGAAAGTCCGTTATCCAGACCTCCAGTGCCTTCCGGTCCTTTTTGTTCCAATGGGTAGACCCATCCAAGAGCCCCGCCGCATCCACCGCTTGCACCACACCACCTGCTTCAATCATACCTATGTACCGCCCTTCGTTTCTGCCGGGTACAGCTTGGGCATATTGTAGGTGCGGGTTCATCCGTGTGGCAGGATTATTAAACCAAACCTGTAGACATTGCGCTGCATGGGCAGCGTAGGTTTCTTTTCCAGAGAGGTAATAAGCGAGGGCCAATGTTTCCACTAAACGGCCTATTTCCTGACCGCGCGAATAGTCCGCGAAATCAGGGTTACGTGATTCTGGGTTGATCACGCCATCCTTTGGTAGGTAGGGCAAGCCGTCTGACTTTGACGGATCAGGCCAAAGGTAGGGTGCTTGCGTATAATAGTCATTCAGATTCCCGGTAACGGGATGCCGTGTTTTATCGGTTACCGTTGGTGGTTTTATCTTTAAGGCTTCATCTGCTGCTTTTAACAGGGCTTCATAGGCTGGAATAAGCGAAGGGTCACCTTTGGAAATGCCTTCTTTGACTCTGGGCAAGGCGCCTCGTCTTGCACCGAAGAAACTAGGAGCCTCGTCCAAAGCCGAAACTGTGGTTGACTTAGTTTGTGCAAAACCCGTTTGGGGAAGAACAAATGAACCTAGGACTAAAAACAGGAATCCCAATAGGGAAAAACGAGATTTTGGTATCATATGTGTCATTTTTTTATGGCTTCTTTTGATTCCATTACTTCACAACGCGTACCATCAAGATCATGTACATTGCACACCCAGCGATTGTTACGGGCAATCAAGGGCTCGTATCGTTCAAGGTCGGGTAAGGCATTAAATAACATATCGCTATGGGCTTTTTTAATATCGTCTGTCAAAAGGCACATATGATGCATTGTTCCCTTTTGCGCTCTACTCAGTTTCATATCGTTAACGAGGATATATTCGACATAGTCACCTCTGTTACCTGGCATTTGCATATTTACCCAAGCATCCGGACTGCCATCCTTGCGCGATCCCCGCCAAATTTCTTGAAAACCTAACGCATCTCGATACAGTGCGTTGGCCGTTGCCTCATCCTTAATGGTAATACCTACATGCAGCAAACGATCGGAAACTCGGCGGGCCCCGAGATACTTGCCTCTAGCTTGTGCTTGCTTGGAATCAGAAGTATATTCAACAAAAATCAGGTTATGGCCGTTAGGGTCAACTAGAACGCTTGCTAAAGTACCATCAGGTTTTTTTTCAACTGGGGCTGGTTTGAGTCCTCTTTCTCGGAGCATGGCAACCGTAGTTTTGATGTCTGAAACCTGAAAAGCGACTTCCACTAATCGATTGTCATCCGTGCCCTCTGGTTTTGACACCAACTTTACGAACTGGTCGTCGTTGATTTTTAAATACCAAGCCTCCTGGTCTTCATAAGCCGCAAACGCATATTCAAATCCATAGAACGCCGTGTAGAAGGCACGTGACTGTTCTAAACTTGATACTTGAAACGCCACATGGGCTATTCCCAGGATGGGGAGTTCTTTCTTAGGTTTCATCCCCATCGATAGCCAAGATACTATGAGGGTTAAAATGAGTATTTTCTTCATAAGTTTTCAGTTTATTTGACAATCAAGATTTTAAAAGAATTCAAAAGAATTCAAATTTATCTGCTAGTTATTATTTCTACTAATGGTTCCAATTCTTCACACTATTTTATAGTTAAGTTGAAAGTACTCATCTGAGGTTCTTTTAAATTATAATTATTCTAACACTTTAAAATCACGGATGCCAGGCACAATTTGAACATGCAAATCACTCTTATCTTTTGGCCACTTTAAGATAAGTAATTTTTGTGTTTTGTCATCCCAAATGAAATCGGACGGATTTACATTTTCAGGAAGTTTATAGACCTCCAATCCAGCATTTTTTAAGGGATTATGGTACATCACAAAATCGGAGTCGATCAGAATGGAAAATCCGTCTGGATAATGTCTATTGGCCCCTATGAATATCTTAGAGGCTCCTTTACTGTTGTCAGAACGGAGGTTAAGGTCCAAGGTTCTTGTTGCGAAATGGAACATAAAGTTTTGAATATCTCCAGCAATAGTTTGAGGGTATGGTCTGGCAATAACATCCGTAATGTATTTTCTTTCTATGGTTCCGGCCGCTTTTTCATCACTAAAAATAGCCCATGTAGAAGGGCCGCCGGGTAGAAAATTCTGCATGCTTCTATTCCCTAAAAACCATGCTTTTATGCTACCCACGCCCATACGGTCAAAAACTTCTGCGGTACGGATATAGAGCTCCCTGTACCTTAATTGTCCCAAATCTCCAGCGATCAAGGTGTCGGTGGACGCGAAGGTAGGAAAGCCCCATTCGCCAATGTAAATTGGAGCTTCTAAGAGGTCCGATTCTGAGTCGAACCGATCCATGACAGGTTTTATAAAATCTATTTTGTCCTGATAGATATGTGGAGCGAAAATCACGTTCTTCCGATTTATCGGGACAGTAATCTCAGCATATTGGTTATTATCTATACCTTCCCCTTTGTTCATAAAAATGGATTGCACCAGTACTTTTTTATCCGCATTGATTTCATGACAGGCATCGATAATTTTTTGGTACAGGGGAACCAAGTATTTTTTGGTCAACTCGGTATAGGAAATATCCATGGTCAGTTTTCTTGGCTCGTTTACAATATCGTAGCCCAGAACAGAATTCTCCGTTGCATAACGTTTCCAGATGACCCGCCAGGCATTGATATAGGTGTCGTATTCGTTCTTTTTGTTCTTCCAAAAGTCCTCCCACTTAAAACTATCCACCCCATAAACCGTCATTTTAAAAACGGTTTTCATTCCGCTATTTCTTCCATGTGCGACTAGGGTATCCAACTTTTTCAGGTAGTTCTGGTCCAGTTTGCCTCCGGGAAAGGAGCTCAGTTTGCCTAATTCTAATCGTATCACTTGGGCATTTGCCCCCATGCGTTCCATTCTGAGGTAATCGTCCGAATTAAAGAATACCTCTCCTTTATGATCGTTGGTGTTTACCACAAATCCACGGGATATGATATGGCGACCCTGAGCATCCCGTAGTCCGTGTTTTATTTGTGCATGGACGTTAGAACAGATTACGATTAATAAACAGATGAGGTAATTGGTTTTCATGGTTTTTGTTATTTATGGGTAACGAAACTTATAGATGAGCAATATGTTTTAGCCGATGTCAACCTAAGGATTACAGAGATTCTCATAAAAAAAATGGGGCAAGCACAGTGCTTACCCCATATTCAAACTAACTCAAACAAACTTTCGTTATTCTATTTGGTTGCCATTAAATTACCGGTAACCATTATTTGTTGGGTCGGACTCTAATAGGGCAGGATTCTGTTCCAATTCCTGTAATGGAATGGGTAATAACACATGCCAAGGTCTAATATTGACATTAGGTTCCCAGAAACGGTATTCTAAATCCTGAACAACATCTAATAGAATACCCCAACGGATTAAATCATAGCGTCTATGCGCTTCTGCTGCTAATTCCCATTTACGCTCGTCATAAATGGCTTCCCTAAATTCTTGTTGACTCAACCCTGCTAATTCCCATTCTGCTTGGGTAGCAAATGCACGTTGCCTTATAGGTTCAATGTATTGATAAGCTCCTCCAGGACCATTGGCTTCATTTTCACACTCAGCTGCCATTAAATAAACATCGGCAAGTCTAAACACCATTCGATTATCCGAATGGTTAAAACGTGGGGAAGTGGCTAAATCTAAATTCCAAAATTTAGCCATGTATGGGAAGTTCAATTCAAAACCTAAGTAATTGTCTACAATATTCAAAGGTCTTCTTAAATCATTCAATGGGAACTTTTCAGCAAAATCTTTTGATGCTACCTGTAAGCCTGTACCATTAAAAGCCTCGCCTCTTGCCGAAAGTGCATCCGCTAAAGCACTTCTTTCATCAGTATTTGCAGGTTCATCCCTTAAACGTGGATTGAACATACTGGGTCTCCAACTATTGTTTCCCGCAAAACTTCTTCCAGGGAAAGCCGGATCGAATATACCTTCTATGTCCCTTGCAAAATCTAAAGACCAGATAATTTCCGCATTATACTCGTTAGCAGGGTCAAAAACTTCCTCGTAAGTAGGCAATAAGATATGCGGAGATTCATTAATAATCTCTAGAGACTTACTTAAACCGGCTTGCCAATTTTGTTGCTTCATGTAAATTTTAGCTTCGATGATTGCCGCAGCCCATCTCGTAGCACGACCTCTTTGATCGTCAGGATAGGTTGAAGGTAAAACACCTTGTGCAAACTGTAAATCGGATATAACACCTTCTAGTATTGTTGCTTCCGGAGTTCTTCCCAAAACACGTACTTCATCCAGAGTTAATGCTTCGGTGTAATAAGGGGCATCTCCCCAAAGATTGGTAATATGCCAATAACATAAAGCACGCAAAAATCTTGCTTCTGCGATTACCTCAGTACGTACTTCTTCAAGTATGGCTTCATTATCCGTTACCCTGTCAATAATGAAATTAGCGTTAAAGACTACTCTGTAGAGGTCTTTCCAGGTATCGGATACGCTCATCTTTTGAACGGATACATCAGCCAAGGCCTCATTCAATGTATAATTGCCAATAGGCTGTACAAAATTTGCAGCACGGTTCGGTTCTATGATATCTGCACCATTGTCATAAAAATGATCTAAACCTACTTGACCATAAATAGAATTATTCTTTAAAATGGCATAAGTACCCTGTATTGCTTGTCTAGCATCATTATCCGATGCAAAGAACGTTTCAGGTGCAATAATTGCTCTTGGATCTTCTTCTAAAAATTTCTCGCATCCGAAAAAGGAGAACAATACGAAGATGTATAAAATTAGATTCTTTGTTTTCATATTTATTTTTTTAAAAAGTTACATTTAGACCTAGGGTAAGAACTCTAGGATTAGGGTATTGCGCACTTAAAAATCCTAGCGCTATATTACCAAATTGATTATTGCCTTCGTTAAAGTTATTTGCTTCAGGCTCAATCAACCGAGTTTTAGAGAACAATAACAAATTACTACCATTTAAGTATATAGTTGCATTTTTCACTCCATCCAAGCCCATCTTTTCGGTAGGGAAATTATAGGCCAAACGTACCGCTTTAAGACGGATATGGGAACCATCTTCTACATATTCTGAATTAGGAGGTGTATTTGTTACAGAGTCCGCACCCGCTCTAGGAATATCAGAGTTTGGATTGTCAACCGTCCAACGATCGCGTAAATCTCCAAATTTCACCGCTTCTCCACGATTGAAATAGTTATTTCTCATATTTAGGTTGTAAACCTCGTTACCAGAGGTACCTTGAAAGAAAAATGAAAAATCAAGATTCTTATACGAAAATGAGTTTTCGAATCCGAAAATTAAATCAGGGAACGGACTTCCCAAAACAACATTGTCTTCTGTGGAGATAATACCATCTCCGTTTAAATCTTCAAATCTTGATCCGCCAACCACTTGAGCGGTAAGCCCAGAAGCATCAATTTCTGCTTGACTCTTCCAGGTTCCTAAATAATTTACTCCTGTAAATACAGGAACCGATTCACCAACGATCAATCGCGTATTACCAGAACCTAGTATAGGGTCTACAACAAGATCTATAAATTCTTGACCACCAAGATCTAATATTTCATTCCTGTTCGATGCTAATGTCAACGTAGTATTCCAACTAAAGTTGTCATTGGCTATATTGGTAGAATTTACCAATAATTCCCATCCTTTGTTTTCAAGTGCTCCGATATTTTGCAATTGACTTGTAAAGCCGGTTTGTCTAGGAATGGTAACATCTAAAAGTAAATCGTTGGTCTCCTTTTGGTAATAGTTGAATTCCGTAAAGATTCTACCACCGAAAAGTGATGCTTCTAATGCTATATCCAATGAAGTGGTGGTTTCCCATTGCAGATTAGGATTTGAAGGTCTACCCAATGTTAAACCGGGTACCTCGGCACCATCGAGGGTAGTGTTCGCTTCAGTTAGCACCCCCAGTGTTCGGTATGGTCCAATTGCTTGATTACCGGATTTACCCCAACTTGCTCTTAACTTTAAATTACTGAATAAGTTCTGATTTTGCATGAACTCCTCTTCATTGATGTTCCAGGCCCCTGCCACAGAAGGATAAAAATTATATTTGTTCCCTGGCGCGAAAACGGAACTACCATCTGTTCTACCTACTAAGGTAAGTAAGTATTTATCTTTATAGTCGTAGTTTATCCTTCCGAAAAACGATGCAATTTGAAATCCATTGAAATTGCTGCTTACGACCGATCTTATTGGGTCTGAATTACCTAGGTTGTTAAAACCAGTGGCGTCACTGGTTATACCAGCGGCCTCGGCTTCGGTAATTTCAGTTTCTACTTTTTGAAAGGAAGCACCCCCCAAAACAGTTAAGCTATGGTCACCAAAATCAGTTCTGTACTGTATCGTATTTTCATTGTTCCAACCAACACTTGCTACCGTTCTAACACTCGCGTTTCCGCCATCGGTGATACCCACGGCAAGATTGCCCGGTAATTGGCTAGAATTAAATCTGTTTCGTTTAACATTATTGAATTCTGGACTGAAAGTCGAACGAATGGTCCAGCCTGGCGCAGGTCGGTACTCTAAATACGCGGTGGCCAATAAGTTATTGGTAAAGGTCTGATTCGTATTCAATTCAAAATTTGCAAGCGGGTTACTGAATGGCGAACCAACGACATCATTAAATCCATTAAAGGTACCGTCATCATTAAATGCCGGTTGGGTACGCAATGTACCGAACAAATTACCTTGAAAACTGGTAAGCGCATTGTTTTGTCTTATTCTGGAGTAATTGATACGGAAACCAGCTTTTAGTTTGTCACTTAGGTTTATATCTAAATTTGATCTAAAAATAAATTTTTCTATCCCAGAGCTCTTTACAATACCTTCTTGATTAAAGTAATTTATAGAGTTATAGTAATTCACATTTTCTGATGATCCTGAAATTGATACGTCCGCATTATAAATTGGTGCCGGGCCCGTTGTTAGATCAACCCAATCGTTATTGGGGTAGGTAGATGGGTCATCTGGGAAAGGTGCCGCAACCGACCTAAACTCGGCATGTTCATTTGTAAACGCAATTTGTTCTTCTCTAGTTAATACATCAGGCAGTTCAGGCAGCATTTGCATACTGGTGAATACATTTACACTCACTTCAGGTTTTCCGCTTCCCGTACGGCGACCACTTTTAGTCGTAACCAAGACCACACCATTTGCACCTCTAGAGCCATATATGGCGATAGAAGAGGCATCCTTTAAAATTTCAAGGGACTGGATATCGCTGGGATTAATATTGTTCAAGTTGAAGTTGGTTCCAACCACAATACCATCAATAACAAATAATGGCTCGTTGCTACCGGTGATAGAGTTACCACCCCTTACTCTAATAGCCGTTCCCGCTCCAGGTGCTCCACTTGCCGAGGTAACTTGAACACCTGCGGCCCTACCTTGTAACACTTGGTCAACTCTTGAAGCAGGTACTTGCGTAATATCTTCAGAACTTACGGACGATACAGAACCTGTAAGATCTTTTTTGGTTGTGGTACCATAACCAATTACTACAACTTCGTCTAGTTTGTTATCTGCCGCTAGAATTACGTTTATTGTACTTTGGTTGCCCACTACGATTTCCTGACCAGCATATCCTATGTAAGAAAACATAAGTGTATCATCAGTATTGGCTTCAATACTGAAATTACCATCAAAATCTGTGCTGACACCAGTGGTGGTTCCTTTTACGACTACAGATGCTCCTGGCAAAGGACCATCTTCATCGGATACTGTTCCGGTCACCGTCTGTTGGGACCAGGCCGTTAGGCATACTAGGGAAAATAGTAAAGTGCATACCCTAGATTTTAGTTTGTTTGATTTTAGTTTAATTTTTTTCATAAGGTTGTCGTTTCATACAGTTGAATATTCTTTTAAAACGTTGTTAAATTATCGTTAACGTTTTTTTAGGTCATCCTGTACTGTACTGTAGGGTATATTTTTTTAGAGTCAAAATTCTTGTTATAGTCCGTATTTATTAATGCTCACAGTATATTAAGAATTTATCAAAAAATACTGTAATAATATTTCAGATAGCTATTTTTTTAAGGTTTTGAAGAAGGAATTGTTAATCAAGTACTCCTCAAAATCAAGAGCGTAAAACATTATTTTAATATGTTATATGATGCTCAGGAGCGCAATTTGGAAGAAGATAGGTGTTTATTATATTTGGCCGATAAACTTTAAATAACGGGACCTTTTCAATTTTAATTTTTTATCCTATCTATCCGCTCCTATAACTTAAGTATTGGTTTTATAAACCATTAACGCGTTTTTTCTGTTCAACAAAGTATGGTTGAAAGGTGTACATAGAATTTTTGTCCCAAAGGGCATTTTCTTTTGGTAATAATGATTTTAATTTTTCAATTTCTTGTTGATATTTCTGTTGTCCAACAAGATTGGTAAACTCATTAGCATCGTTCTGATGGTCATAGAATTCCTCGCTTCCATCTTCATACTGTATATATCTATATCTTTTTGATTTTATGGCATGGTTATTCATTCCAAAGGTAGTTATGGCATACGAGGGGTCTTGGTCATTTCCCATCATGGCTGGAACTAAACTTTTACCTTCGTTACGCTTATAGGCAGGTAGGTCGGCTAATTCCAAAAGTGTTGGGTATACCGATAGTAATTCCGCTGGTTGGTCAATTTTTTTACCTTTTGGAAGTTCAGGAGCTGCGAAAATCAAAGGTACTCTTGTAGCAACGTCCCAAAGTGCATGTTTGGCAAAAGTACTTTTCTCACCAAGCCTATAGCCGTGATCGGACCATAATACAATTACGGTGTTATTGGCGTGCTCACTCTGTTCTAAAGCTTCCAATAGGCGCCCTATTTCATAATCTACAAAACTAATGCATGCAAGGTAGGCTTGAATGATTTTTCGCCATTCCCCATTTTCAATGGCCCAATCGGTAGAGGGCATCATGGGTAGGTCGTTTATCATTTTAGCTACGGCGGGTACATCATTTAAGTCATCTGGCTTATAGGGCATGGTTGCTATGCTATCCAAAGGATAAAGGTCAAACCATTTTTGTGGAACATAAAGTGGCACATGAACCCTTAAAAAACCAACGCCCATAAAAAAGGGCTTGTTCTGTTTTTTGTTTAGACGCTCTATGGCCCAATTAACAGATTGATGGTCCGGCATCAAAGAATCTGCTTCCGGAAACGCGCCCCAGTCCGTACTCGTTTTACCATATTTTTTTCTGTCCGATGCGCCAAAACCATCCCAAACAAATCGTTCTTTAGGCAACGGACCAAATCCTTTAACACGTCCTCCAGAATCATCGAACATGCCTTCTGGTGCATGCATATGGAATAATTTGCCAATTCCCATCGTATGATATCCATGTTGCTTAAAATACTCGGGCAGCATTAAAATATCCGTTGTTTCTGGATTTTCTGAACGTATCATATCATCGGGTACCATACCATATATCCCTGTGGTAGATGGTCGCAAGCCTGTCATTAATGACGCTCTAGAGGGACCGCATAAGGGAGCTTGGCAATGGGCATCGGTAAAGGATACCCCCATCGCCGCTAATTTATCCATATTAGGGGTTTTTGCAGGGCCATCTAGACTTCCCAGCATGGTGTTTAGGTCATCTACCGCTATAAAAAGAATGTTCGGAGGTTGTTTAAGGGCTATTTCCTTATCCGGACGCCCTTCTTTACAGGTAACAAAAAGACTAACTATGAATATTAAAAAAAGAAGTTTTTCGAATTTCATTCCTATTCTCTAATTAAGTTATTACTCTGCCCAAGATGACTGAATTTTTTGTTTTAAAGCTTCTACTACCTCAGGATGTTCGGATGAGATATCCTTTCGTTCATAAGGATCTTCGTAGATGTTGTACAGTTCAACTTTTTCGTTTGGCCTATTGGTTTTATCCGGTAGTATAAGTTTATACGGTTGGGTCATTGCCATTCTGTAATAAAGGCTACCATCAATCGTATTGAAGTCATGTGCATAAATTTCCCCATAAAGGGCATCTCGTTGCATTAGTGCTTTTTCATCAAGAATATTAATTCCGTTTAGTTCCTTTGGTGGCTTCATATTCAATAGACTTAGTACAGTGGGTACCATATCTAAACTGCTGGTCAGAGATAGTGTATCTATTTTTGGTGTAATTTTCCCTTTCCATTTGTACATGATAGGGGTACGTAGTCCGTAATCATAGGGAGATCGTTTGGAGATTTTGTTGTATGCAGCATTTGTTTCGTTCTGCACCCAGCCGTTGTCGCATACATAAACGAACAAAGTGTTTTCTGTTTCACCTTTTTCTTCAATATAATCCATAAGTTGGCCGCAAGTTATATCGAACCATTCGCACATGGCCCAATACTTCGCAACATATTCCGTTGGTGCTTTGGGCAGGTATTTTTGTAATAAGCTATCCGGTGGAGTATGGGGAGCGTGCGGTAAAAAAGGGGCGTACCACATAAAAAAAGGTTTCTCTTTTTCTAGGGCCAGATCTATATAACTATAAAGTGTATCCATTCCTTTACGACCTATCTCAAGACCATAATCACCATGCCTGCCGCCACGTTCCGGATCACCATGGGTCATGCCATCGTCAAAACCTCCGTTGGTGTGATTTCCTAACCACCATTTACCGGTTTGGAACGAAAGATACCCTTTCTCTTTGAGGAGTTTGGGAAGAGTCGTCTTTAGTTTATTGAAGTTTTCTATAACAGTTGCGTAGTTTTTTGGTCTCCAAGAAGAACGCCAGGCAGGCTTAACACTTCTGTCATCGCCAGGTAAAACTCTGTCATTGGCAAGCACACCATGAGCTCTTGGATAAACCCCAGTTATAATTGAGGCTAGCGAAGGCGCACATAAAGAGGTGGGAACGTATCCTCTGGTAAAGGTCAAACTTTCGTTTGCTAGCTTGTCTAGATTAGGGGTCTCTATGTGTTCATGCCCCATAAAACCATAGTCCGTCCATGCTTGATCATCTGATAGGATAAATACGATATTGGGTGGTTTCTGTGGATTAAGTTCTTTTACCTGTTTTGGTTTTGAGTCATTACAAGAGATACAGAAGAGAATTATAACAACTGTGCTTATTGATGCTAGATTTAACTTCATTTTTATTAAGTAATTTTAGTTATCTATTTTAATAGTTTCGGATATCCGTATAATATTCACTTTTGAGTCCAAAGTTTCAATACTTGTCGCACTTTTTAAATAAATAGGATTGTAATAAATAATTCTTTGGTAAAATCAAATCTAAAACGATACATTTCCGAACAAGTATACTAGAGTTTTCAAGGAATAGCATCCTGTAGTGTAAGGTTGAAAACTTTGTAATTCTCATAGGAGTTTTGGTATTAACACGCATCCAAGTGATTATATTTTTTAATACTTTCAAAGCTTTAATCTAACAAGATAAGGTTCTTGTTCAATTGAGATAAGCCGGTATGTATTAAACCATTTATCCTTTATCTTGTCTTAAAATATATCACTTCATACCTTATATGACTATGGAAAAAAGGCATTTAAAACATTTATACAGTAGAGTTGGTTTTGGTGTGTTGCCTAGTAAAATTGCCTTGCTTTCTGATTTTAATAAGACAAAGACTATTAATGATTTATTCTACCGATCAAGAAAAGTGATTCCGCTTGAGATGGACTTGTCCAATTTAAAGCCTTTGATAGCTGACAAGAATAGGCGAGCAATGAGCAAGGAAATGCGGCAAAAGTTACAAAAGATAAGTCGCAAGAAAATTGAAACGTATAATTATCTATGGATTAATCGATTAGCGAATACGAATCAACTTTTAAGGGAAAAAATGACATTGTTTTGGGCTAATGTCTTTGTCTGTAGGGATACTAATATTTTTCACGTACAGCAGTATAATAATACGCTTAGAAGATATGCTTTAGGGGATTTCAGAGCTTTTGTAAAGGCAGTAGCCAAGGAACCTGCAATGAGCAAGTATCTTAATAACCGTCAGAACATAAAGGAGGAACCAAATGAGAATTTTGCGCGGGAGTTAATGGAGCTTTTTACTTTGGGCGTAGGTAACTATACTGAAGAAGATATTAAGGAAGCAGCTCGGGCTTTTACAGGATGGTCTTTTAAACCCAATGGTGATTTTTATTTGCGTAAAAAGAAACATGATTATGGTGTGAAGACTTTTATGGGTAAAACCGGAAATTTTGATGGAGAGGATATCGTGGATATTATATTGGGGCAAAAACAATGTGCCCGCTTTATTTGCAATAAAATATATCGCTATTTCATTCACCCAGAAGTAGATGAAAATAGACTTAACGAACTCACGGATCATTTCTATAAGGACTATAATATCGAGTCGCTTATGAAATATATTTTAATGGCCGATTGGTTTTACGATGAGGCTAATATTGGTGCCAAGATAAAGTCCCCAATAGAATTGCTAGTGGGTATATTAAGAATAGTGCCTTTGAATTTTGAAAAAAAGAAACAGGTGCTTTATTTGCAAAAAGTAATGGGTCAGATTTTACTGAACCCGCCAAATGTAGCAGGTTGGCTACAGGACAAAAATTGGATAGACAGTAACACCTTGTTATTTAGGATGAAACTCCCATCTGTGCTTCTAAATGATGCCGTAATCAACGTGAATCAAAAAGGGGAATTTGAAGATTCTTTTGATGATTATTATGCGAAGACGAAAAAGGGTAAACGACGTATAAATATTACTAGGGACTGGAGTATTTTTAATCGTGAGTATTTACTGCTATCTGATAAAGAACTTCGTGAAATTTTAATTTTAAGTAGCATGGATAAAGATACAGAAGCCTTTCTGGATACACTGGCAGTAGTGGGTAAGAAAGAATATGTAGTGCGGTTAATGTCAATACCTGAATATCAATTATGTTAACGATAGGAGTATGAAAAGAAGAGATTTTATTCAGCAAAGCAGTTTGGCCAGTGGGTTAGTGATGGTGCCTAGTTTCATTAAGGCTTTTGAGGGAGCTATGCTTAAAGAAACTACATTTAAAAAATTGGTTATCGTGCAACTTTCAGGCGGTAACGATGGTTTGAATACTATTGTTCCGTATACGAACGATATATATTATAAGAATAGGCCTAAAATTGCTATTAGCCCCGCTGATGTAACTCGTATAAATAGTACGTTGGGATTTCATCCAGGACTACTACCAATGCAACGATTATATGATAAAGGGTATCTTTCCATCATTAATAATGTGGGATACCCAAATCCAAGTCGTTCTCATTTTAGGTCATCGGATATCTGGCATACAGCTAGTGATAGCAACAATTATTTAACTTCTGGATGGATTGGGCGATATATAGAGCAACATGGAAAAAAACCGTTTTCAGCAATTGAAATTGACGATAGCCTTTCCCTTATGCTCAAAGGGAAGGAAATGAACGGAATTGCAACGAAAAATCCAAAGTTGCTGCATGGCAACATGAATACTCCCTATTTTAGTAAAGTACTAAAACAACAGACAGCTGCTCATTTGAGCGAACATAATCTGGGCTACCTCTACAAGACGATGATAGAAACCAAATCATCTGCCAAATATATCTATGAAACTTCAAAAACGGCTACCTCCAAGAAAGCATATCCTCAAAATCCATTTGGCAAACAGTTAAAAACCACAGCAGAGTTTATTAACTCTGGGTTAGAAACGAAGGTTTACTACGTGTCCATGGGTGGTTTTGATACACATGCTAATCAAATCAATTCACAAGCCAGATTGCTTGATGTTTACAGTAAGGCTATGGAAGTATTTGTTAACGATATTGATGAACAGGGCAACCTAGAAGATACTTTAATCTTAACTTTCTCCGAATTTGGTAGACGAGTTGCGCAAAATGCGGCAAACGGCACGGATCATGGTGCTGCAAATAACATATTCGTTATTGGAAAAAACTTGAAAAAACCAGGATTGTATAACGAGGCTCCTAACCTAGGGGATTTAGATGCTAATAAAGATCTAAAATATACGATAGATTTCCGCTCTGTTTATGCTACTATTCTTTCAAAATGGTTAAAGGTGGATAATCCAGAAATTTTAGATTATCAAGGTGAAACCCTGGATTTTATTTAATCATGAGAAAAAGGATTTATGCGCAGATCCGAATAGCTTTTAGTACTATGATGTAAGCTATAAATTAAAAAAACCTCTCGCTAGAGAGGTTTTTTCCTAAAGTAATTTTTAATCGATAAACAATTGTTTAAAATTAATTTTAGATTAGGCCAATTAAGGACATAAATGTTCCAACAGCAACAACGGCCAAAAAGGCATTCATTGCAATAATTAGAACGGATAGATAGGAATCTACCCCTGTTTTAAATGATAAATCTTTCATAACATTACCTACTTTAAAGTTATAAGTTTCAAATTAGAGAATGTTGATGGCGTGATTTAATAAATGTTGTAAAATCCTACAAATGTGTTGTGAAAACGTACAGCTCTGTGGTTTGAATATAGCGTTAAGTGTATTTCGGCGATGAAAATGTTATTTCATCGAGTTGAGTGGATTTTCGATTTGATGTTTTTGTAAAAAAAAGCACACTTTATAAAAAGTATGCTTTTATAGTATTATTAAGAAAATTTTAAAGGAGCTCGTTGTTTTATATAATACCCATGAAATCCAATATCAATGCTATCGGAATGGCTATTAGAATACCAACTAAGCATGCAATCATTAATTTTAAAAAACCATTAAGGATTTTAACCCCAGATGTAAGTTCCTGTTCCATAATCATATAGTGTTGTTTCCTCGAATATATGGATTATGAAATTAAGTTGGCTGTAAATGCACTTTGAAATCGACTAAGGGTATAAAAGATGCTATAAAATTACGAATAAAGGCTTTCTTGTGCGGTTAAATTTTGTTGGTATTAGCTATTTAGAAATGAGTTTTAATTCTTTAGACTCTGCAGGTAAACTCGAATCATCGGCTATTAGCGGTTTTAGGGTATCCTTGGATTTTTGCTTTTTCACCTTTTTAAAAGGCTTCTTCGTTGTTGAATCTTGGGGTTGATATTCAGTTGGTTTTTGCTTACTCTTTTTTTGATTTTCGGCGGGCGTCTTTTGATGCGACTTAGAGGTCATTTCTCCACAAGACCAGAAAAAGGGCAATACCATTAGTAGGGCTAATATCTTGGATGGTTTCATAAAAAATTCGCTTACTACTTTATTAACGTACGTATCCCATCCATAATTTGGATGCTGGCACCTTTATTCTTTTCGATATACGAGCCATTTAAATGCCCCAATTCAGTACGCTTCTCTTCATTGTTAAGGAGCATCTCCGCTATTGAGTTAAATTCAATGTTATTTGCGATAGCAATGACGCCTCCCAGATTCACTAAATTTTCTGCTTCTAAAAACCCACTATAATTTGGTCCAATAATAACAGGTATTCCGAACACTGCAGGTTCTAATGTGTTATGTAATCCTGTCGCGAAGCCTCCGCCTACATAGGCAATGTCTGCATAACTATAAATTTTGGTCAGAAGTCCTATAGTGTCTATAATAAGTACCTGAGTTGTTTTTAAATCTATATCCTCAATTTCTGAAAATAGCTTCGTATTTTTCTTAATAGATGTTTTCAGGCTTAAAATGAGATTTGTTTTTACATTATGTGGAGCAATTACAAACTTTGTGGTATTCGGCAAATTATTTATAAAGTCTACGATACATTTTTCATCTTCTGGCCATGTGCTTCCTGCAACGAAACAAGTGTGATCTTTAGAAAAACTGTCCATAAATTTTAAACTATTATCGCGTTCAAGTATTTCAGAGACCCTATCAAATCTGGTATCGCCAGTCATGGTGACGTTTGTAAGGTCAATACTTTGCAATAGCTCTTTGGATTTATTGTCCTGCACATAGAAATGGGAGAAGTTCTTTAGACTCGACCGCATAAAACCGCCGTAACCCTTAAAAAATAGTTGTGATTTTCGGAAAACTGCAGAAATAAGTAGCGTTGGTATTTTTCTATTTCCTAGGGCATTGAGGTAATTGGGCCATATTTCATATTTAATGAAAATAACAAGTTCAGGATGTGCAATGTCTAAAAAAGCAATGGCCTTCTTTTTAGTGTCCATAGGTAAATAGACTACTACATCTGCCTCAGGTGTATTCTTTTTTATTTCATAACCCGAGGGAGAGAAAAAGGTCAATACTAATTTATGGTCAGGATAGTCCAATCTTAAGCGCTGCATGATAGGAAGCCCCTGTTCATACTCACCTAATGAAGCCGCATGTATCCATATTGTTCTATCTGTATTGCTAATTTCTTCTCTAAGCTTAGAGAAAGTCTGTTTTCTTCCCGCAACAAAAAGTGCGAGTTTAGCATTTGCCAAAGCAAGTAGTTTTAGCAGTTGCCAAGTAATGAAGACTACAGTATTATAAATTGAAAGCAAACTATTTTATTTGAAGCTAAATTACGTTTCTTTCGATAAAATCATTGTCAGGCGTTTCGTATTTTTGTGTTGCTTCACCTAATTTAAACAAATGAGAAAAATTCAGATGGTAGACCTTGGTGGTCAGTACCAGGAAATAAAAGAACAGGTAAATGCCACTATCTCCCAGATTTTGGAAACGTCAAGTTTTATTAACGGACCTGAAGTACATGCCTTCCAAAAAGACTTGGAAGAGTATTTAGGAGTAAAACATGTAATTCCCTGTGCTAATGGTACTGATGCTTTGCAGATCGCTATGATGGGTTTGGGTTTAGCACCCGGTGATGAGGTTATTACTGCAGATTTTACATTTGCTGCTACTGTTGAGGTCATTGCCTTACTGCAATTAACTCCTGTTCTGGTAGATGTAGATGCTGATACCTTTAATATCAATATTAATGCTATAGAGAAAGCTATTACTCCAAGGACAAAAGCAATTGTTCCTGTGCATTTGTTCGGACAATGTTCAAATATGGATGCTATTATGCAGCTGGCCAAGAAGCATAAGCTATTTGTTATAGAGGATAACGCACAGGCAATAGGAGCAAAATACCGCTCTAAAACTGGCGAAAAAAGTATGGCGGGTACTATTGGTCATGTTGGGGCAACTTCATTCTTTCCTTCTAAAAACTTAGGAGCTTATGGTGACGGAGGTGCTATTTTTACGAATGATGATGATTTGGCCCATACCATAAGAGGAATGGTTAATCACGGAATGTACGAGCGATACCATCATGATGTAGTGGGTGTAAATTCTAGATTAGACTCTATACAAGCGGCAGTATTACGGGCTAAACTCCCCAAATTAGATGGCTATTGCGATGCAAGAAGAACGGCCGCAAGAAAGTATTCTCAAGCTTTTGCAGGGCAAGCCAATATTATTGTTCCTAAAACGGTTAACGGTTGTGAAGGTATCTGCGATACCTGTGATTGCCATGTCTTTCATCAATATACTTTAAGGATTACCAACGGTAAGAGAGACGCATTAGTAAAGCATTTAAATGCGCATAGCATTCCTTGTGGTGTTTATTATCCAATTCCGTTGCACAAACAAAAGGCTTACGCAGATGAGCGCTATATGGAAGAGGATTTTCCGGTAACAAATCAATTGGTTAAGGAAGTAATTTCTTTACCAATGCACACAGAATTGGACAAGGAGCAGTTGGACTATATTTCGGCCAAGGTCATCGAATTTGTAAATGGATAAATAATTATTGAGTATATATTTGAAGCTTCATAAAAATAGTAGATGAAAATATTAGTTACAGGAGGACTCGGGTTTATAGGTTCTCACACAGTAGTGGAGCTTCAGAATAAAGGTTTTGAAGTTGTTATTGTAGATAATTGCTCTAATTCTAGTGAGTCTGTCTTAGATGGAATAACTAAAATTTCAGGTAAAAAGCCCTTATTCGAGAAATTAGACCTGAGGGAGAAAGAAAAAGTCAGCAGTTTCTTTAAAAAATATCAAGATATTGCCGGTGTTATTCATTTTGCTGCTTCAAAGGCGGTAGGGGAGAGTGTTGAAAAACCGCTTTTGTACTATGAAAATAATATAGGTACCTTAGTTTATATCCTGCAGGAATTAAGTAAAAAGCAAAAAGCAAGCTTCATTTTTAGTTCTTCTTGTACTGTATATGGCCAAGCTGATAAGATGCCAATAACAGAAGATGCTCCAGTAAAGGTGGCAGAATCTCCCTATGGTAATACCAAACAAATGGGAGAGGAAATCATTGCGGATACCTGCAAGGTTACACCTGAACTTAGTGCAATAGCTTTGCGTTATTTTAATCCGATGGGGTCGCACCCAAGCGCGGAGATTGGGGAGCTTCCTATAGGAGTACCTCAGAATTTAGTGCCTTTCATAACGCAAACCGGAATTGGCATGAGAAAAGAACTATCCGTTTTCGGTGATGATTATCCAACTCCAGATGGTACTTGTATCAGGGATTATATTTATGTGGTGGATTTGGCCAAGGCTCATGTAGTTGCTTTAGAACGACTTTTAGCGGGTAAAAACAAAGAAAACTATGAAGTTTTCAATGTGGGTACGGGAAAAGGTAGTTCGGTATTGGAAGCCATACATAGTTTTGAAAAAGTTTCTGGTAAAAAATTAAACTATAAAATTGTAGATAGACGACCTGGTGATATCACTAGTGCGTATGCTGATACCACTAAAGCTAATACGGTTTTAGGGTGGAAGTCAGAGTACACTTTGGATGACGCCATGAAATCTGCGTGGGTCTGGGAACAGAAGATACGTGACTAATTTAGTTCTATTTAAAATACTATGATAAGGGAGAAATATGTTATATTTCTCCCTTATTCATTTTAAGACCAGTTCCTATGAAATATTCGATTTTAAGTTTGCTATTTTTCATTGCCAACTTTGTTAGCGCGCAAGATAGTTATTTGCAGTGTGGCAGTATTTATGATGTAACCACAGGAAAATTAGTAAAGGAAAAGACAATTGTGGTGTCCGGGTCAAAAATAAAAAGTATAGAAAATGGCTTTGTTGCGGGGATGGATATTGACCATGTGGTAGATTTAAGAAGTAAGATTGTTCTTCCAGGGCTCATCGATATGCACGTGCATATAGAGGGTGAATATAACAAGGGAAGTTATATGAAAGAGTTTACTCAAAACGAGGCTGATGTAGCTTTGGAGTCTACCGTATATGCTAAAAGAACACTTCTTGCAGGATTTACAACGGTCAGGGACCTTGGTGGTACGGGTGTAAATATATCCTTAAAAAATGCCATCAATAAAGGTTTGGTGGTAGGACCTCGAATTTTCACTTCTGGAATGGCTCTTGCAACGACAGGCGGACACGCGGACCCTACTAATGGTCGAAAAAGAGAATTAATGGGTGATCCGGGACCTAAAGAAGGGGTTGTGAATTCAATAGCGGATGCTAAAAAAGCAGTACGTCAGCGTTATAAAAATGGTGCGGATGTTATAAAAATCACTGCTACTGGAGGAGTGTTAAGCGTCGCTAAAAGCGGTAACAATCCACAATTTACACTAGAGGAAATACAGGCAATTACCGGTACGGCCAAGAATTATGGTTTTAGCGTTGCTGCGCATGCGCATGGAGATGAAGGTATGAAACTGGCTATACAAGGAGGTGTAAATACTATAGAACATGGTTCTTTTATGAGTGAAGAGACTATGGAACTTATGGTTGAAAAGAAGTGTTATTTAATACCAACCATCAGTGCAGGGAAACAGGTAGCAGAAAAGGCGAAAGAGCCAGGTTTTTTCCCAGAAGTTGTTGCAAGAAAAGCATTGGAAATAGGACCAATACATCAATCTACTATGGCAAAAGCCTATAAAAAGGGAGTGCCTATGGGTTTTGGGACTGATGCTGGGGTTTTTCCTCACGGAAAAAATGCAATTGAATTTGGATATTTACTAGAAGCAGGGATTCCCGTTAAAGAATCGCTCAAAGCTGCTACTATTATTAATGCCCAATTGCTGGGGATGGAGAATGAGCTGGGGAAAATTGAAAAGGGCTTTATAGCGGATATTATTGCCGTAGAAGAAAATCCAGTAAAAAATGTTAGTACGCTGGAAAATGTAAATTTCGTAATGAAGGAAGGTGTCATTTATAAGCGATAGTTTTCTCTTATAGTATGAAGAAGGAAGTTTCTCAAAGTTTACAGCTATTAAGAAAAGTTGATGAAAATGAACTATACCATAAATTAGTTACCCAGCTTCAGAAAGATTTTGACCGCGCAAGTATTCCAATAGCAATTCCCGAGCAAGTTAGGCCGAGTCAATTAGAAATCCTTCTTAATGAAAAAATCTATTTTTTACTTATAGAGCGTTTTTCGGAGTATCTTAATTTGCTCTATGCTATTGATATTCCAGAGTCAGTTTTTAAAGATGTTAAAGTTACGGATGCTGTAGATGTTTCAAAACAGCTTGCTTTTTTCATACTTGAACGCGAATTCCAAAAAGTAAGACTAAGAGAAAAATATAGTTCTTAACCCTAAAAATAAACCCTTACAAAAGGTAATAAAGCATTGGCGTAAATGCTTCTTTCGTCATCATACAAAATATCATACCGGAGGCCTACAGTTATATTATTGGTCTTATAGCCAAGCCCTAAGAATAAAGCAGGTGACCAATAGTTGTCCGTAATATCAACTGGGAATCCGCGTAGTGTTCTATTAATACGTAATTGTTCCAACTCGGCAGATAGTTGTATTTGGGGAATTGGATTGTACAATGACAGTATGCTACCGCCGTAGGCCAATAGCTTATCATCGTTAAATTTGGCATAGTTAAAATTTAAACTAACACCAGCCGCAAACGCATTGTTAAAATTATAAATAGCGCTTGGAGATACTGCTGCGTTAAATCCACCATTGGTAAATCCCAACCCAAGACCACCTCCAAAATTTACACGTCTCCAGAAATCACTTTTTTGACTACCTAATTGCCCAAAAGATAGCTGTACGGAAATACAGGTTATTAGGAATAAAAGGATGTTTTTTGCTCTCATTTTAGTCGATTTTCGTTAGATATTTCATTTTTTTCAATAATCGTGCACAACTTTCCTTTAGATATGGTAAATGTTGTATTTTTGATGAAGTTTATTCTAAAGATACAGAAAGTAATTCATGGATAAATATTCCTTTTTAAATACTGCGCATACCTCTTTTTTTTCTGAGCTTTACGAGAAGTACTTGCAAAATCCCGATAGTGTAGAACCAAGTTGGAGAGCATTCTTTCAAGGCTTTGATTTTGGAACGGAAAATTCTTTAGATGCTTTGGATATTTCCAGTGATGATAGAGTAACATCCGTAATCAATGGTCATGAGATTGAAATGCCAGAATCTCTGCAAAAAGAATTTCAGGTTATTCGGTTGATCGATGGTTATCGCAGCCGCGGACATTTGTTTACCAAAACAAATCCTGTCAGGGAAAGAAGACAATATGTGCCTTCTTTGGAAATTGAGAATTTTGGTCTAACTCCATCAGATTTAGATACCGTTTTTAATGCGGGTGATATTATTGGCATAGGCCCAAGTACATTAAAGGCTATCATTAGTCACTTGACCAGAATTTACTGTGATGCCATCGGTGTGGAATATATGTATATAAGAAAGCCCGAAAGAGTTAAGTGGATTCAGGATTGGATAAACATTAATGATAATCATCCGGAATTCAATGCAGACCGTAAGAAGCATATTCTTAAAAAATTGAATCAAGCGGTTTCCTTTGAAGGGTTTTTACACACTAAATATGTAGGTCAGAAACGGTTTTCATTGGAAGGTAACGAATCGCTTATCCCAGGTTTGGACGCTATTGTAGAAAGAGCGGCGGAGATGGGCGTGAAACAATTCGTTATGGGCATGGCGCACCGAGGAAGGTTAAATGTGCTAACCAATATTTTTGGAAAGTCGGCTAAGGATATTTTCAGCGAATTCGACGGAAAGGATTACGAGCAGGAGATTTTTGATGGTGATGTAAAGTATCATTTAGGTTGGACATCGGATAGAATGTCTGATAACGGAAATAAAATAAAAATGAATATTGCGCCAAACCCATCTCACTTAGAGACAGTAGGCGCAGTAGTGGAAGGTATCGCCAGAGCTAAGCAAGATGCGCACTTCTCCGAAGATTTTTCTAAAGTGCTGCCAATCGTTGTGCATGGAGATGCTGCAATTGCAGGACAGGGACTGGTGTATGAAGTGGTTCAAATGGCTAATTTGGACGGATATAAAACAGGTGGTACCATACATATTGTAGTAAACAATCAAATTGGTTTTACAACTAATTATTTAGATGCGAGGTCCTCTACATACTGCACGGATGTTGCAAAGGTTACATTAAGTCCAGTGCTTCATGTTAATGCAGATGATGCGGAGGCCGTAGTCCATGCTTCATTATTTGCTTTGGAATATAGAATGCGTTTTGAACGAGATGTTTTTATCGACTTGCTAGGGTATAGAAAATATGGACATAATGAAGGTGATGAACCACGTTTTACGCAACCTAAGCTTTATAAGGCTATATCAAAGCATAAGAACCCTCGGGATATTTATGCAGAAAAACTTATAAGCGAAGGTGTCATTGATGACGGGTATGTTTCCGAACTGGAAAAACAGTATAAAGAGGCTTTAGAGGAGAAACTGGAAGATTCTAGAAAAGAGGATAAGACGGTTATTACACCATTTATGGCAGATGAGTGGAAAGGTTTCTCCAGTGTTAGGGAATGGGAGATGATGGATGCTGTTGACACCAAATTTGATAAGAAGAAGCTTACGGCTATTGCGAAGACCATAACGGAATTGCCGGAAGGAAAGAAATTTCTAAGAAAGGTTGAAAAATTGGTCAGGGATAGGAAAAAAATGTTTTTTGAGACCGATAAGCTAGATTGGGCCATGGGAGAATTACTGGCCTATGGAACCTTACTTGAAGAAGGTTTTGGCGTAAGAATGTCAGGACAGGATGTGGAAAGAGGTACTTTTTCGCACCGTCATGCGGTCATGAAAGTAGAGGAGAGCGAGGAAGAAGTATTATTGCTCAATCACCTTTCTGAAGAACAGGGTAAATTTCAGATATATAATTCGCTTTTATCGGAATACGGTGTTGTTGGGTTTGACTATGGATATGCCATGGCAAGTCCAAACACATTAACGATATGGGAAGCTCAGTTTGGGGATTTCAGTAATGGAGCTCAAATCATGATAGACCAGTACATATCCGCAGCAGAAGATAAATGGAAATTACAGAATGGTTTGGTAATGCTCTTGCCTCATGGTTACGAAGGTCAGGGAGCCGAGCATTCATCGGCTAGGATGGAGCGTTATTTGCAATTATGTGCAAAGGACAATATGTATATCGCAGATGTTACAACGCCTGCTCAGATGTACCATATTATACGTCGCCAAATGAAGGCTAACTTTAGAAAACCTTTGATCATATTTACACCAAAAAGTCTCTTGAGACATCCGAAGGCCGTATCATCGGTGGACGAATTGGCAAACGAAGGCTTTAAAGAAGTAATCGATGACGAAATGGCGGATAAGAAGAAAGTTAAAAGCTTGGTCTTTTGTACCGGAAAGTTCTATTATGACTTACTAGCTGCTAGGGAAGAGCAGAAAAGAGATGACGTGGCCTTAGTTAGGGTAGAACAATTATTTCCGTTGCCGGAAAAGCAAATGAAGGAAATTACTGTTAAATATACCAATGCGGACGATGTGGTCTGGGCACAAGAAGAACCAAGGAATATGGGCGCCTGGAGTCATGTTATGATGCATTACACCGAAGCACATAGTTTCAGGGTGGCATCCAGACGTTTTTATGCGGCACCTGCCGCAGGAAGTTCTGTCCGTAGTAAAGCAAGGCATCAGCAAGTGATAGATTATGTCTTTGATAAGACCAAGGACAATATGACAAAACCAAAAAAGAAGTAGAAAAATCAAATTATAGAAAGAATGATTCTAGAAATGAAAGTTCCCTCTCCTGGAGAGTCCATAACTGAAGTTGAAATTGCGGAATGGTTGGTAGAAGATGGCGATTATGTTGAGAAAGACCAAGCAATAGCAGAAGTAGATTCGGACAAAGCTACCTTGGAATTGCCAGCGGAAGCAAGCGGAACGATAACATTAAAAGCAGAAGTGGGTGATGCTGTTGAGGTGGGCGCCGTAGTGTGTCTCATAGATACCAGTGCAGCTAAGCCAGATGATGCTAGTGGTAAGAGTGAAACCTCAAAAGAAGATGTGGCAAAAGAAAGTAAACCAGCTCCAAAAGAGGAGCCTGCTGCAAAAACATCCTACGCTACTGGAAGTGCCTCGCCTGCCGCCAAAAAAATAATGGATGAAAAAGGGGTGGATTCCAAAACGGTAAAGGGTACTGGGAGAGATGGCAGGATTACCAAGGAAGATGCGGTTAAGGCAGTTCCTTCAATGGGTTCTCCGGTTTCTGGAGGAAATCGTGGAGAAACTCGTTCCAAACTTTCTATGCTTCGCAGAAAAGTAGCAGAGCGTTTAGTTTCAGCTAAAAATGAGACGGCAATGTTGACGACTTTCAATGAAGTGGACATGTCTCCAATTTTTGCGTTACGAAAAGAATATAAAGAAGCATTTAAAGAAAAGCATGGTGTGGGATTAGGCTTTATGTCATTCTTTACCAAGGCAGTTGTTAGGGCTTTAGAAATGTATCCGGCTGTGAATTCTATGATAGACGGTAAGGAGATGCTTTCCTACGATTTTTGCGATATCAGTATAGCGGTTTCGGGCCCAAAAGGTCTTATGGTGCCTGTTATTCGAAATGCGGAAAATCTATCTTTTAGAGGTGTAGAGGCAGAGGTAAAACGACTGGCTATCCGCGCAAGGGAAGGAGAGATAACTGTAGACGAGATGACAGGAGGTACCTTTACAATAACTAATGGCGGTGTCTTTGGTTCTATGTTGTCAACTCCAATCATTAATCCACCTCAAAGTGCAATTCTTGGAATGCATAATATTGTAGAAAGACCAATTGCCAAAGATGGCCTTATAGCAATTGCCCCCATTATGTATGTGGCACTTTCCTACGACCATAGAATTATTGATGGTAAAGAATCTGTCGGGTTCTTGGTTGCTGTTAAAGAGGCTTTGGAAAACCCTGAAGAGTTATTAATGGGAGGTGATGTAAAAAAAGCATTAGAGATGTGAAAAAAATCTTTTCGAAATACAAGGGCCCTTTCCAAAAACTGGAAAGGGCCTTTGTGTTAATTTATAGTTACCCAAGCTGCTTCAAGTATACATCCTTTTGACGATAATCAATTACAGCTTTTCCTTTTTTTAATACATCTGCGCCAATGATACCATCTACGGGAGTGGCGTTTTGTGAGATAAGAGCTTCGTTAACGTGATTTAAATCAAAGAGGACAATCTTCAATTTTTTCATCTTCCATTTGCCAATCTGTACCTTATTCTTCTTAGATACAAGTGTTTTCATATTGGTAGCCCCTGCGCCGGCTGCTTTAATGTCGGATGATTTCGACTTCAGGTTAAAGAATTCGATTTTATCAAAACCCACACAGGTGTTAGATGCCCCGGTGTCTAAAATGAATCGTCCTTTTATGCCATTTATTTTTGCTATCACTTCAAAATGATCCGTGTTGGTGAGCTTTAAATTTGTTTTAATAAAGTTCTTTTTCTTTAGGAATTTAGATAATGTAGGCATGGGTCTTTTGATTTACTGCTTAGAAATACGTTTCAGAATCCTTTAAATTCTTGACCTTACTTGTAATTTAATCTGTAAAGATAAACCTATTTTTGCGGTATGATACTTACGGATACACATACTCATTTATACAGTGAAGCTTTTGATGATGACAGAGAAACGGTCATTGCAAATGCTATTTCCAAAGGAGTGGAACGTTTTTTTATTCCTGCGATAGATTCAACTTACACGCAGCGCATGTTAGATTTAAAGCAGGCCTACCCCAAACATATGTTTCTTATGATGGGTTTGCATCCTACCCATGTTAAAGAGGATTATAAGGAAGAGTTGGCGCATGTAGAAGAAATGCTTCAAGAGCATAATTTTTGTGCTATCGGGGAGATTGGAATTGATTTATACTGGGAGAAAGCTTTTTTGACGCAACAGCAAGATGCCTTCAGGTATCAAATAAAGTTGGCCAAAAAATATAAATTACCAATAGTAATTCATTGCCGGGAAGCTTTTGACGAAATTTTTGAGATTCTTGAAGAAGAGAAGGGAGAAGCACTTCATGGTATATTCCACTGTTTTACGGGCACATGGGAGCAAGCTCAAAAAGCGATATCCTATAATATGAAGCTTGGTATAGGTGGAGTAGTTACTTTTAAGAACGGAAAAATCGATAAATTTCTTGAGAAAGTAGATTTGAGTCATATTGTATTAGAAACAGATGCTCCTTATCTAGCGCCAACCCCATACCGAGGCAAACGTAATGAAAGTGCCTATTTGCCAAAGATATTGGAAAAGCTGGAATTAATTTATAGAAAGGATATAGCTGAGATTGCTGAAATCACAACGAATAACTCAAAAATGGTCTTTGGGGTCTAACCATTAAACTAGAATATGATGGCTGTGAACGATAAAAAAATCCTCTTAATTTATACCGGTGGAACCATAGGTATGGTGAAGGACTATGCTTCTGGAGCGCTAAGGGCGTTTAATTTTGATGAATTGTTAAAGAACATACCAGAATTGAATCAATTGGATTGCAGTATCGATACGGTATCTTTTCAGGAACCTATAGATTCTTCTGACATGGGAACATCGGATTGGGTGAGAATCGTCGAAATTATAGAGGCTTATTATGATTCTCATGATGGATTTGTTGTACTGCACGGCAGTGATACCATGAGTTATACTGCTGCCGCACTTAGTTTTCTGCTAGAAAATCTTTCAAAACCAGTAATCTTAACAGGTTCACAACTACCAATAGGCGATTTGAGAACAGACGCAAAGGAAAATTTAATTACTTCCATTCAGATTGCCGCATTGCAGGAAAGAGGGCGTTCTGTAATTCGCGAAGTTGGTCTGTACTTTGAATATAAATTATATCGAGGGAATAGAACTACTAAAATAAACGCAGAACACTTTCAAGCATTTGCCTCATTAAATTATCCACATTTGATAGAGTCTGGTGTGCATTTAAATGTTTTTAAGGAGTATTTATTGCCCCATAAGAAAAATAGAAAGCCTAAGTTCCATAAACAAATGGACGAGAATGTAGCTGTTTTGAAAATTTTTCCGGGCTTAAATCAACGCGCTTTGGATGGTGTTCTGAAAACGGAAGGACTGCGCGTGCTTATTGTGGAGACTTACGGTTCGGGAAATGCTCCTACAGCCGATTGGTTCATTGATAGTATAAAAATGGCCATAAAAAATGGGCTACATGTAATTAATGTTACCCAGTGCTCTGGAGGTAGTGTATTAATGGGACAATATGAGACAAGTACACAGTTAAAGAAAATGCAAGTTATTAGTGGTAAGGATATTACAACAGAAGCGGCGATAGCCAAAGCCATGTATATGCTTGGTAGTGATGTGTCCGATGCCTTGTTTAAAACCGTTTTTGAGACTGAGCTACGTGGTGAAATGCACTAAATTAACCTGTAATAATTTCTTTAACCAATATTTTTTTTGTTATTTGCCCAACCTTAAAAAAGACTAATTTAGAGAGGTGGCCGAGTGGTCGAAGGCGCACGCCTGGAAAGTGTGTATACCCCAAAAGGGTATCGAGGGTTCGAATCCCTTCCTCTCTGCAATTAAATTTTACTTTTTTTATATTGTTTTTTTTTTATCTTTAACCCTATTAACTAACTAATTTAAGTTTGAAAAAATGAAAAAATTATTCCCAAGCCTAGCAGTTGCTGGGGCATTTGTAGCAGGTACAAATATGGTAAGTGCAAAGGTGGCGACTGCAGCTATTTTAATTCAAGATGCAGCCCCTGAGGCAGAAAAAGGATTTACACAAGTATTAAAGGAAATGTTCATTACCGGGGGTGCCGGTTTCATGGGTATTGTTCTTTTATGTTTGATTCTTGGTTTGGCGGTTGCTATTGAAAGAATCATATACCTTAACATGGCAAGCACGAACAGTTCTAAATTAAAGCAACAAGTTGAAGATGCTTTAGCTTCTGGCGGTGTTGAAGCTGCGAAAGAAGTTTGTAGAAATACAAAAGGTCCAGTGGCTTCTATATATTACCAAGGTTTAGATAGAGCAGGTGAGAGCGTTGAATCTGCGGAGAAAGCAGTTGTAGCTTACGGTGGTGTTCAAATGGGACAATTAGAGAAAAATGTTTCTTGGTTATCTTTATTTATCGCTATTGCACCGATGCTTGGTTTCATGGGTACGGTTATTGGTATGATTCAAGCCTTCCAGAAAATTGCTGCTGTTGGTAACTTAAGTGCTTCACTTATTGCAGGTGATATCCAAGTTGCATTATTAACGACGGTATTTGGTTTGATTACTGCCATTATCCTTCAAATTTTTTATAATTACATTATTGCTAAGATTGATAGCATAGTTAATGACATGGAAGATTCTTCGATTACTTTAATCGATATGTTGGTAGATCACAAAAAATAAGTAGCACCTTTTAATACCTAAAAATTATGCAAAAAATTATAAAAATAGCATTGATTGTTATAGGTGTGGTAAGCGCATTGCTGTGGTACTTATTACCTAGTTCGGATATGCCTGTAGCGGAAGCTGCGCAAAGTGGAGCAATGAACGCAATGTTTATCATTACTTACATACTACTAGGAATTGCAGTAGTGGTAAGTTTGGTTTTCACACTTAAAAATTTATTCTCTAATCCACAGGGCCTTAAAAAGACTTTGTTTGTTGTTGGAGGGTTCTTATTAGTGGTTGGTATCTCTTATGTATTGGCTAGTGGAACGGATGTTGATCCGGAATTCTTGGCTATGTCAGATGAAAGTACAGTAAAAAAGATTGGTATGGGATTGAATGTATTTTTCCTATTAACAATTATTGCTGTAGCTTCTCTCATCATACCAGCTATTAAAAATATGTTTAGTAAATAAAAAACACAAAGATTATGGCTAGAAGAGCAGGAGCACCAGAGGTTAGCGCTGGTTCCATGGCAGATATAGCTTTCCTTTTACTTATCTTTTTCTTGGTAACAACTACCATTGAAACAGATGCAGGATTGGATCGTATGTTGCCGCCAATAGAACCGCCCGATACAGACGTTGTTATTAAACAAAAAAATATCTTTCAAGTAAATATTAATAAAAACGGACAGCTTTTAGCTGACGACGAATTGATAGAGCTTAAGGATTTACGCGAAAAGGCTAAAGCTTTTTTGGACAATGGGGGGGCACCATCAGGCAGTCCGGAATATTGTAACTATTGCAAGGGTCAGAGAGATGCTTCGTCATCTGATAATCCCTCAAAAGCAATTATCTCCCTGAAAAATGATCGTGAAACAAAATATAGCACTTACATAACTGTTCAGAACGAATTAGTTGGTGCGTATAATGATTTGCGTAACAGAGAGGCGCAGCGATTGTTCAAAACCGATTTCACGGCAATGGAGGCTGAATATCTTAATCCAGAAACATCTGATGATGTAAAGGAGGAATTGAAAGAGAAAGTAAAACGGATTCAGGATTTATTTCCTCAAAAGCTTTCTGAGGCAGAAACTTCCTCATCTAATTAACGAACAATAAACAGAACACTATGTCAAAATTTGCAAAGAAAAAAGATGGAGATGTGCCAGCGGTATCAACGGCATCACTTCCAGACATTGTATTTATGCTTTTGTTTTTCTTTATGACGGTTACGGTAATGAAGGATAGTTCTCTGAAAGTTGAGAACATTTTGCCCAATGCCACAGAAATAAAGAAGTTAGAAAAGAAGGATCGTGTTATATATATCTATGTTGGTAAACCAACAAAGGAATATGAAAAGGTTTTCGGAACAGAACCCAAAATACAATTGAACGATAAGTTTGCAAACCCTTCCGAGGTTGGTGATTATATTCTTATGGAAAGAGCAAAGAAGGCTCAAGAACTTCAAAACGTTTTAACTACTTCTTTAAAGGTGGATAAGAATGCGAATATGGGTCTTATATCGGATATTAAGCAAGAGCTAAGAAAGGTTAATGCACTTAAGGTCAACTATACTACCTATGAGGGAGACGCTTTTAGAAATCTCCAGTAGTAGATTCAGTTATTTCAAACTTATAAACGCTCCAATATTTTTGGAGCGTTTTTTATTTTATTACATTTAAATAATTCAACATAACATCTAGTAGTGTTGTGCAAATCAAAATAGCTTTCAGAGTTGTTTTTAGATAACCTAATTTATATAGGAGGATGAAAAGTTTTCTTTGTGGGGTATTATTTTGTGTAGTTCTTCAAGTTATGGGACAGTCTCCGACTAAGGAGAATACAGCCAATACTAGGTATTTTGAGGACCAGTTTTATTTTGGAATCACCTATAATTTTGTGCGTAATAAAGCAGAGGATTTTAAGCAACGAAATCTTTCTTATGGTCTTAATGCTGGTTTTATTAAAGATATCCCCTTAAATAGCACTGGAACTAGGGCCTTGGGTCTTGGGGCCGGTCTTGCTATAAACAATTACTACTCCAATTTGGTGGTGAGAGATAATGATGCTGGGTTAAATTATATTTTTGATACGGCTGTAGAAGGTTTCAGACGAAGTAAATTGGAAACACATCTGGTAGAGTTCCCATTAGAATTTAGATGGCGCACTTCTTCTGCTGAGGAATATAAGTTTTGGCGAATATACGCTGGAGTGAAGGCTGCTTATGCAGTAGGGGCAAGATCTAAATTAGTAACGGACGACTTTACTGATGGCTTCTTTAATTCTGATATAAGGAAATTTCAGTATGGGTTAACTTTAAATGTAGGATACAACACTTTTAATATACACGTTTATTATTCCTTGACTGATTTATTTGAAGATAGCGCCGTAGTTAACGGTGAATCTATCGGTTTTAGGCCGCTGAGAATAGGTTTTATATTTTATATTTTATAACCAGAACTTAACTGTAAGCAGCTGAGTTAGTAATCCAATAAGTAATCCTACAAGTAATTCTGATTTGGTATGAGCCTTTAGATATAATCTTGAGCTGGCTACAATACCCATAGCTAGAGAGAACAGACTTATGGCTATTACAACGTTTATTTCAAAATGAACGCTAAGTGTAATCAAATACATAAGAAGGCTTCCAACGCCCATTAAATGTAAACTTGCCTTAAATCTTAAAAATAGCAGTACAAGGCTAGCTATTGCAGCTCCTATTAGCCCTACAAAGAAGAAGTATAATTCTATGACATAATTATTGGGAATGACCTTATAAAGAATAAGAGCGAGTAGTAATATGTTAATTGCCAACGGGTAAATACGTTCTTTACTACTAGGCATAATGACCGAACTTACCATATGTAAGTTCCTTAGAATCATGTAAGTTACTATGGGGATAATGACCGTTAAAATGAATATGGGAAGTATGTTGCCACTTTGAAGTTCTAAAGGACTATACTTTGGTGTAATTATAAAGTAGATTAATGTCCCGCCTATTGGAGCAAATAGCGGATGGAATAGGTATGAAATGGCATTAGAAAAGAATTTCATTAAATCTGTTTTCGCAATCGGGCTACCGGTATTCCGAGTTGTTCTCTGTATTTCGCAACTGTTCGTCTTGCTATAGGATAGCCTTTTTCTTTTAGAATCGTGGCAAGTTTATCATCGGTCAGAGGTTTTTTCTTTGTTTCCTCATTAATGACTGTTTCTAAAATTTTCTTTATTTCCCTTGTGGATACGTCTTCTCCCTGCTCATTTTTCATAGACTCTGAGAAGTATTGTTTTATCAATTTGGTGCCGTAGGGGGTATCTACATACTTGCTATTGGCTACTCGTGATACGGTGGAGACGTCCATTTGAATCTCATCAGCGATATCTTTCAGGATCATAGGGCGTAAGTTGCGCTCATCTCCTGTTAGAAAATACTTCTTTTGATACTGCATTATGGCGTTCATTGTTATGAACAAGGTCTGTTGCCGTTGTCTAATGGCGTCAATGAACCACTTTGCGGCATCTAGTTTTTGCTTTATAAAGAGTACAGTGTCTTTTTGGGACTTGGATTTTTCTTTAGATTCTTTGTAGCCTTTCAGCATGTTGCTGTATTCTCTAGAAACATGAAGTTCGGGAGCATTTCTGCCATTAAGGGTCAGTTCTAATTCTCCGTCCACTATTTTAATGGAAAAATCAGGAACCACGTGTTCTATCATACGTGTATTGCCAGAATAAGAACCGCCCGGTTTTGGATTCAATTTTTCGATTTCAGAAATCGCACCCTTCAGTTCTTCTTCTGAAACACTATGCTTTTGTATCAGCTTTTTGTAATGCTTTTTCGTAAATTGTTCAAAAGATTTCTTCAAGATAGCTACTGCTAAATCTATGCTTGGGGTATTGTCTTTCCTTTCTAATTGAATAATAAGACACTCTTCTAGAGACCTTGCGGCCACACCGGGTGGGTCCAATTGCTGCACGATAGCTAATACGCGTTCAATGGTTTTTTCTTCGGTATATATATTCTGGGTAAAAGCTAAATCGTCTAAAATATCTGAAAGTGGTCTTCTAATGTAGCCACTCTCGTCTACACTACCGACCAAAAATTCAGCAATTGCCCATTCCTCGTCATTTAGATAAACAGTATTGAGTTGACTTAGTAAATATTGATTAAAAGATGTTCCTGAAGCATATGGAACACTTTTTTCATCATCATCGGCACTATAATTATTGGCTTGGGTTCTATAGTCCGGAATTTCATCATCACTCAGGTAATCATCAATATTGATATCTTCAGCTTCAATGGTTTCACTATCGCTCTCGCCTTCATATGGGTCGTCGAACTCATCGTTTAAGGATTCCATTTCCTCCTTACCACTTTCCAACGCCGGATTCTCTTCTAGTTCCTGTTTTAAACGCTGCTCAAAAGCCTGCGTAGGCAATTGTATCAACTTCATCAACTGTATTTGTTGAGGAGATAACTTTTGAGATAATTTAAACTGCAGGTACTGTTTTAACATAGGTGTTTTCTAGTCCTTATAAAAATAATCAATTGCGTTTAAAATTCAGCATTTTGAGGAGTTCTCGGGAAAGGAATAACATCTCGGATATTTCCCATTCCGGTAGCGAATAGAACGAGTCTTTCAAAACCTAGGCCAAAACCACTGTGAACTGCAGTACCGAATTTTCGTAAATCAAGATACCACCAAAGTTCTTCTTCGGGAATATCTAATGCGGCCATTTTTTCTTTAAGCACATCTAAACGTTCTTCTCTTTGAGAGCCACCTACAATTTCACCGATGCCAGGGAATAGTATATCCATAGCCCTTACGGTTTTACCATCTTCGTTTAAGCGCATATAAAATGCCTTTATTTTAGCTGGATAATCAAATAAAATTACAGGACATTTAAAATGCTTTTCTACAAGATAGCGTTCGTGCTCGCTTTGAAGGTCCGCACCCCATTCATTAATAGGATATTTGAATTTCTTCTTTTTGTTGGGTTTACTATTGCGAAGAATGTCTATTGCTTCTGTATAGGTAACTCTTTTAAAATTGTTCTCCGAGATAAATTTAAGTTTCTCTATCAAAGCCATTTCGCTGCGTTCTGCTTGGGGTTTGGTTTTTTCTTCATCCAACAGGCGCTTTTCCAAAAATTGTAAATCCTCTTGACAGTGCTCTAGAATATAGCTGATGACACTTTTGATGAAGTCTTCCGCCAAATCCATATTATCGTTTAAATCAAAAAATGCCATCTCCGGTTCTATCATCCAAAACTCAGCAAGGTGTCTAGAGGTATTTGAATTTTCCGCTCTAAAAGTAGGACCAAAAGTATATACTTTTCCTAAGGCCATGGCATAGGCCTCCGCCTCTAGCTGTCCTGAAACCGTTAGATTGGTCTCCTTTCCAAAAAAATCCTCTTTGTGGTCAACGTCTCCGTTTTCCGTTAGCGGTGGATTCTTTTCATTTAATGTTGTTACACGAAACATTTCACCTGCACCTTCAGCATCGGAACCGGTAATTATGGGCGCATGAAAATAATAAAAACCATTGTCACGGAAATATTGATGTACCGCAAATGCTAGTGCGGAACGAACGCGCATTACTGCTGAAAAGGTGTTGGTTCTTGCTCTTAAATGCGCTTTCTCACGTAAAAATTCTAAAGAGTGTTTTTTAGGTTGAATGGGATATACTTCGGGGTCCGCGTTGCCGTGCACGTATATATTATTAACCTGAATCTCCACACTTTGTCCACGACCTTGGCTCTCTACCAATGTTCCTGAAATACGCAGTGCACTACCCGTATTTATTTGTTTTAGAACAGCTTCGTCAATTTTTTCAAAATCTACTACGCATTGTATATTATTTAATGTGGAGCCATCATTTAGAGCAATGAAACGATTACTTCTAAATGTTCTGACCCAACCGTTGATGGTTACTTCTTGTAGTAAATCCTTTCCTGAAAGGAGGTCTTTTATGCTTGCTGAACGCATTTTAAGTGTATTGAATGTTAAAGGTCAAAGATAATCCTTTGCTCAAAAAAATGAAGGAATACTTAGTCTAAAAAGGAAGTTTTAGAACCAAATCAAATTAAACGGTGTCCTCTCCTTTTGGTAGGATATCTATTTGTGGTTTTTTAAGCACTTCCTTATTGGCTATACTCTTCTCCAAGGATAATAAAAGAGATGGTAATAGAATAAGATTGGCCAGCATGGCAAAAAGTAAGGTCGCAGATACTAAAGAGCCCAGGGCTACTGTTCCTCCGAAATTGGAAATAACGAAAACGGAAAAACCAAAAAATAATACGATGGAGGTGTAAAACATACTTACGCCAGTTTCCCGCAATGCCGCGTAAACCGATTTTTCTATCTTCCATTTGCTAGAAGTGAGCTCTTGCCGGTATTTGGCTAAAAAGTGTATGGTGTCGTCAACGGAAATTCCAAAAGCAATGCTAAATACAAGTATGGTAGATGGTTTTATAGGAACGCCGACAAAACCCATTATCCCCGCTGTTACCAATAGCGGTAATAAATTAGGGATTAAGGAAATGATAATCATCCTAAAAGAACGAAATAGGTAGGCCATAAATAATGCTATAAGACCTATTGCCAATGCTAAGGACATTATTAAATTTTTGACTAAGTACTTGGTCCCTTTTAAGAATAGTAGGGCACTTCCTGTCATGTAAACAGTGTACCTTTCCTTTGGAAATATTTTCGCTATATTTTCCAAGAGACGTTGTTCAATTTCCTCCATACGGTCTGTTTTCACATCGCGCATAAAAGTGGTCATTCTTGCCGTTTGTCCCGTAGTATCAACAAAGCTTTTTAAAAGATTGCCATTGTCAGACGATTTTCTGGCAACATCCATTATAAATGTATTTTCTTGGCTCGTCGGTAATTGATAGTATTTGGGAATACCATTATAAAATGCCTGCTTAGAATATTTTACCAAATTAACTACCGAAACTGGTTTGGATAGCTCTGGTATTTCTTCTACTACAGCGCCTAGCCTGTCTATTCTTTTTAGGGTTGCGGGTTTCAGTACACCTTTTGGACTTTTAGTATCTACTACTATTTCTACGGGCATTATACCGTCGAATTCTTCCTCAAAAAAGCGAATATCCTTAAAAAATTCAGCATTCTTGGGCATATCTTCTATAGGGCTACCAGAAATATCAATTTGGTAAATACCTATGATACTGACCACTAGTAGGGCAATAGATACGATATATACGGCAACTCTTTGATTTCTAACGATACCTTCCATCCAACTTACAAAAGCATCAATCCATCTTTTGTTCAGATGCCTTAGATGTTTGGTCTTTGGGAGGGACATAAAACTATAAACAATAGGTATGATCAGAAGGGATAGTATAAAAATCCCAATGATGTTTATAGAGGCTACGATTCCGAATTCCTTAAGTAGTTTGCTATCTGTTATAATGAACGTTGCAAAACCGGAGGCCGTTGTCATATTGGTCATTAACGTTGCGTTGCCAATCTTGGAAATTACGCGTTGTAGGGATAATGCTTGGTTTCCGTGCTTCTTTACTTCTTGCTGATATTTGTTAATCAGGAAAATACAATTAGGAATACCAATAACAATGATTAATGGGGGAATCAATGCAGTTAAAACCGTTATTTCATACTGCAATAATCCAAGTATTCCAAAGGCCCACATTACACCAATGATAACTACGCACATAGAAATGATGGTTGCGCGTACACTTCGGAAGAAGAAAAAGAAAATTAGGGAAGTAACTCCTAAAGCTGCTAAAATAAACTTACCAATTTCATCAATGATATTTTGAGAATTCATGGTGCGGACGTAGGGCATACCGGATATGTGCACATCAAGACCGGTTTCCTCTTCAAAACTACTTACCAAATGTATCATGTCCTTTAGGATAAAATCCTTTCGAACACTGGTATTTACAATGTCCTTATCCAGATACATAACGGTGCGCAGGGTACGGCTTTCTTTATTATAAAGTAGATTGTCGTAGAACGGCATGTTATTGAACAAATGCCGCGTTATACTATCAATTTCAAATTGACTTTCTAATTCTTTTTTAAGTAAAGGCTGAAGGACAAATTCTTGTTTTTCATTATCCTTTATCAACTCTTGTAGATTATCTGTAGATAGTACAAAATCTACCTCAGGGAAAGCTCCTAATTGCTTGCTGAATTTATTCCAGCGCTTAAAATTGTTTGGCTGAAAGAGTGCGCTGTCTCTTACGGCCAGTACTACCGCGTTCCCTTCTTCACCAAATTGACTTAGAAAAGATTGATATTCTTGGTTTACAGGGTGGTCATCTGGTAACAAGTTGGCTTGGGAGCTGGAAAACCGCATATGTTGCCATTGCATACCTAGAAATACGGTAAAAGCGGCAACAAGCAGTAATATTACTACTCTGTTCCTAAGTATTATTCTAGCAGTCTTCGCCCAAAATCCTTGTGTAAGTTTTGCTACCATTCTTGTTTTTAGCCGAGTGCAAAGGTAACTAATGTGTATTAACGTACCTAAATTGGAGGTTTAAAAAGAATGGATATTTGGAAAAGCAAAAGCAGCCTATTGGGCTGCTTAATTTTCTAAAAATTTAATATAATTGTATTATACCTTCATTATCTCCGCTTCCTTTACACCGAGGAAATCATCTATTTTTTTTACGTAGGAATCGGTTAGTTCCTGAACATCTCCTGTGGCATTTTTTTCCAAATCCTCAGAGACCTCTAAATCTTTTATTTCCTTGTTCGCATCTTGCCTAGCGCTCCGCACACCTACCTTGGCATGTTCCGCCTCTGCCTTCGCTTGTTTAGTTAATTGAATTCTTCGCTCTTCAGTTAATGGTGGTACGTTGATAATAACCATATCGCCGTTGTTCATTGGATTAAAACCGAGATTAGAATTCATGATGGCTTTTTCTATTTCCTGCAACATGCCCTTTTCCCATGGTTGTACTGAAATTGTTCTACCATCAGGTGTGTTTACATTGGCAACTTGCGACAATGGCGTTTGTGAACCGTAATATTCTACCATGATAGAAGAAAGCATCGTAGGGCTCGCTTTTCCCGCACGTATTTTTACAAACTCACGTTCTAAATGCGCTATTGCTGCTTCCATACTTTCTTTGGCTGAATCTAGGACAAACTGTATTTCTTCGTTCATATTGAAATGTTTCTATATTATAATCACAAATTATACCAAAAATTTAAATGTTAACAGTAGTACCAATGGTTTCTCCCGCTACGATTTTTAAGAGATTCCCTCTTTTATTCATATCAAATACCACTATTGGTAATTCATTTTCTTGGCTTAAAGTAAATGCGGTTGTATCCATTACTTTTAGACCTTTTGTAAGCACGTCTTGGAAAGATATGGTATCAAATTTAGTAGCATCCTTATCTTTTTCTGGATCAGCGGTATAAATACCGTCTACTCTGGTTCCTTTTAAAATAACATCTGCTTCAATTTCAATTGCTCTAAGTACCGCTGCGGAATCTGTTGTAAAATAGGGGTTGCCTGTACCACCACCAAAAATGACTACCCTTCCCTTTTCTAAATGCCGCATTGCTCTTCTCCTAATAAAAGGTTCTGCTACTTCATTGATTTTTATTGCAGACTGCAGTCGTGTCTGTACATTTTGCATTTCAAGAGCGCTTTGTAAGGCTAGCCCATTTATAACTGTAGCGAGCATACCCATATGGTCACCTTGCACACGGTCCATGCCTGTAGCAGCACCTGCAAGACCTCTGAAAATGTTTCCGCCACCTATAACAATAGCTACTTGAATACCTTTGTCAACAACCTCCTTGATTTCCTCTGCATATTCACTAAGCCTTTTGGAGTCTATTCCATATTGCTTTTCGCCCATAAGGGCCTCACCACTTAGTTTTAAAAGTATTCTTTTGTATTGCATATTTATTTTCTTTCAAAGCAAAAATACTGAAAAATTTTGATGACAGAGAAGTGAAATGTTTACATTAAAGAGCATAATTCTTTCTAAGAAAATAACACGTAACCCTCATTTGTGATATCCTTATTGCCGGTACAGAATTGCATTATGGAGTACAATTTTTGGTTTGATCTATTTTGTGAAAGAACTTTCTTCAGAATTATTGTTTGTACGTTATTTTATGGTTGACGAGCAGATAAATTATTAATTGCTGTTGACTATATGGTAATTATAGCTTCCTAGGACTTGGTCAATTTAAATAATAGTAAGTTGAAAGGGGAAATTAAACTGGTGCTTTTGTATTGGATATCACTTTGGAATCTATTAGGCCAATAATCGTTAAAAGTGTTGCTTTGACTTCAAACACTATGGTTTGGATGGAAATCCATTACAATCGTAAAGTTTTAAGATAGAAGGATTGGTGGGTTCCACTACTGTGGAAGTTACCAAAATTATACTTGTGAAGGATACTTTTAAGGATTTTACTGAATTAACAAAAGCATGATTTAAGTGCTAATAATTTTAAATATTAAAAAACCCTTAAGGTTTTATCCTTAAGGGTTTTTAGTTTGAGTTAGTCTAATAATTATCCTACTGTAGCTCGTTTAAATCCTGTAACGGAAACATCTCCGTAAGATGCTACATAATCGGCAACACTTTTCTTTTCATCTTTGATGAAATTTTGATCAAGTAAACATTGCTCTTGATCTAAAGTAGTGTTGTCAGAAATGAATCGCTCCATTTTTCCTGGAAGTATTTTATCCCAAATTTGCTCTGGTTTTCCTTCTGCTTTTAACTGTGCTTTGGCATCTTCTTCAGCCTTGGCCATAACTTCGTCCGTTAATTGCGCCATGGAAATATACTGAGGAACATTTTTAAGCGTTTTTCCTAAACGGCCTAATTCTTCGTTGTCTTTTTCAATGACCGCAATTCTTGCTTCTGTTTCAGAAGCTACGAAGGCAGCATCAAAATCTTTATAAGAAAGGGTTGTTGCTCCCATAGAAGCAACTTGCATTGCTAAATCCTTAACTAAAACTTCAGCATTATCCACCTTTGACGATAAGCCAACAAGTGCCGCTATTTTGTTAATGTGAACGTAAGAGCCAACATAAGGTGCTTCTAATTTCTCAAAAGCTGTAATCTCCAGTTTTTCACCTATTACACCAGTTTGCTCTATCAATTTATCAGTAACGGTCATGCCTCCGAAATCAGCGGCTAGAAAGGCTTCTTTAGAAGTGTGATTCAAAGCAATTTCGGCAAGTTCGTTGGCTAAAGAAACAAAGTTTTCGTTTTTACCTACAAAATCTGTCTCACAACCCAATACTATAGCCACACCTGCGGTGTTGTCCGAATTAATTTTAGCTATTGCTGCTCCTTCAGAAGAATCTCTATCGGCTCTCTTGGCAGCAACTTTTTGTCCTTTTTTACGAAGAACTTCGATGGCTTTGTCAAAATCTCCTTCAGCCTCAACTAAAGCGTTTTTACAATCCATCATCCCAGCTCCTGTAGCTTTTCTCAATTTATTTACTTCTGCGGCGGTAATTTTTGCCATTGTCTTGTATTTTATAGTCCCTCATGAATGAGGACGCTGTTCTTATAATTTATTCAGTGTACGGAATTTTGCTTATTCAACGCCTCCCTTTACATTATCTTGCCATTCTTTTAACTCGTCCCATTTTTCATCAGCAGCCATCTGCGCTTGCTTGGACCAAGAGGTTGGGTCTAAATGAGCCATTCTAGAGCTCGCTTCTGTCAAAATTTCTTTCATCTTATCGGCATCAGCTTTTGCAACTGCAGCAAAAGTTCCAAGACCTGCATTAGTCAAGGCTTCTGCAGCTTTGGGGCCAACTCCTTCAATTTTCGTCAAGTCATCACCCTTTTCGGATTTTTTCTTTGCCTCTTTTTTAGGGGCTTCCTTTTTTTCTTCTGCTACAGCTTCTTTGGTGGCTTCAACATCAACTTTTACTTCTGTAGCTTTTGCTACAACAGGAGGTGCTTCAGTTTCAACTGTTGCTGGAGTCGGAGCTACTTTTTCTTTTTTAGGAGCTTCTTCTTTTTTGACATCTTTCTTTGCTTCTTTCTCTCCTTTTTCAGACTTACGTTCTGCAAGACCTTCTGCAACAGCATTAGTTACTTCTGTCATAATAATGTCGATAGATTTAGAGGCGTCATCGTTAGATGGAATCAAATAATCTACATCTCTTGGGTCGCAGTTGGTATCTACCATCGCAAAAATTGGAATGTTCAATTTCTGTGCTTCTTTAACCGCAATGTGCTCGCGCATGGTATCTACTATAAATAAGGCACCAGGTAAACGTGTCATCTCAGAGATGGAACCTAAGTTTTTCTCCAACTTAGCACGTAAACGGTCTACCTGTAAACGTTCTTTCTTAGAAAGTGTAAGGAAAGTACCATCCTTTTTCATTCTATCGATCATAGCCATTTTCTTAACAGCTTTTCTGATAGTAACAAAATTGGTCAGCATACCACCTGGCCATCTTTCTGTAATGTATGGCATATTAACATTTGCCGCTTTTTCAGCAACGATGTCCTTTGCCTGTTTTTTAGTAGCTACGAAAAGAATTTTACGACCAGATGCGGCAATTTTGCTCAAGGCTTCGTTAGCCTCGTCCATTTTTGCAACTGTTTTGTAAAGGTTGATTACGTGGATTCCGTTACGCTCCATGTAGATGTAAGGAGCCATGTTGGGATTCCACTTTCTGGTAAGGTGTCCAAAATGTACACCTGCTTCTAATAATTGTTTTACTTCGACTTTCGCCATTTTAAATTTAGTTTACGTTCTTTTGAATTAGCAATGCTGAAGTGGTATTTCATATGTAACGAAAAGCCTTCACCATTTAGATGCTAAACTAATTTACCTTAATTCTTAGTTAGAATTCAAGGATTTTTAATTGTTCCTTAAATGGAACTTTCAATGAACTAGTTAAAAAATATAATAAAGGTGCTTCCCGAAAGAAGCACCTGATAAATTCGTGATTAACGTTTAGAGAACTGGAATTTCTTACGGGCTTTCTTCTGACCGAATTTCTTACGCTCTACCATTCTTGGATCTCTAGTTAATAGACCCTCTGGTTTAAGTGTAATTCTGTTTTCGGCATCGATTTCACAGATTGCTCTTGAAATAGCCAATCTAATAGCTTCAGCTTGTCCAGTGATTCCACCACCGTATACATTAACTTTTACATCGTACGTATCGTCCGTACCTGTTAATGTAAAAGGTTGCTTTACTTTGTACTGTAATGTTGCAGTTGGGAAATAATCGTTTAAATCCTTGTTATTTATTACAATATTACCTTTTCCTTCAGAAAGATAAATTCTGGCTACCGCCGTTTTTCTTCTTCCAATTTTGTGAATAATATCCATTACTTAAGGTCTTTTAAATTAACCGCGGTCGGTTTCTGTGCTTCTTGTCCGTGCTCCGTGCCAGCATATACTTTTAGATTTCTAAAAAGGTCTGCTCCTAATCTGTTTTTAGGTAACATTCCTTTTACAGCTCTCTCTACAATACTTGCAGGATTTTTATCTAATAGCTCTCTTGCAGTTGTTGATCTTTGTCCGCCCGGATAACCTGTGTATCTAAGGTATTCCTTGTCGGTCCATTTGTTACCGCTAAGTGTTACCTTTTCTGCATTAATAATAACCACATTGTCACCACAATCCACGTGTGGTGTAAAATTTGGTTTGTGCTTTCCTCTTAACAAATTAGCGACTTTAGAAGACAAACGTCCTAAAGCTTCTCCCTCGGCATCTACTAATAACCAACGCTTATCTACATTGGTTTTATTGGCCGAAATGGTTTTGTAACTTAATGTATCCACTACTGCTATTTTTAACTATTAATGTAATCAATCCCGTTAAACGGGGTGCAAATGTACACTAATAAAGTGTAATTGCAAATAGTTAGTTCTTATTATTTTATAGATTTTCTTGACTTTCTTTTCGGTAGTTCTTAAAATGATTGAGACATCTATTTTCAATTTATCCAAAGAAGTTATTTTGTTTCGCATGTTGGGTTCTAGCTTTTTTAAATGATATGGTTTTCAATATAATTACTACTATCATTCATTAAAAGGCGGCAAACGAAATAATATGTTGTATTCTTCGTTTTAAAACATTGATAATCAAAACTAAGAATAATGTTAAAGAAAATATGTAGCTCTATAGCACTTGTGTCGTTATTATTTTCCTGTAGTTCAGATAAGGATTCGGATAGTATGGATACTTCACCAAGCGCTATCATCGGTACGTGGGACGCAACGGAACTTGTCATTGACAACAATACTGCTAGTGACGACGCTAAATTTGGGAAACAGATATTAGATTTCCTTACGAATGAGGATTGTTATATTATAACCTTGCAGTTTAATGAGGATTTAACGGCTGAGGCTTCTAATGGGGCTAATTTTGTTGAAGTAAACGCCACCGCAAATGGTTTGGATGTTCCTTGCCCTACAGAATCTGATACTGAATCCAGTACCTATACCTTTGATGGAAGTGTTGTAAGTATTGTAGATATGAGCGGAGAAACAATTAATGTAGATGTGAGTATTCAAGGCGATTTAATGACTGTTGATGCTGCGGATTTAGAAATTCCCAATTTTGATGATAGTGGAGAGTTGATTTTTAGAAGAAGATAACGCAATGATACCATGTATAAGCGGTCCTCTTTCATTCAAAGAGGACCGTTTATTTTTATTGACAGCGTCAAAGTGAATAATACCTCGAGACTTGCCTAAAAACTCAATGTTCGTTCCTAAAGAATATATCATGAGCCTAACTAGAGGAAATTTATTATTGTTTGTAAAACTTTGTTTGTACTTTCTGTTCAAGTGATTGAATGGAGATAACATAAATTCCCTTCTGTAAATTGGCGACAGGTATGCTCAATGCTTTATTCTTTATTTCCCAAAGGTGCCGCAACGCCACATTACCATATACATCTGCTACTACGATTGATGCATTTTTTGAATTTTGAAGTCCCAATACATTGATAATATTCGTGGCAGGATTTGGAAAAACTTTTACACGCTCGTTCTGCATTGTAGAAGTTTCTTTATTGGATTGTGCTAATCCAGACCCGCCAAAGAGAAATGATAGTAAAACGAGCGAAATATAATTCTTCATAATAGAATCTAGGTCATTTAAATAGTATAAGAATAGTCTATATGCAACGGATATAGAGATATATTAGTGCATTTTTTAAGAATGTTTAACAGTAAAAATGACTGATATTCAAATGATTGCTACTGTTTTTTGTAGTATTTGAAGAGATGCATTGGTTAGTTTGTTGAAGCTTAAAATCTTGGTGCTCATTATAAAAAGTGTTATAAATTAACTTCATGATGCTATTGAGATTATAATGAGGTTAATATTGCATGTGTACTGGATAATTTTGAAGTAGTTTGGGAGGTTCATAGTTACATAATTTTGCAGTGTATAATTAAATACAATGTATTATGGAAAAAACAAGATTTTATCCACCAGTATGGGCTACGGCACCATTTACTTATGATGTAGTAAGACAATGGTATGTTCATGACAAGAGTGTAAAAGAACTAGTTCTAAAAAATGCCTTCTTAGAAAGTTATGAAGTTTCTGAACTGGATTTGAACATTACAAAGCTAGCAGTTATAGATACGGATGGTAACGAGCAACCTATCATCGATTTCCCTGGTCAAAATTCGGTCAAGATTAAAGGAATGTCCTCGGGCCATTTTTTAAAGTCTTCCGATATTGTTTCTTGGAAGCCAGGAACCTACAGTATTTTACGGGTATATTTTGATAAGGAAAATATGGAATTCATTCAAGGTGATGGTACTGTAAAAACAGTATCTCGTTTTGATTATTTTGATTTTACTTTGGAGAAGGAACTTACGCTTACTAAAAGTGAAGAAACGGAAATAAAACTATGGTTCGATTTGGCTCCAAAACGGGGTAATAATCTATTTAGATTATTTAATGATTGGATTAAAAGAAAGAAAGAGCTATTACCAAGATTGGCCAGTGATTTAGGATAGGAGTTTTATAACTTTTAACTGAAAAGGCATCCAATAGGATGCCTTTTTAATTCTTAATGTGCTTCTAGCCAATTTACGCCTAGCCCAACTTCCACATCCAAAGGAACGGCAATCGTGTAAGCATTTTCCATTTCATGCTTAATGAGTGATTTAAGTTCTTCTAACTCGGGTCTGTAGATGTCAAAAACCAATTCATCATGTACTTGCAGTAGCATTTTGGATTTGTAGTTACCTTGCTCTAATTTATTATGGATGTTGATCATTGCAATTTTAATGATATCTGCTGCACTTCCCTGTATGGGGGCGTTTACGGCATTCCTTTCTGCTGCACCACGTACTATGGCGTTACTACCGTTGATGTCCTTTAAGTACCTTCGTCTTCCGAGTACGGTTTGTACATAGCCATTATCACGAGCAAAATCTACTTGCTCACCCATGTAGTTCCTGAGTTTTGGGTAGGTCTTGTAGTAGGTATCTATGAGCTCTTTTGCCTCGGAACGTGATAAATCTGTTTGGTTGCTTAATCCAAATGCGGAAACACCATAAATAATACCAAAGTTCACCGTTTTTGCGTTACTACGTTGTTCTCTGGTTACTTCATTAATGGGTACGTTAAATACCTTGGAGGCCGTAGAGGCGTGAATATCCTCTCCGTTTTTAAAGGCCTCTATCATAGTGGTTTCTTCACTCAATGCAGCAATGATTCGTAGTTCTATTTGAGAATAATCCGCAGCGAGTAGTATATGGTCTTCGTTTCTGGGAACAAAGGCTTTTCTTACCTGCCGCCCACGTTCTGTCCTTATAGGAATATTCTGCAAATTTGGATTGTTACTACTAAGGCGACCGGTTGCGGCTACGGTTTGCATATAATCGGTATGTACTCGACCGGTCGTAGGTTCAACTTGTTCGGGAAGTGCATCTACATAAGTACTTTTCAATTTTGCAAGACCTCGGTAATCTAGAACGTTCTGAATAATCTCATGGTCTTTTGCAAGATAAGAAAGTACATCTTCTGCTGTAGAATATTGCCCTGTTTTAGTCTTTTTGGGTTTGTCCACTAGCTTTAATTTGTTGAACAGAATTTCTCCTAACTGTTTGGGTGACCCAATATTGAATTCTTCCTCTGCATCTTCATAAATCTTTTTTTCCAAGGAGGTGATGTCATTGTTCAAATCCGAAGAAAGGGAGTTTAAGAATTCCTTATCCAGATTAATGCCCTCTAATTCCATATCCGCTAAGACACGCAGCAACGGGATTTCAATATCTTGAAATAATTTTTCAGTATTCGCCGACTTTAATTCTGGCTTAAAGTGTTTTGCAAGTTGAAATGTGATATCTGCATCTTCCACCGCATATTCTGTTTGCTGTTCTAAAGGAACATCGCGCATACTTAACTGGTTCTTCCCTTTTTTGCCAATCAATTCTGTAATGGAAACAGGGGTGTAATTAAGGTAGGTTTCTGCAAGAACATCCATATTATGGCGCATATCAGGATTAATAAGGTAGTGCGCTAACATGGTATCAAAAAGCTTGCCTTTGACAGGGATGTTGTATTTGGCGAGCACCTTAATATCATACTTAAGATTTTGACCTATTTTTTCTATTTCTCCAGATTCAAAGAAGGGGCGAAGTTCTTCGATTAAGTTTTGTGCTTCATTTTGATCAGCAGGAAAAGGAACATAAAATCCTTTGGTTGCTTCCCATGAAAAAGCGATACCTACCAATTCGGCGGTTAGCGGGTCCAATCCAGTGGTTTCGGTATCGAAACATACTGACGTCTGTTTCATTAAATTTTGTAGAAACAATTTCATGGCCATACCCGGAGCAATACTTTGGTAAGCATGTGAGATATCCTTTATGGTGTTTCTTCTAGAACTATCCTTTATTGTTGCCGGTGATGCTCCATCACCTCCAAAAAGAGAAAATTGTCCGCTTCCTGCTGGCGTGTTGACTTTTTTAGCCGTTTCTGTACCGGTGACTTGCGTCTGATTTTCCTGAGTCTCTCCAGAGAAAATTTTTATAAACTGATCTTTAAGCCTCCGGAATTCTAGTTCTTCAAAGATTTCCTGAACTTTTTCATTATCCGGAACGGACATCTCATAGTCCTTGGCATCAAAAGTAACATCACAATCTATACAAATCGTGGCCAATTTTTTAGATAGTAAGCCAAGTTCTTTATTGGCTTCTACCTTCTCCTTTATCTTACCTTTTAATTTATCGGTGTTGGCCAAAAGGCCTTCCATGGAATCAAATTCTTGAATGAATTTTTTGGCGGTTTTATCTCCCACACCGGGCAGTCCAGGGATATTGTCACTAGCATCGCCCATCATTCCTAAATAGTCTATGACCTGTTCGGGACGCTCTACTCCAAAACGTTTTTGTATTTCGGGAATTCCCCAAATTTCAATGCCATTACCCATTCTTGCAGGACGGTACATGAAAATATTTTCAGATACCAACTGCCCAAAATCCTTATCGGGGGTTACCATAAATACTTTATAATCTTCTTTTTCTGCCTGTTTGGCCAACGTTCCAATAATATCATCTGCCTCCCAACCTTCTAAAACAACCGAGGGGATGTGCATTGCTTTTAGAATATTTTGTATGTAGGGTACTGCTATTCTAATAGCATCTGGAGTTTCATCTCTATTTGCTTTGTATTCTGGAAATAGCTCTGTGCGTTCCGCGCTTCCTCCCTTATCGAAACAAACGGCCAGATGATCCGGCTTCTCTCTTTTTATTACGTCAAAAAGCGAATTCATAAACCCCATTATCGCAGAGGTGTCCATGCCTTTGGAATTAATTCTCGGATTTTTGATTAAAGCATAGTATCCACGAAAAATAAGTGCATATGCATCTAGTAAAAAGAGTCTTTTTTGATCGGCCATTAGTTGAAATTAAATGTGGGGTTAAAAATACAAAGTTTGATTTGAATGCTAGGATAAAAACGATTTGGAAGGATTGTTTACATGACCTTCTTCCGAATAGGTTCTATAGGTAAATCCTGGTTGAATACAATAGCCGCCAGTTTCTCCTTTTTTGTTGATGGCGATAAAGCCAATTTGAAAATCGTTACGGCCTTCGTTCCTTGCCATAATACGTTTAACGCCTTCCTCGCATGCTTCTTGTGGTGATTTTCCTTGCCGCATTAATTCAACGATTAAGAAACTCCCAACCGTACGCACTACTTCCTCTCCAACACCTGTTGCTGTGGCGCCTCCTATTTCATTATCTACAAAGAGCCCCGCGCCGATTATGGGTGAATCTCCAACTCTGCCAGCCATTTTGTAGGCCATGCCGCTAGTAGTGCATCCACCAGAAATATCACCATTTTTGTCAATGGCCAACATGCCAATGGTATCATGATTTTCAATATTGATAATGGGTTTGTATTCGGATGTCTGCTTCCACTCTAGCCATTCTTTTTTTGATTGTTCGGTTAGTAAATTCACCTTTTCAAAACCCTTCTCGTAAGCAAACTGTTCCGCACCTTGTCCTGCTAACATTACATGTGGTGTGTCTTCCATTACTTTACGTGCTACAGATATAGGATTGGCAATATTCTGCAGGGCCAGCACCGCGCCACAGTTGCCGTCCTTATCCATAATGCAAGCGTCAAGTGTAACATTTCCGTCCCTATCCGGTCTACCTCCTGTTCCTACGGTTTGATTGTTACGGTCATCCTCTTCTACCATAACGCCCTGTTCAATGGCATCTAGGGAGTTTCCTCCTACGCTCAAAACTTCCCAAGCCTTTGCAGAGGCATTTAAAAAATTCCAGGTACATATGACAATTGGACGAATAAATGATGGCTCCTCTCTTTTAATAGTTGGTATCACTTTTTCTTCTTTGCAGGAAGCTAAAAGGCTAGTGGAAATAAGCCCTGCTGTAGCGGCACTTGAATTTTTAAGAAACTTTCTTCTTTTCATAGTAAGGGTTGTTTACTTTTAGGAGATTAAATATAAGTATATGCTCGTAGAAATTTGTGCCAATTCTTTAGAATCTGCCCTTAATGCTGAAGAGGCGGGAGCGGATAGGATTGAACTGTGTTCTGAACTGGCGGTTGGCGGAATTACACCTTCCTACGGTCTTCTAAAGGCGGTACGGGAAAGGATTTCCATACCGGTACATGTATTGGTACGCCCCAGAAGCGGTGATTTTACTTTTTCTGATGCGGCCTTTGAAATTATGAGGAGGGATATTGAAATATGTAAGGAATTGGGCTTTGAGGGCATTGTTTCTGGAGTTTTACATGCTGATTTTACCTTGGATATTGAAAGAACCCAAAAACTAGTATCTTTCTCTAAAGGGATGAATTTTACTTTTCATAGGGCTTTTGATTGGGTGAAAAACCCGCTGATAGTTTTGAAAGAGCTAGAGCAAATGGGAGTACAGTATATCTTAACCTCAGGACAGCGGACATCTGCAATTGAAGGGATAAATCTCTTAAGTGAGTTAAGCCAAACCAGTACTACTTGTATTATAATGCCAGGCGCTGGAGTTAAAGAATCTAATGTAGCAGTGTTCCGTGAAAAAGGATTTAAGGCAGTTCACCTTTCTGGAACAAAGTTTCACAGGACCTTGAAAGAACAACCTTCGGTATCCATGAACTCTGCTTCGTTTTTAAGCGATGACCATATAGCTATTTCTAGTAGGGAAGCTATTGCGGCCGTTGTAAAGAAGGTTAAATAAAACGCAAAAGAGCAGCTTTATCACTTTTCAAAAAATATCTTTGTAAAAAACACTTATGCTACGTTGGATTGTTTTTATCGCTATTTATATGGGTCTCAGTATTTATGTGCTGCAAGCTCTTAAGACCGTGGTTAGGCAGCCTTGGTGGTATTATTTGTATATCACTATAGCTTTGGCTGTATTGGTGAATTTTATTTATCAATTTACAGCTGGTGAAGAAGTAGGCCGTGTTTTAAGTGTTCCTAAAAGTTATGCATTTGGATTTTTGCTTACAATACTTACCTTTAAGATAATTACAATATTCTTTCTCTTCTCGGAAGATATTTTTCGAATTGTAACAGGCCTTTATCAAAAGATTTTTGGTGCTTCACGAGAATTTAGTTTGCCACAACGTAGACGTTTCTTGAGTATAATTGCCTTAGGTATCGCTGCAATACCTTTTGGGGCATTACTGTATGGCATGTTTAAAGGCAAGTACAATTTTAAGGTACTAAAGTATGATTTGGAGTTCGATGATTTACCGGACGACTTCAATGGATATCAAATTACGCAAATATCTGATATTCATAGTGGTAGTTTTGATAATAGAAAGAAAATTGAGTACGCAATAGATTTGATTAATCAACAAAAGAGCGATGCCATTCTTTTTACTGGAGATATGGTTAATAATAAAACGGAAGAGATGAGGCCTTGGGCAGATTTATTCGCCACTCTAGAGGCTAAAGATGGCAAGTTTTCCGTTTTGGGAAATCATGATTATGGAGATTATATTCCATGGGAGACAGAAGCTTTAAAAAGTAAGAATCTGCAGGATTTGAAGGATTTGCAAAAAGAGATGGGTTTTGATCTGTTGTTGAACGAACATCGGTATCTGAAAAAGGGTAAGGATAAGATTGCGCTCGTTGGCGTAGAGAATTGGGGAAAAGGTGGTTTTAAAAAGGCCGGTGATCTTAAAAAAGCAACCGCTTTAATAGATAAAGATGATTTTAAGATTTTAATGAGCCATGACCCTTCTCATTGGGAAGAGGAAGTCATTCATGACGATAAGCACTTTCATCTGACACTTAGTGGTCATACTCATGGTATGCAATTTGGAATTGAGATACCGGGGTGGATAAAATGGAGTCCTGTAAAGTGGCGGTATAAGTACTGGGCAGGTATTTATAGTGAATTAGGTCAATTTATCAATGTTAATAGAGGTTTTGGCTTCTTGGGTTATCCGGGAAGAGTGGGTATTTGGCCAGAAATTACCGTCATTACCTTAAAAAAGAAAGCCTTAACATGATTTTAACCCTATGGATAGGCTACAAATAAGCCCATAGAACTAGTATTTTAACAATTTTTATTACATTTGGCGAATAAAGAAATGCCGATTATATGTCTAAATTTGGTGAACTTATAGATTTAAATGTTCCTGTGCTGTTAGATTTCTATGCAGAATGGAATGAACAGTCCACTGCAATGCATGCTGTGCTTAGAGATGTTGCCGCTGCCCTAGGTGATAAGGGTAAGGTAATTAAGATTGATGTGGATAAGAATAAAGAGCTTTCTCAGGCATTACGTGTTAAAGGCCTTCCTACGCTTATGATCTACAAAAAAGGGGAGATGGTTTGGAGACAAAGCGGTGAACAAGACGCCAATACGCTTATTGGTATTCTTAACGAATACGCTTAAACCTTTTTTTATTATTTTCTGTTTTTTTGCTATCGCTACTAGTTGGCTACCGACGTGTTAGTCGTATCCTCGGACAGTTCTGTTTTGGTGTTATCCAATCTAATCGTATCCGAGATAGGCACCGTATCTATCATATCAGGATTTTGCTCTACACTTGGTTCTGGAATTTCCAAATCGTCTTCATCCTTGTAGAAGTGCTGAAACTTATCGATATATTCGTTGAAAATTAACGTTTCTTTTTCTGCTACTTCGCGGTCATCGTTAGCAATTAAGTTGTCTATATTTCTTCTATAGGCTTCCATGTCCGCAATAATATCATCAATGTCATTGTACTGTTCATCTAGACTAGTGCTAGCGTAATATTCAAGGCGTTCCTGATACTTAGTTTTTAAAGCATCGAAAAGCGTTCTCGCCTTTTGGGTTTCTCCAACTTTATAATACCCATCTACAAAAGGTTCTAATAGCGTGTAGTAACCAAAATAGTCTACAGGCATATTCGTTAGTGAAATTTCTATAATCTCTTTTGCCTTAGCTATCTTATTTTCTTTAAGCAACGCTTCCATTAATCTCGCAAGATTACCTCTATAGGATACACTCTGAATTCTAGTTTGCGTGTCATGATATATCTCTGAGCTGCCCGAGTTGCCCCAATCCCATCCTGTTACAATATCATACATTAAGTCGGTGTCAATTCTGCCCATTTCAAAAGAATTAGGCCTTTCTGTGCGAATAGGGACTAGTTTATAGGCAAGACCATCTAATTGTAAATAATCCTTCATCCAAAGATATTCTGCATTATCAAAGCTCCCTCCAGAGAAATATAAAGGCCGTTTCCAATCGTTATTAGCAAGGATGTCTAGCATCATCATACTTTTTTTGGTAATGACACTAGGCAGGTCAATATCTATATAATCAACCATTAATGCAGAATCCTTTTGTTTAACAAGGCCGCTTTCTAAAGCATTTTTCTTGTTTACGGGTACCCTTATTTTATTGGTAGGGTAAAAGACCATATTCTGTGTGCTTTCCGAATATTGGCTTAAATCGGCACCGTTTTGCTCAAACAGGTATTTTAGTTTGGTCCTTGGTTTATCACTATCTATCCAGTTGATGAAATCTTTTATGGGCCATCTATTTTCTGTAATACCTTGATGATATAAAACATCTCTAGATCCCCAGCGGTATTTGTCATGTTCTATTTGAGAAGGTATCGCTTCACTTTCGTAGGCTTTCTTTTTCATTTGATCCACATACCAGTCCGTTTCAAAAAGACTTGTACAGACAATACGAACGTCCGTTCTATAATTTTCAATTTCCTGCGCATACCATAGAGGGAAAGTATCGTTGTCACCTATGGTAAAAAGAATAGCACCTGCATCTTCTTGACAAGAATCCAGATAGGCCTTTGCAGAGGCATTAGCAGTATATCTATTAGAGCGGTCGTGGTCGTCCCAATTCTGAACGGCCATCACCGTAGGGACCGCCAAAAGACAAACAACCACTACAACAGGGGCTAATATTTTGGGGGTGAGCCAATCTTTAAAACCATCAAAAAGACCATAAACACCTATGCCTATCCATAAAGCAAATACATAGAAAGAACCTACTAAGGAGTAATCGCGTTCGCGAGGTTGAAAGATATATGGATTTGTATAGAACTGAATGGCTAGCCCTGTGAAAAGGAAGAACATTAAAAGAACCCAAAACTGTTTGGGGTTTTTGGAGGTTTGAAAAACGATTCCGATAATACCAAGGAGTAAGGGTAAAAAGAAATATGTATTGCGCCCTTTATTGTTTTCAATATCACTTGGAAGGTTGTCTTGACTCCCCAGGCGCCAGCTGTCAATAAAGTTTATTCCGCTTAGCCAATTGCCGTTATCATTGTAGCGTCCTTGAATATCATTTTGTTTGCCTACAAAATTCCACATGAAATAACGTAGATACATGTAGTTGAATTGAAACTCCACCATGTACTTTATGTTGTCCCAGATAGATGGTGGTTCCACTTCAAGATAATCACTAAATCGCTTTAAGAAGCTAATATATTGGTCCGCATCTATTTCCCCGTTTGCAAAACCAGTTTTTACCTGGTTCACTGCCTCCCTTAGTTCTGGACTAGACTGTGTCATCCTAAATTCCAAAGGCCCAAAATATTGCATGTAATTCTCAGCGTGCTGCGTACTCCACATTCTAGGGAACAGTCCTTCGTGCTCTGGATTGGAACCTTGTTCCGAATTAATGTATTTATTGACTATAATATATTTTCCTAAGGTGTAATCTTTTTCATATTTAGGTTTGCCATCCCTATCCTCTCCAGCTGCTGCAAAAAGATCGGAATAATAGGCTCCGTATATAGGACTATCTACACCAGGATACTGTTCCCTATTATAATAGGCCAATAAAGCTCTCGCATCTTCTGGATTATTCTCATTGATTACAACATTAGCGTTTGCTCTTATCGGGAGCATTAACCAAGAAGAGAAGCCCAGGAAAAGGAACATCATACACAGTACTATTGTATTTGCTGTGCGGTAATTGTTTTTTCTAGTGTAATTCAATCCAAAATAGAAAGCTGCAATAAACAATATACCTATGATTATGGAGCCAGAGTTGAACGGTAACCCTATGCTGTTGATAAAAAAGACTTCTCCCCACCCAAAAAGTTTAAGTACATAAGTCAGAGAGAATTTATAAACCAGCATTAAAAGGGCAATTACAACAACATTGGCCAATAAAAAGTTTTTTACCGTGGTTTTCTTATACGTTTTAAAATAATACAATAGGCCAATGGAAGGTATTGCTAAAAAGCCCATGAATTGTATGCCAAAGGTGAGCCCTACCACAAAGGATATTAATATTATCCACCGATTTCCGCGTGGGTCCTCTAAATTATCGGTCCATTTTAAACCTAGCCACAGTAAGAGGGCCATAATAAAACTTGCCATGGCATAAACTTCCGTTTCTACTGCATTGAACCAAAAGCTATCAGAATAAGTGAAGGCCAACGAACCTATAAGACCGCTTCCCAAAACGGCTATGCCTTTACTGTTGGTAAGTTTTTCGTCCTTTTCCATCAACTTTCTAGTAAGATTGGTGATGGTCCAAAACATGAATAAAATAGTAAAGGCACTGGAAACTCCAGAGACCAAATTCACCATCATCGCAACCTGATTCGGCTCTAAAGCGAACATGGAGAAGAATGCGCCTATCATTTGTAAAAGTGGTGCTCCCGGGGGGTGTCCTACTTGTAGTTTTGCGGCGGTAGCGATATACTCACCGGCATCCCAAAAACTATTGGTGGGTTCAACTGTTACGAAATAAGTAATTAAGGCGATAAAAAATACGGTCCACCCTAATAAGGTGTCCCATTTCTGGAAGTTCTTTGAAAACATGTAACCGTGGTTAAAGCTATGTGGCGAATTTACTAATTAAAATAGATACTGGAGTACAATTTTTATAAACCTTTAACAGCGATATCCTTATGAATTTTTAGATTATTGTGCAGAAAAATGTTTGGCGAAACCAAACTTTGTTTTAAATTTGCACCCTCGATTGCTAAAACATTGTAGCAATAAGAGATTGGCCCATGGTGTAATTGGCAACACTCCGGTTTTTGGTACCGTCATTCAAGGTTCGAGTCCTTGTGGGCCAACCAAGTTTAAATTGAATCCCGACCTCTTTTGTTGTCGGGATTTTGTTTTAGGAATAGGTTTAGGACGAGAAGCCTGTCCTGAGCGAGGTCGAAGGGAGTCCTTGTGGGCCAACTCAGTTTTAAATCCCGATACAATTAGTATTGGGATTTTTATTTTATTGAAATAATTTAAGTCATAAACCTCGTTTTCAATGATACACAAAATTATCGGCCTAGTCGTTATTATCTGTTTGCCCTTATGCTTTGTAAAGGCCCAGAAGAGCGCAACAAGATTGTTGCTTAAAGATAGCACCGTAGTGGAAGGTATTGCGAGATTTGTGGACCACGGTAGGGGGGGTGGAATTTGTTAAGTCCAATAGTGACGATTCGAAAGTCTATACATACCCAGAAATTGAAAGAATTGAAATGTATAAAAATGGTGGGCGTGTTACTTATGAATATATTCAAGTTGTAAATCAGGGTACAACTAAGTTGGCTCAATTGCTTATTGCCGGGGATATGAGCCTTTATAAGTTTTCTTATCTGACCGAAGGATGGGTTACTGTAGGGCCTGGTTTGCCATTAGGAAATATTGGTGCGGCTTCTGTTGCCTTAAATCTTTCATACAAAAAAACTTCTGTAGGCAAAGATCTTTGTGTTAAACGAGTGAATGAAACCATGGCCAGGTATTTTAAGGACAAATCTACGGGAGCTAATTTTAAACAAATGGGCGCATATTATTTTAAGGATTGTCCTAGCTTGGCGGAAAGAATAAAATCTGGTACGTATAAATTGAATAGGCTAGAGGATATAGTCAATTTTTATAACAATTTCTGTGACTAGGTATCAAATTGAATTTTATGGAGTTTTATTGGCTTATCAACGTTTATTTTTTATAAGGATATCTTCTATTTTGTATATTCGGTCATGATTGAGATAAGGATTTTGTTGAAATAGTACATGATTGTTCTCCGTCTCTGTTAGTTTTACCCCCATTTAATTAGAGCTAATAACTATGAAATTAACCGCTAAGAATTTAAAAGTAATTATTGTACTTCTTTTGATCAGTTTTGGTGTTGGTGTATACTTGCAAGATGTGCAACATCAAAAGAGTACAGAGCATGCTTGGAAAGCTAACAGGTACAATTTATCCAGATTCAATAAGATTACGGAATATAGTAAAAAGATGAATGCTACTAATTGGAAGACAATGCGGGATAGTATCAACAATCAATTGGACACGCTAATGATATTGCGGTTCAGAAAAGAAATGGATAGTATGAACGCCGAGGATGCACAAGAAGCTAGTCTGCTACTCGGTGCTGTTACGCCGAATAAATAAGGATTGACTCAAAAGAAGTGGTGCTAAATAATTTCCGGTTCTTCTGTTTCTCCGAAATCACCTTCTTTGTCCGCTATTAAATCGCTTTCTGTCTTTTCTCTAAGGGTGTCTTCCGCCTCATTCCTCTCTTTATACTCCTCATCTATTTCGTCTAACATCGTGTTCATTTTCTTCTTGTCCTTTATCATGGCCCAAGTCATGACCAAGCTAGTGGCTATAATGACGAACAGAAGAATACCGGACTCAAAATTTTCAACTTGTGCTTCAACAGGGATTGCATAGAATAGAAGTACGGTAATTAGACCTCTTGGTGCCACAAAAAGTTGGGGAAGAATATCCTTACCAACGAAAATCTTTAGAATTACAAAACGTATGGCGTAAATAGAAAAGACTATTAACAGGCTTATAAGCGCTACGTTAAAACTAAAGAGCGAAGTAATGGCGATGCTTAACCCGAAGACTACAAAGAAAAAAGTTCGTACCACAAATGCAGTCTCTAAGGTTATAATATGTAATTCGTGATAAATTTGATTCAGCTTTTCATTTTCAAGGAAAACTGCCATCTTTCCAGGAAAAAAGAGCTTCACATTCGCGATTACCAGACCAAATATTAATATGATGATTAAGGAAGATAAGTGGAATTTTTTTCCAATAGCATAAAGTAGGAGCAGTACGGCAATCAGTAAAAATAATTTAGCCTGACTCTTAATTTGCTGAAAAATAAGGATTATAGCATAACTCGCTGCTAATCCAATAACTATGGTGAGCACAAGGTTTCCCGCAAAACCAGCGGCACCTGCGTCCTCTGCGGGATTTAATCCTCCAATGAGGTAATAGAACATCATTATTCCCATGATGTCCGAGAAGGTGCTCTCGTAAATATGAAATTCTTTTTTAGCTTCTGAGAGTCCGCTGACGCTTGGTATGATAATGGCGCTGGAGAGAATTGATAAAGGTGTGGCATAAAGCCATGCTGATTGCATGGACATTTCTGGAATAAATTGAAATAGAATAAGAGCGGCTACCCATGCAGAACCAACAAGACCAATTAACGCAATGGCCATGGATTTTAGAATAGGCACCAATTTTTCTCTTTTTAGCTCTAGCTCCAAAGCGGCTTCCAGAACTATCATGATGAGCCCAACGATACCCAATAATTCTAGACCCCCAGAAAAATCTAAAGTTTCAGGGACAAAATATTTTAAAACATATTGAAGAATAATACCCAGTACAATGAGCATTAAAACAGACGGAATATTGGTTTTTTTAGAAATACCGTTAAACCAAAATGAAAGTATAATAATAACAGAAGCCTCAATGATTAAATTATAGGAGGAAAGTAAATCCATTTCTAAAAGGGTTAGGTGTTTGTGTAGCTTAAAATTAACATTAATTAGTCAAAGCTTTCGTTCTTGCATCCTTTAATTTTTGTGAGACCAAGCTTTTATCTCAAATCGTTTCATTGTAGCGGTATAGGGTATTGTAAAAAACAAAGATTATTGTATATTTGCATCACTGAAAGGATATTAGTATTCATGAGGGGACAATTTGTCCCCTCTTTTATTACTTGGTTTTATGTTAAAAACAAGGGTTAAGGAGCTTTTGGATACGGGATTAGCGGAGGATGAATCATTGTTCTTAATAGATTTTACAATCTCATCTGATAATAAGATAAAGGTTGTTATTGATGGGGATGAGGGTGTTACCGTAAAGGACTGCATAAAAATAAGTAGGGCCATCGAACATAATTTAGATAGAGAGGAGCAAGATTTTGCCTTAGAGGTTGCTTCGGCTGGTGCAACTGCGGAATTATTAATGCCAAGACAGTATCAAAAGAATGTTGGTAGAAAATTAGAGGTTCTGACAGATGAAGGTGAATTTGAGGGAAACCTTACTTTCGCCGATGATAAATATATAGTATTGGAGTGGAAAGCAAGAGAGCCTAAGCCAATTGGTAAGGGTAAGGTAACGGTCCAAAAGAAAAAAGAATTAAACTTTTCTGAAATAAGGAAAGCAAAAGTTAAATTAAAATTTTAATTGTAGTAACAAATGGAAAATATTGCGTTAATAGAATCTTTTTCTGAGTTCAAGGATGATAAATTCATAGACCGGGTAACGCTTATGGCAATTTTGGAAGATGTTTTCAGAAATGCGTTAAAAAAGAAATTTGGTTCGGACGATAATTTTGACATCATTATAAATCCTGATAAAGGAGATTTAGAAATTTGGCGTAACCGTATTGTTGTTGAAGATGGTGAAGTAGAGGAGCCTAATGAAGAAATTTCGCTTACGGAGGCTAGAAAAATTGAACCAGATTTTGAGGTTGGTGAAGACGTGTCCGAAGAGGTTAAATTAATTGACCTGGGAAGAAGAGCTATATTGGCGTTGAGACAAAATTTGATTTCGAAAATTCATGAACATGATAATACTACGATATATAAGCAGTTCAAGGATTTGGAAGGTGAAATTTATACGGCTGAAGTCCATCATATTAGACATAAGGCGGTAATACTTCTTGATGATGAGGGTAATGAAATTATTCTTCCAAAAGATAGACAAATACCATCGGACTTTTTCCGAAAAGGAGACAATGTAAGAGGTATTATAGAAAGTGTAGAGCTTAAGGGCGCTAAACCGACGATTATAATGTCCCGAAGCTCACCTATATTTTTGGAGCAATTGTTCTTCCAGGAAATACCAGAAGTTTTCGATGGTCTAATTACCATTAAGAAAGCAGTTCGTATTCCCGGGGAGAAAGCAAAAGTAGCGGTAGATTCTTATGATGACCGTATTGATCCTGTAGGAGCTTGTGTGGGTATGAAGGGTAGCCGTATACATGGTATCGTTAGAGAATTGGGTAATGAAAATATTGATGTTATCAATTGGACCGCTAACCCACAGTTATTGGTGACTAGGGCACTGAGTCCGGCCAGAGTTTCTACCGTGAAGTTAAACGACGAGAAAATGACCGCTCAGGTTTACCTTAAACCGGAAGAGGTATCCAAGGCAATAGGGAGAGGTGGTCATAATATTCGCCTTGCAGGACAACTAACTGGATACGAGATAGATGTGTTTAGGGAAGGTGTTGAAGAGGATGTAGAGTTGACAGAGTTTTCAGATGAAATAGATGCTTGGATAATCGAAGAGTTCAAGAAAATTGGAATGGATACGGCCAGAAGCGTATTGGAACAAGAGGTTAACGATTTGGTTAAGCGTACGGATTTAGAGGAAGAGACCATACAGGAAGTAGTACGTATCCTTAAAGAAGAATTAGAAGATTAGCTATATCTTAGCAAAAAAATAAAGAACGGGAATCAGTATTTATGGCAGACAATGCAACAATAAGGCTTAATAAAGTTCTTCGAGAACTTAATATTTCTTTGGATAGGGCAGTGGACTTTCTTAGCAGTAAAGGACACGATGTGGAGGCAAGGCCTACCACAAAAATATCTAATGAAGTTTATCAGGTGCTACTTGATGAGTTCCAGACCGATATGAGCAAAAAGGTTGCGTCTAAAGAGGTCGGGGAAGAAAAGCGCAAGGAAAAAGAGGCGATACGGGTTCAGTTAGAACAAGAGCAGGAAGAGCGTAGATTAGCACGTGAAAAAAGAAATGCTTCCAATGAGAAGATTATTAAGGCGAAGGCGGAGCTAGCAGGTCCCAAAACAGTGGGTAAAATTGACTTGAACCCCAAGAAGAATAAAGAAGAAACTCCTAAGGAGGAAGTTAAGGAAACTCCCAAGGAGAGTGTTAAGACTGAGACACCTCCAGCTGCAGAGCAGAAGAAAGAGGCTCCTGCAAAAGAAAAAGAAGTGGCTGAGAAAGTTAAGCCAAAAGCTAAAGAAGCGTCTTCGGAAAATGCAGCCGAAGAGGATACTGATGAACCTGTGACTATAGAGACGCAGTATCAGAAATTATCCGGTCCAAAGATTACAGGTGATAAAATAGACCTTACCAAATTTCAGAAGCCAAAGAAGAAAAAGGAGGACGAAAAATCTTCTACCAACACGGACCGCAAGAAACGCAGAAGACGTATTGTTACTAAAAATACTTCAGGGTCGGGTGCAGGTTCTAGAAATTCAGGAGGAGATAGAAAAGGAAATAAGCGCTTTGCAACGGTTAATAAAGTAGAGCCATCCGAAGAAGATGTTCAAAAGCAAGTACGTGAGACCTTAGAAAAACTTCAAGGAAAGTCCAAAAAAGGTAAAGGGGCAAAGTATAGAAGGAGTAAGAGAGATCAACATAGAGAGCAAACAGAAAAAGACCTTGAACAACAGGAATTAGAGAGTAAAGTACTTAAAGTAACGGAGTTCGTTACGGCAAGCGAGGTGGCTACAATGATGGATGTTTCTACTACGGAGATTATCTCGGCATGTATGTCCTTAGGGATTATGGTAACGATGAACCAGCGTTTAGACGCTGAAACTTTATCCATAGTTGCGGAGGAGTTTGGTTATGAGGTTGATTTTGTAACTGCGGATATAGAAGAAAGTATTGTAGAAGAAGAGGATGCTCCTGAAGATTTAGAGCCAAGAGCTCCTATTGTTACGGTTATGGGGCATGTTGATCATGGTAAAACCTCATTGCTGGATTACATTAGAAAAGAGAATGTAATAGCCGGTGAGAGCGGCGGTATAACTCAGCATATCGGAGCATACGGTGTTACGCTAGAAAACGGTGAAAGAATTTCTTTCTTGGATACTCCCGGTCACGAAGCCTTTACCGCGATGCGCGCAAGAGGTGCTCAGGTAACCGATATTGCAATAATCGTAATTGCGGCAGACGATGATATTATGCCACAAACTAAAGAAGCTATTAGTCATGCGCAAGCAGCAGGTGTTCCTTTGGTTTTTGCCATTAATAAAATTGATAGACCAACAGCTAATCCTGATAAGATTAAAGAAGGTCTTGCGCAAATGAATCTCTTGGTAGAGGACTGGGGTGGTAAAATTCAATCTCACGACATTTCTGCCAAAACAGGAGATGGTGTAAAGGAATTGTTAGAAAAAGTATTGTTAGAGGCAGAATTGCTTGAGCTCAAGGCCAACCCAGATAAATCTGCAACAGGAACCGTTGTGGAGGCATTCTTAGATAAGGGTAAAGGTTACGTTTCCACGATTTTAGTGCAGGCAGGTACGCTTAAAATTGGCGATTATGTTTTAGCCGGCACTACGAGTGGAAAAGTAAAGGCTATGCAAGATGAGCGTGGAAAAAACGTTGCTGAGGTGGGACCGTCTAAACCTATTTCTATTCTTGGTTTGGATAGTGCACCACAGGCAGGAGATAAATTCTACGTTTTAGAAGACGAACGTGAAGCAAAACAAATTGCAGCGAGAAGGTCGCAGTTACAGCGTGAGCAATCCGTTAGAACACAACGCCACATTACATTGGATGAGATTGGTAGACGAATCGCGTTAGGAGAATTTAAGGAGCTAAATATCATATTAAAGGGTGATGTTGATGGTTCTGTTGAAGCACTCACGGATTCTTTCCAAAAATTATCTACGGATGAGATTCAAGTTAATATTATCTACAAAGCAGTTGGGCCTATTACGGAATCAGATGTGTTATTGGCATCTGCTTCAGATGCAGTAATCATTGGGTTCAATGTGAGACCAATGGGTAATGCTAAAGCCATTGCGGAGAAAGAGGAGATAGATATCCGTATGTACTCCATTATTTACGACGCTATTAACGACCTTAAAGATGCGATGGAAGGTATGCTTTCTCCTGAAATGAAGGAAGAAATTACCGGTACAGCGGAAATACGAGAGACTTTCAAAATCTCTAAAATTGGAACTATCGCAGGTTGTATGGTTACCAATGGTAAGTTATTCCGTAATTCTAATATACGTTTAATCCGTGATGGTGTTGTGATTTATACAGGGGAGTTTGCTTCTTTGAAACGATTTAAGGATGATGTTAAGGAGGTTTCAAAAGGTTACGATTGTGGACTTCAGATAAAGAATTACAACGATATTCAAATAGGAGATATCGTAGAAGCTTTCCAAGAAGTAGCGGTTAAAAAGAAACTAAAATCTAAATAAGATTTTATTTGGAAAAAGGATAAAAAAAATCGACCTATTTGGTCGATTTTTTTGGTTTTAATAGCATGGCGTTAGGATATTTGAGCCTAATCTTGTTGTACATTCTTTCAGCTTCTAATTTTGTTTTGAACCTGCCAATTCTTACCCTATATGTAGGCGATGCAAAATCTATTCTTGAGGGTAAATTTGGGAAGTCTATCGCCGCATTAGATTTGAGCGTCTGCGCCTTTGCGTCGTTATTGCTAAAACCTATTTGAACTCTATAGTATTCATTGTTCTTTAGAGCGGATTTGTAAATTTCTAAAAGCTTGGTAATCTGTTGGTCTTGATTTATGTTTAACTGGCCCTGTTGACCGTAAGCCGATAGTAAGGTAGTAAGTGCTAAAAGCGTCAGAATGTTTTTTTTCATACCAATATTATTTATACTCATGCTATGTTTGCAAATGTAATTTTTTAAGGAATAATGCATTAGCATTTTTAGTTATTTAGAACAGTTATAAATTATAAATTATAACTCCATTAACATTTTTTAAAATAAATTCTGTGTCGTATTTTTGTGCTCGATCAAGGCACATATTTACAGGAAATCTGTAGGTATATCGACTAAAATCATGCCAAGATTCCGATTGAAATATTCTATCTATGAAAAAGGTTCTATACCGCAATCAGTTTTCTAAAGTTTTAGGTTTCAGCTTAGTAGTTTTTCTATTTTTTTCAAATTCGATGATTGCCCAAGAAGAGGCGGTTGTTGAGGCAGAAGCGGTAGAAGAGTCTAGTGGTGATGCTGCTGCAGGAAAATCATTGTTCAATCAAAACTGTGCTGCATGTCACGCACTTAACAGAAAAATGACCGGGCCTGCTCTGGCAAACGTAGAAACGCGTTTGTACGAGGATGAAGGTTTGGATAAGGAATGGTTGTACCGTTGGATAAAGAATAGTCCTGGAATGATTAAATCTGGTGACGCTTATGCGAATAAGATTTATGCGGAATACAATCAAGCGGCAATGACTGCTTTTCCAACGCTTTCCAATGCTGATATCGATAATATTTTAGCCTACACGGCCGCTCCACCTCCCGCTCCGGCTGGCCCTGCTGCTGGTGAGGTTGCGTCAATAACCCCTGCTAATGTTAATTCAGGCATATCCAACGAGCTTATTTTAGGAGCGCTCGTATTGGTGTTTGGTCTTCTGGTGGTGATGTTGTTTTTGGTAAACAAAACTTTAACTCGAATTGCAGAGGCGAACGGAATTACCGTTGAAAAGGAAAATGCGGAAAAGCGTACACCAATTTGGAAGGCTTTTGCTCAAAATCAATTTTTGGTTTTGGTGACGGTGGTGTTTCTGTTATTGGGTAGTGCTTACTTCGCATATGGTTGGATGATGCAGGTTGGTGTTGACCAAGGTTATGCGCCTATTCAGCCTATTCACTACTCACACAAAATACATGCGGGAGACAATAAAATTGAATGTAAATATTGTCACTCTTCGGCTAGGGTGTCTAAGCATTCGGGAATCCCTGCCATGAACGTATGTATGAACTGTCATAAATCTATTTATGAGTACAAAGGTAATCCAGAAGGGCCTACGCAAGAGGATTTGGCGAATGGATATACGAATGAGTTTTATACCAAAGAGATTAAAAAGTTGTACAAGGCTGTAGGTTGGGATGAAGAGAACCAGAAGTATACTGGCGAGAGTCAGCCTATAGAGTGGGTTCGTATTCATAACCTGCCAGATTTTGCCTATTTCAATCACTCACAACACGTTTCTGTGGCTGGTGTGGAATGTCAAACATGTCACGGTCCAGTAGAGGAAATGGAAATCATGTATCAGTACTCTCCATTGACAATGGGTTGGTGTATCAATTGTCACAGAGAAACCAATGTTAAGGTAGAGGGTAATGAGTACTATGAGAAAATTCATGCCGAACTTTCCAAAAAATATGGTGTAGAGAATTTGACAGCTGCTCAAATGGGTGGTTTGGAATGTGGAAAGTGTCACTATTAATAATAATTTAAGAAGCTAATTACAGATATTACGTATGGCATCAAACAAAAAATATTGGAAGAACGAGGCGGAGTTAAATCCTAACGATTCCATTGTTGAGGCACTAAAGCAAAACGAATTTGTAGAGCCTATTCCTGTTGATGATTTCTTGGGCGATAAGGAAAATTTATCGGCAACAAATACAAATCGTAGGGATTTTCTTAAATATGTTGGTTTTAGTACGGCTGCAGCTTCTTTGGCGGCATGTGAGGGGCCGGTTATTAAGTCTATTCCTTATGTTGTTCAGCCAGAAAATATTGTTCCCGGTGTTGCGAATTACTATGCAACTTCAATAGCGAATGGTTTTGATTTTGCTAGTATTTTAATCAAGACACGAGAAGGGCGGCCAATCAAAGTAGAGAATAATACCTTGGCTAAAGTTGGTGGGTCGGCGAACGCCAGAATACAGGCTTCTGTGCTTTCACTTTATGATAGTACAAGATTGCAAGGTCCTATGGCCAATGGCGAGCCAATAGAGTGGGATGCTTTAAATGCTGCCGTTAAGGCTAAGATGGGAAGTTTAAAAGGGTCCTCTAAAAAGATTGCCTTTTTGACACAAACCTATGCAAGTCCTTCCATGACCAGATTGATGGGCGATTTAAAGGCTGCTAATGAGAATGTTCATCACGTAACATATGACGCTATATCGGAGGATGCTGCTTTAACCGCTTTCGAAAACAAATATGGGGAACGCGCTCTGGCCGATTATGATTTTGAAAAGGCGGGACTTATTGTTTCTTTCGGTGCTGATTTCTTATCGGATTGGCAAGGTGGAGGATACGATGCGGGTTATTCAAGAGGCAGAGTTCCTAAAAAGGGAAAAATGTCAAGGCATGTGCAATTAGAGGCTAATATGTCTCTAACTGGCGCTAATGCGGATAAAAGAATTCCTTTGTCTCCATCGGCTCAAAAAGTAGTTCTTGCCAAAGTCTATGGTAAGCTCAACGGCACTTCTGTAGGTGGTAATACCTCCGAATACGATGCTGTTGTGGATCAAATTGCAGGAGAAATTAAAAAAGCAGGTGCTAATGCAGTTGTTGTAACTGGTTTAGACGATGTAAATGCGCAAGCTGTTGTTTTGGCCATAAATGAAATGTTGGGTAGTAAAGCTTTTGATGCCGATGCTCCCAAACTGGTAAGACAAGGAAGTGTAAAAGCACTGAACGCTTTAATCGCCGATATGAAATCTGGAAGGGTTGGGGCTTTGATTATTGATGGTGTAAATCCAATGTATTCCTTGCCTAATACCGCTGATTTTAAAGAAGGCCTTGGTAAAGTTGATTTGTCGGTAGCATTTTCAACGAACTGGAATGAAACTACAGAGGCGGTACAGTATGTTGCAGCTTCTAATCATTACTTGGAATCTTGGGGTGATGTGGAAATAAAGAAAGGTCATTACAGTTTAATGCAGCCTACAATACAAGAGTTGTTTGATACCAAACAATTTCAGTCGGCTGTTTTGGGATGGCTGGGTAGTGATAAAACATATTATGATTATATAAAGGAAACTTGGACTGGTGGAATTTTAGGTGAATCCGATTGGAGTCAGACCCTTCAAGACGGTGTGTTCAGTGCCTCCACTATGATGGTCGATGCTGAAAGTCCTATTGCTGAGGTTACCAGTGAAGATGATGTTGAAGCCGTTACAGCTTTACCAATAGCTTCCGCCTTGCGTAGCCTCGCAAATGCTACAAGTGAAGGAATGGAGCTTACTTTGTATTCTAAAGTGGGTATGGGAGACGGTCAGCAGGCTAATAATCCATGGTTGCAGGAATTCCCTGACCCTATAACTAGAGTCTCATGGGATAATTACGTCACGGTTTCTAAGGCGGATGCTAAGGCAATGGGCTTAGAGAATGTGAATGTGGCCAATGGTGGAATGAATGGTAGCTATGTTACTATTACCGTTAACGGAGCAACTTTAAATAAGGTGCCGGTAGTGGTGCAGCCAGGTCAGGCAAAAGGAACGGTAGGACTTTCTTTTGGTTATGGCAAAATGGTGGGTATGAAAGAGGAAATGCAAACGGGTGTTAATGCCTTTGCATTGTATGACGGTTTTAGTGCTAATCAGTCCGTTAAGATTGAAAAGGTAACTGGAGTAAATGATCATGAGTTTGCTTGTATTCAGTTGCATAAAACCCTTATGGGTAGAGGTGATATCATCAAGGAAACAACCTTGGAAATTTTTAACACAAAAGACCACGCGGAATGGAATCATGTTCCCCAGGTGTCTTTGAATCATCAAGAGGTACCTGCAACTTCTGTAGATTTATGGGATAGTTTTGACCGTTCTATTGGGCATCACTTTAATATGTCTATCGATTTGAATGCTTGTACGGGATGTGGTGCTTGTGTTATCGCTTGCCATGCTGAAAATAATGTACCAGTAGTTGGTAAGCAGGAGGTTAGAAAATCTAGGGATATGCACTGGTTGCGTATTGATAGATATTATTCTTCTGAAGAAACGTTTGAACAGGATGATGCTAAGAAGAACGGATTTGATGGCTTGTCTGGTGATAATGGTTCTTTAGGAGGATTTGGAGAATTAGAAGACCCTTCTGCTAATCCGCAGGTAGCTTTTCAGCCTGTAATGTGCCAACACTGTAACCATGCGCCATGTGAAACAGTTTGCCCGGTAGCGGCAACTTCACACGGTCGTCAAGGTCAAAACCAAATGGCTTATAATAGATGCGTTGGTACAAGATACTGTGCAAACAACTGTCCTTATAAAGTAAGACGTTTTAACTGGTTCCTATATAACAATAACGATGAGTTCGATTTCCATATGAACAATGATTTGGGTAAAATGGTATTGAACCCGGATGTGAATGTTCGTTCTAGAGGTGTTATTGAGAAATGTTCTATGTGTATTCAGAAAACACAGAAGACTATTTTGGATGCTAAAAGAGATGGAAGAGTGATAGAAGATGGGGAATTCCAAACGGCATGTTCATCTGCTTGTGGTAATGGAGCAATTGTCTTTGGGGATATAAACGATGATAAGAGTAAAGTTGCCGAATTGAAAGAAAGTGACCGTATGTACCACTTGCTGGAACATGTGGGAACACAACCGAATGTATTCTATCATGTTAAGGTTAGGAATACCAACGAAGCATAACAATCTAGAAAGTAATTATAACAGAATTCTATGGCGTCGCATTACGAAGCTCCTATAAGAAAACCCTTAGTAGTCGGTAACAAAGGCTACCACGATGTAACCGTGGATATTGCCGCTCCTGTAGAAGGAAGAGCCAATAAGCATTGGTGGATAGTTTTTTCCATTGCTTTGGTTGCTTTTTTGTGGGGAGTAGGTTGTATTATCTATACAATTTCCACAGGTATCGGTACTTGGGGTTTAAATAAAACGGTTAACTGGGCCTGGGATATTACCAACTTTGTTTGGTGGGTAGGTATCGGTCATGCAGGAACCCTAATCTCTGCGGTATTATTGTTATTCCGCCAGAAATGGAGAATGGCTATTAACCGTTCTGCAGAGGCAATGACAATTTTCTCTGTAATACAGGCAGGATTGTTTCCTATAATACACATGGGAAGACCATGGTTGGCCTACTGGGTTTTACCTATTCCTAATCAATTTGGATCTTTATGGGTAAACTTTAATTCGCCACTACTTTGGGATGTATTTGCGATATCAACATATTTATCCGTTTCATTGGTTTTCTGGTGGACAGGTTTATTGCCAGATTTCGCCATGATACGTGATAGGGCCGTTTTGCCTTTTCAGAAGAAAATTTATGGTTTACTAAGTTTTGGTTGGAGCGGAAGAGCCAAGGACTGGCAGCGTTTTGAGGAAGTGTCATTGGTTTTAGCTGGTTTGGCCACACCTTTAGTACTTTCTGTACACACCATTGTATCTTTTGATTTTGCCACTTCAGTAATACCAGGATGGCATACTACGATTTTTCCTCCTTATTTTGTTGCAGGGGCTATTTTCTCTGGATTTGCGATGGTAAACACCCTTCTGATTATCATGAGAAAAGTGTGTAATCTAGAAGCGTACATTACAGTACAGCATATAGAATTGATGAATATTGTAATAATGATTACAGGTTCTATTGTAGGATGTGCCTATATTACGGAATTGTTCATGGCATGGTATTCTGGAGTAGAGTATGAGCAATATGCATTTTTAAATAGAGCTACTGGACCTTACTGGTGGGCTTACTGGGCAATGATGACCTGTAATGTGTTCTCTCCACAGTTTATGTGGTTCAAGAAATTACGTACTAGTATCATGTTTTCATTCTTTATTTCTATTGTAGTTAATATTGGAATGTGGTTTGAACGTTTTGTAATTATCGTCACATCATTGCACAGGGATTATTTGCCATCTTCATGGACAATGTTCTCTCCAACATTTGTGGATATAGGTATCTTTATAGGGACCATAGGATTCTTCTTTGTATTGTTCTTGTTGTATTCTAGAACTTTCCCAGTTATTGCGCAGGCAGAGGTAAAATCTATATTGAAATCGTCAGGTGGAAAATATAAGGCGCTAAGAGATGCGGGCAAACCATTATATGAAATCCCTACCACAAAAGCTACTGTTACTGAAAGTATTACTCAGGATGTGTTAATGGGAGAAGATGTTCCTAAAGAGGGTGATAAGGTTGGCGTAACAGAGCTCTTAAGTTCTATTGGAACGTTCGACGCCTCAAAAGATACAGCTGATGACCTTAAAAAGGTGAAAGGTATAGGCCCTCAAATGGAGGCTACATTAAACGAAATTGGGATTTTCACTTTTGCACAGGTTGCAAGGATGACATCAAAAGAATATGACTTGTTGGATTCAATTACCGGGTCTTTCCCAGGAAGGGCGCAGAGAGATGATTGGGCAGGACAGGCAAAAGTATTAAACAACAAAAAGTAGGCTATGGCATCAAAAGTTATACATGCATTTTACAACGATGATGACGTGCTTATGCACGCCGTTAAAAAAGTGAAGGCAGCCAAGCATCATATAGAGGAGGTATATTGTCCATTTCCGGTACACGGTTTGGATAAGGCTATGGGATTAGCGCCTACTAGAATAGCAATAACTTCTTTCCTGTATGGTTGTGTTGGTTTAACGGTGGCTATTCTAATGATGAATTTCATTATGATAAAGGATTGGCCACAGGATATTGGTGGTAAACCAAGTTTTAGTTATTTAGAGAACATGCCTGCTTTTGTGCCTATAATGTTCGAGCTAACAGTATTCTTCGCTGCTCACTTAATGGTAATTACATTTTACCTTAGAAGTAGGTTGTGGCCTTTTAAGAAGGCTGAAAATCCTGATGTTAGAACAACGGACGACCATTTCTTAATGGAAATTGAAATTCATGACAACGAACAGGAGTTAAAGGATTTGTTGGCAGATACTGGAGCAGTAGAAATTAATATATCAGAGAAAAACAGTCATTAAATATGAACAGTTTTAAGAAAATAGGATTGGTAATAGGTTTGATGTTCGCTTTTATAGCGTGTCAAGACGATAGTAAACCCAATTACCAATATATGCCTAACATGTACGAACCTGTAGGTTACGAAACCTATGAAGAAGTAGATTTTTTGCCAAATGGTTCTGAAGCTATGCTTCCTCCTGCAAACACCATTAATAGAGGTTGGTTGCCTTATGATATAGCTAATAGTCCAGAGGGTAAGGAAATCGCTAGACTAAATACAAGTCCTTTGGATTCATTGAATTCAGAAGAAAATTTAGCTGTAGGAGGACAATTGTACACGATTTACTGTGCTATTTGTCATGGTGACAAGGGTAAAGGTCAAGGGACTTTAGTGAAAAGAGAGAAGATTTTAGGAGTTCCGAGTTATGATGATGCAGCTAGGAATATTACTGTTGGAACTACTTATCATACCATGCAATACGGTTTAAATTCTATGGGGTCATATGCTTCACAGATGAATAATACTGAGATGTGGCAGGTTTCTGAGTACGTGATGAAATTGAAACAAGATTTAACCAAATAATAGGTAAAACCATACTATGTATACGTTTTCAAATAGACTTAAGATTGCTTCCATTGTATTAATGGCTGTAGGACTTGTTGGAATAATTGGCGGGTTTGTTATGTCACCTGGTACCGTAGAGGAAGCAAAAGCTATGGTAGCCAGCCATGATGATGTTCACGGAGGAGATCATGCTGAAGAGGCGGCACATCCAATGGTAGCCGATGACCACGGGGCAGTCAAAACACATGGAGAGGAGCATGGGGCATCGCATGACGAACATTTATTGCATCAACTCCAGAATAAGCCATGGGCGGCGCTGTATGTTGCGGCATTCTTTTTTATGATGATTTCCTTAGGTGTTTTAGCGTTCTATGCTATACAACGAGCAGCACAGGCTGGTTGGTCTCCCTTACTGTTTAGGGTTATGGAAGGTATAACAGCATATTTGGTGCCTGGTGGAATAGTGGTTTTTGTTATACTACTACTTTCTGTATTGCATATGAACCATTTATTCGTTTGGATGGACGCTGATGTTGTAGCTCATGACGCGTTATTGCAGGGAAAGGCAGGTTATTTAAATCCTACATTCTTTTTAATTAGAGCGGCCTTGTTTTTAGGTGGTTGGATAGCGTATCGCGAATACTCCAGAAAATTATCCTTACAACAGGACGAGGCAGATGATAACTCCAATTTTAAATTGAATTTTAGAATATCTGCAGCTTTCCTGGTATTTTATCTTATCTCTGAATCTATCATGTCTTGGGATTGGATCATGAGCGTGGACCCACACTGGTTTAGTACGCTATTTGGATGGTATATTTTTGCAAGCATGTTCGTGTCAGGGATAACAGTTATCGCTATGGTAACCATCTATTTGAAATCAAAAGGATTATTAAAGGAAGTGAACGATAGTCATATTCATGATTTGGCGAAGTTCATGTTCGGTATAAGTATTTTTTGGACTTATTTATGGTTCTCCCAATTCATGCTTATATGGTACTCTAACATCCCTGAAGAAGTTACCTACTACGTAACTAGAATAGAGGATTATAAATTGCCTTTCTTCGGTATGGTAGCTATGAACTTTTTGTTTCCTGTTCTTTTGTTGATGAATAGTGATTATAAGCGTGTTAATTGGTTTGTGGTGATGGCTGGAGTTGTAATATTAGCAGGTCACTACATGGATATTTTTAATGCCATTATGCCGGCTACGGTAGGTGATCAATGGTATATTGGTATACCAGAGATCAGTTCTATATTGTTTTTTGCCGGATTCTTTATCTTTTGGATTTTCAGAGCGCTTTCAACTGCGCCTTTACAGCCAAAAAGGAACCCTTTTATTGAGGAAAGTAGACACTTTCATTATTAGTAAGTTTTAAAGTATAATATCAAATCATACAATGACTACATTATTAACTTTAGCAGTTTTAGTTCTCGTGGCAATTGCCATCTGGCAAATGACCAAGATATTTGAATTATCTCAGCTTAAAACTGATAATCAAGAAATAGCAAACGACTCAGATAATAAAAATAACGGTTATCTATTGTTCGCTTTTTTGATTTTCATTTACGGAATTACCATATTCAGTTTCTGGAAATATTCTAAGTTTTTACTTCCTGAGGCAGCTTCTGAACATGGAGGGGAGTATGATTACTTAATGTTGGTATCCTTTATCATCATTTTCATTGTGCAGACTATCACACAGGCTTTACTCCATTATTTTGGTTATAAGTATAGAGGTGAGAAAGGGAAAAAAGCATTATTCTATGCTGATAATGATCGCCTAGAGTTCATTTGGACCATTATTCCTGTTATTGTTTTAGCAGGTCTTATTCTTTGGGGACTTTATACCTGGACGAATATTATGGATGTTAATGACGAAGATGACCCGCTAATCGTAGAATTATATGCACAACAATTTAATTGGACTGCCAGGTACGGTGGCGCAGATAATGTTTTAGGAGGCGCTAATGTTCGAATGATAGATATTGATCGTGCCAATGTCATGGGATTAGATGAAGCTGACACTTATAGTGAGGATGACGTTATCGTAAAAGAATTGCATTTACCAGTAGGTAGAAAGGTGAACTTTAAAATGCGTTCACAAGATGTATTACATTCTGCTTACATGCCGCATTTTAGAGCACAAATGAATTGTGTTCCAGGTATGGTAACGGAGTTTTCATTTACACCAGTTTACACAACCGAGGAGATGAGGAGAAATCCCGATGTTGTTGATAAGGTGAAAAGAACAAATAAAATTAGAGCTGAGAAATCAGCCACAGGGGACGAAATATTGGATCCATGGGAATTTGATTATATTCTATTGTGTAATAAGATATGTGGGAGATCACATTATAATATGCAAATGAAGATAATTGTTGAGACTGAGGAGGAGTATAATGAGTGGATGGCGCAGCAAAAAACATTTGCGGAGACAGTGCTTAAGGACGAAACTAATCCCGCTTTTAACACCGTTGATGGTGTTTCGGTAGGACAGTAGTTCGGTTTAAGTTTTAAAGTAGGCTAGAAAAAGAAAATTAATAAAAAAAGAATTCGATTATGTCAACAGTAACAGCACATGTAGATGAGAATGCACATGACGATCATGGGCATCATCATCACAAAGAAACATTTGTAACAAAATATATTTTTAGTCAGGATCATAAAATGATTGCCAAGCAATACCTTATTTTAGGTGTTTTGGTGATGGGTTTTATCGGAATTGCTATGTCATTGTTAATGAGGATGCAATTGGCATGGCCAGGAGAGTCATTTTTAGTTTTTGATACCTTTCTAGGGAAATGGGCTCCAGATGGAATAATGGATGCAGATATTTATCTGGCATTGGTAACTATGCACGGAACTATTATGGTATTCTTTGTGCTTACCGCAGGATTGAGTGGTACCTTCAGTAATTTGTTAATTCCCTTACAAATAGGCGCTCGTGATATGGCGTCAGGGTTTCTTAACATGGTTTCCTTCTGGTTATTCTTTTTGGCCAGCATGATAATGATTTCTTCTCTTTTTGTTGAAGCGGGGCCTGCAGCAGCCGGTTGGACGATATATCCTCCATTGAGCGCGTTACCTATGGCACAACCTGGTTCTGGAATGGGTATGACCCTATGGCTGGTTTCCATGGCCATCTTTATAGCTTCATCGCTTTTAGGTTCTTTAAACTATATAGTCACGGTCATTAACTTGAGAACAAAGGGTATGTCCATGACCAGATTGCCACTAACTATTTGGGCATTTTTTGTAACCGCTATCATTGGAGTTATTTCATTCCCAGTTTTATTATCGGCAGCGTTATTATTGATAATGGATAGAAGTTTTGGCACTTCTTTCTTTCTGTCAGATATTTTTATTCAAGGTGAAGTATTGCATTATCAAGGAGGCTCACCTGTATTATACGAGCATTTATTTTGGTTCTTAGGTCACCCAGAGGTGTATATTGTTTTATTGCCGGCATTAGGAATTACGTCAGAGGTAATGTCTACCAATGCACGTAAACCAATCTTTGGTTACCGGGCTATGGTTGCTTCCATTTTGGCAATAGCCTTTTTATCTACGATAGTTTGGGGTCACCACATGTTCATATCTGGAATGAATCCATTTTTAGGTTCTGTATTTACATTTACAACTCTACTAATTGCTATACCATCAGCGGTAAAAGCATTTAATTACATTACCACCTTATGGAAGGGTAACCTTCAACTAAATCCTGCGATGCTATTCTCAATAGGCTTAGTATCTACTTTTATTACAGGAGGACTTACAGGTATTATTTTAGGAGATAGTACATTGGATATTAATGTACATGACACCTATTTCGTTGTAGCACACTTTCACTTAGTAATGGGAATTTCTGCACTTTATGGTTTGTTTGCAGGGGTGTATCATTGGTTCCCGAAAATGTTTGAAGGTAAAATGATGAATAAGAATTTAGGGTACGTTCACTTTTGGGTAACTGCCATCTGTGCTTATGGTGTATTCTTCCCAATGCACTTTGTTGGTATGGCGGGTGTTCCTAGGAGATATTACGAGAACACAGCCTTTCCAATGTTTGATGAATTGACCGATGTTCAAATATTAATGACTGTATTCGCATTAATAGCAGGAGCAGCTCAATTGGTATTTGTAGCGAATTTTGTTTATAGTATGTTCTACGGTAAAAAAGGTCCGCAGAACCCTTGGAAATCAAACACATTAGAGTGGACAACGCCACAGGAACATATTCATGGAAATTGGCCCGGAGCTATTCCTCATGTGCACCGTTGGGCGTATGATTACAGTAAGGTAGATGAGAATGGAGAATACATTATACCAGGACAGGATTTTGTGCCGCAAGATGTTCCTTTACAAGATGATGAAGAGGAATTGAATCATTGATTCATAAGAAATTTTAAAAAATGCCCAACTTTAAAAGTTGGGCATTTTTTTTGATAATAGATGAAGTTGAAACATATTGAATTTTTGTAATACCTTTAAATTAATATTTCGATATTTTAAAATATTTAGAACATATGAAAAAAGTCATTTTTTTACTACTCATTTTTACCTGCGTGTATTCCTATTCACAGCGAAAGCCAAAAATTAAGGGGAATAAGAATGTTGTTGAAGTACGTGAAGACTTACCAGCTTTTCATGCTATACAGCTTAACGATGACTTGGAGATAGTATTGCAAAAGGCTTCTAATGAGGGATACACCCTAGAAGCGGACGATAACTTAATTGATGTGCTAAAGTTTAAAGTGACCGACAGCACCTTAATCATCACTTCATTTTATAAAATCACTTCAAAAAAGAAGCTGAATATTCTGGTGTATTATACAGAGCTCGACAAATTGACTATGCGCAATGGTGAAATTAGTATGAAAGATGTTATTTCTTCTGACAGGCTTACAGTAAATACTTCTGGAACGGCTAGACTTGAGTTGAATGCGACTGCCGATATTATCGATATAAATATGGAGGGGATTAGCTCAGGTGATTTTAACGTTGCAAGTGATTCGCTAAATCTAACTTTAAAAGATAGGATAGATGCAAAAATTTATGCAACTGGGGAGAAGAATACCATCTACATGTACAAAAACGCCTCAGCTAAACTAGAAGGAACGACAGATTTTTTAACTGCTAAACTTTACGGTAATAGCAATCTAAAAGCGGAAAAGCTGGAATCTAATACGGCGCTCGTGGTCTCCGAAGACTCGCCAAATGCCAGGGTCAATGTATTAGAAGATTTTCAGTTGTCTTCCCGAGGTTCTTCAAAAACAAGTTTGTACGGAAATCCAAAAATTACGATACTAGACTTTTTGGACACGTCACAACTGGACAAAGAGAATAATTAACGTGCTATGGGAGCCGACATGCAATGGTCGGGTATGCCAAAACCATTTACTAAAACCTCGATATGCGGTCGAAGTTCTGTACATAAGCGTTCCGTTCTTTGTCTAATGGCTTTAGATTTTGAGCTACCTATATAACCTTGTTCCAAAAACCAAGAAGCATCTTTTCTTAGTTCTGATAATGCATAAAGCGTTCCTAACTTTCGAAAGAGTTCTCTATTCTTTTCATCCGCTATTGAAGTTGTAAACGATGTAAAAGTAGCATATGCCAGTTCTATACTGTAGGCCTTTCCTAGTGCCAATAAATGTGTTTGTACCTTCAGGAAAGCTTGGTAAGACGGTATGCCCTTTTTAATATAACCTCTTATACGCATTGCTAAGGTATAGGTTAATCTACGTGTTCTATATTCAAATGCGTGTTGATGAAATTTTGGATTATATAAATGCTCTGGATCTACTTTATTGGCGTATAAAGGATTTACAGTAGCTAGTTTATCGCTTAGTTGCTGACTCAGAAGTTTAAGAACTGAAGTGAATCCCGCACTATTAAATTCAGCTTTAAAATCTGATAGTACCCCTTTAGCCGCTAATTGAAGTAATACGTTATTATCGCCCTCGAAAGTGGTAAATATATCAACATCGCCCTTTAAATCGGCAATGCGGTTTTCCAGCAAATAACCTTTGCCGCCACAAGCTTCTCTGCATTCCTGAATGGTAGAATTAGCATACCAGGTAATAATCGACTTTAATCCCGCAACCTGAGTCTCTACCTTACGTTTGTCCGGTTGCGTTTCATCACAGTACACCTCCATCATTTTATCTAGTGTTATGTGATATACATAGGCACTTGCCACCAGAGGAGTTAATCGTAATTGGTGCGTAGGATAGTCCATTAATAAATCCTCTTGAATTTTTACACTATCATTGAACTGTCTTCTTTTTAGGGCATGCTTAACGGCAATGGCAAGGGCCATTTTTGCTCCGCCGAGCCCTGCGCGGGCCACGCATATTCTACCACCGACTAGGGTTCCCAGCATGGTGAAAAATCGCTTATTGGGATTCTTGATTTCTGACTTATAAGTCCCTTCCGAACTAATATCTCCGTATTTATTCAACAAATTCTCCCTAGGGACACTAACCTGATGAAACCATATTTTACCATTATCTACACCGTTAAGACCTAACTTATAACCATTATCCTCGACTTTTATTCCAGGTAGTAGTTTGTGATTTTCATCTCGTAGTGGCACCAAGATAGCGTGCACACCTTCGTTTTTTCCATCCACTATGAGTTGAGCAAAAACAGAGGCCATTTTAGAGTCTAAGGCATTTCCTATGTACTCTTTATTATCATTTTCCCCTGGGGTATGTAGAACAATAGCATCCGCTTTCCTATCATAGGTTGCCGTAGTTTTTATGCCTCTTACATTAGAGCCGTGGCCAGTTTCCGTCATTGCAAAACAGCCCAGCAAATCTGCTGCTCCGGTTTTATTCAAATACTTGTCATGGTGTTTCTTTGTTCCTAATTTTTGAATACTACCGCCGAACAAACCAAATTGAACACCAAACTTTATGGTAAGGCTCCCATCTACATACATCATATTCTCAAAAATAGTAGCGTAGCCTTCCATATCATTTATACCGCCATATTCTTTTGGATAGGCCATGGCACCATATCCTTTGGAGGCTAGGTGTTCTACTTGCTTCAATACTATTTTTCGGAAGTCTTCCTTGGTTCTGTGGACATCCCACTTAAAAATCGAATGATCTAAAACAGCTCTAAAATTATCGACTACTCCAGCATTTTTCCCTTTTAGGATACGGTCAATTTCGTTAGCATCATAGAAATCGGAAACACTTTCATGCTCTACTTCTACATTAAAAAGATGGTTATAGTGATTTGGTTGTATTCCTAAATTTACTTCTATAGCTTTTAAATTATCGTTGAACGGACACGATTCCTTGTAATGGCAAACGACCTTTTGGCTAAAAGTTGCTAAAGGATAGGTTTCACTTTCGATGAGCTTTACCTGTGACTTGGAGATGATATTTTTCCAAACCTTGAATTCTTCATTCGCAGGAGGTTCATTGACCATCAACCAAGTCTTCAACGTTTTTTTATCCTCTTTAGTCAGACTCTCATCTCTACCTATGGCCTTTTCTACTACATTAATTTCTGAAGTTGAAACTAAATCATCGGACCAAATCACATAAAAAATTGGGATATACTGTAAAATACCAGCGGAGTAAATTTTCTTTTCCATAATTTGAAATTACGAATTATTACTTGAAACTTTCGCAAATAATGCATTATGCACCGTGAATTACTTTAAGCCTGTTTCCCTATCTTTGTTAGGATATGAATGAGTACTTGGACCCTTCTGCAGATGGTTTTTCCGATATAGAGCTTGATATTGAAAAAGCTTTAAGACCAATTAGTTTTGACGATTTTACGGGTCAGGAACAGGTTTTGGAGAACCTGAAAGTTTTTGTAGAAGCCGCCAACCAGCGTGGAGAAGCTTTGGACCATACCTTATTTCATGGCCCTCCTGGTTTGGGAAAAACCACTTTGGCTAATATTTTAGCCAATGAATTGGGCGTGGGTATTAAAATTACCTCTGGGCCAGTGTTGGATAAACCGGGAGACTTAGCAGGACTTCTTACAAATTTAGATGAACGCGATGTGCTATTTATTGATGAAATACATCGTTTAAGCCCTATTGTGGAAGAGTATTTGTACTCGGCCATGGAAGATTACAGAATCGATATCATGATTGAGACCGGGCCCAATGCGCGATCCGTGCAAATTAATCTAAGTCCGTTTACCCTAATTGGCGCAACAACCAGGTCTGGCCTATTGACAGCGCCTATGAGAGCACGTTTTGGTATTCAAAGCAGGTTGCAGTACTATTCAACAGAGTTGTTATCTACTATTGTACAGCGTAGTGCGGAAATATTGAAAGTAAAAATTTCAAATGAAGCGGCTATTGAAATAGCAGGTCGCAGTAGAGGAACTCCGCGTATCTGCAATTCATTACTACGTAGGGTTCGGGATTTCGCTCAAATAAAGGGTAACGGCGCTATAGATATGGAAATATCAAAATTCAGTCTTAAAGCATTGAATGTTGATGCACATGGATTGGATGAGATGGATAATAAGATACTTACCACGATCATAGATAAATTTAAAGGTGGCCCCGTTGGGATTACTACTTTGGCAACAGCAGTTTCTGAAAGTTCGGAAACAATAGAAGAAGTCTATGAGCCATTTTTGATACAACAGGGTTTTATAATGCGAACACCCCGCGGTCGTGAGGTAACCGAACTTGCTTACAAACACCTTGGTAGAATTAAAGGAGGTACACAACCAGGACTATTTTAAATGAAAAAGCTTCCATTGGTATCGCGAAGTCATGTTTTTAAAAATAGAAAACAAATACTCAAAAACCCGATACCTTTTCACCATGATAATTTTAATCGTTTAGGAGATATTTTTGAAGTGGCGGTAGGTGTAAAACAACGTATCGTTTTCACAAGACACGCCAAATTTATAAAGCAGGTCCTTCAAACAGGGCAAAAGAATTATCAGAAATCCTCATTGCAGACCGTAGACTTGGCAAAGTACATTGGTAAGGGTTTGCTCACTGCCAACGGAGACCATTGGCGTACCCATAGAAGGATGATACAGCCTGCTTTCCATAAAAAAAAGTTACGAGGGCTATTGCAAATAATGCACAATGCTATAAAAGGAGAGCTCTCTAAAATTAAACCCGGAGAAATACAGGATATTTATCCATTAATGGGAGACCTTGCATTTCAAGTAGTAGCTACTTCCCTTTTCAGTAGGGATGATATTCAAGAGCAGATGTCTGATTTAAAGGAAATTACGGAAGCCAACCAACGAATGCTTATTCAAGAAATGAGACAGCCGTATTTAAATTGGTGGTATTCCTTATCCGGTAAAATAAATAAACACATAAAACTTTCGTTGAAGGCGCGGGCCATATTAAGTAAGATTATTTCAGAGCGGGTAGCTGAAAATATTGAAAAAGATGACTTAATGGACATGCTTCTTAAAGCCACTTATGAGGATGGCAGCGGTATGCCAGAGGAACAATTGATAGATGAGATTTTAATCCTCTTCGCCGCTGGACATGAAACAACTGCAAATGCCTTAGGCTTTATATTATTTCTATTAGCCAAACATCCGGAGATACAGGAAAAAGCTTTTTTGGAAGTCAATGCAATAGATTGGACAAAGGATGTTGAAATGGAAAGTTTACGGGAATTAGCTTATGTGAAACAATGCATAGAAGAAGGTATGCGATTATATCCACCTGCTTACTACATTGACAGGGAATCTATTGCGAAGGATGAAATAGACGGATACGAAATTCGTGAAAATACGATGTTGCTACTTGCTATATACGAGCTTCATAGGGATGCACGTTTTTGGGAGAATCCCAATACTTTTAAACCCGAAAGATTCGATGGTGCTCATAAAAAGGATTATTCCGATTATTATTTTCCTTTTGGTGCCGGGCCAAGAATGTGTATCGGTAATAACTTTGCCATGCAAGAAATGATTTTAACTGTGGCCGAGTTACTACGCAGCTATAAGCTAAAGCCGGTAGCAGGCGATATCGAGATTAATCCACTGATTTCGTTGAAACCTGTTGCCGTTAAACTTCATTTTATTCCAAGATGAATCTTTCTAAGACAAGCGAACTTATAAAGACCGAAGCTAAACGCCTAGGGTTCTTATCATGTGGTATCTCTAAAGCAGATTTTTTGGAGCAAGAGGCACCTCGTCTAGAGAAATGGTTAAACAATAACATGCACGGAGAAATGACCTACATGGAAAACCATTTTGATAAGCGTTTGGACCCGCGACGCTTAGTGGAAGGTTCTAAATCTGTAATCTCGCTATTGCTCAATTACTATCCGGAAGAAAAGCAAATTCAAAATACCTATAAAATTTCTAAATATGCCTATGGGCAAGATTATCATCATGTCATCAAATCCAAATTAAGACAATTACAAGAATTTATCTCCGATGAAATTGGAGCGGTAAACGGACGGGCGTTTGTAGATTCTGCCCCTGTTCTGGATAAAGCATGGGCCGCTAAAAGTGGTTTAGGGTGGATTGGCAAGCATAGTAATCTGCTTACACAACAAGTGGGTTCTTTTTATTTTATTGCAGAATTAATCGTTGATATAGCATTGGAATATGATACGCCGGTTACCGACCATTGCGGAACATGTACCGCGTGCATAGATGCATGTCCAACGGAGGCCATAACCGAGCCTTATGTGGTAGATGGTAGTAAATGTATTTCTTATTTTACCATAGAGTTGAAGAACGAGATTCCCAATGAATTTAATGGTCAGTTTGACGATTGGGCTTTTGGTTGTGACGTTTGTCAAGATGTATGTCCCTGGAACAAATTCTCCAAATCACATAGCGAACCTCTTTTTAATCCACATCCAGATTTGCTTTCTATGACCAAAAAAGATTGGGAAGAAATAACAACGGATGTCTTTAAAAAAGTCTTTCAGAAGTCTGCAGTAAAACGAACTAAATTCGCTGGCTTACAGCGTAATATTAAATTTCTGAAGTAAGTGATGCGATAACTCTATCGTTTTCGTTACAAAACTTATCACTTTTTTTAAATGGCAATAGCGCAACAAGCATTAAATATACTATCTTGGATGGACTTATATTTTAAGAATTATTGATTTATTGTCACAATTTTTACGATTATGACATAAAGACTAAACCAAACGAAGCATTTAGATGAAAATAGGTAAACCAAGTCTTAGTTTTTGGCAGATTTTTAATATGAATGTTGGTTTTCTTGGAATCCAATATAGTTTTGGTCTACAACAAACTGCAATTAATCCAATCTTTTTATACCTAGGAGCTCCTGAGGATATGTTACCCATTCTAAATATCGCTGGGCCGGTTACGGGGTTGGTCATTCAGCCAATTATTGGTGCCATGTCGGATAAAACATGGTCTCCCAAGTGGGGTAGGCGTAAACCATATTTTCTAATTGGAGCCATTATTGGTAGTTTGTGTTTATTTGCCTTTCCGACTAGCCCTGTACTTTGGTTTGCCGTTGGTCTGCTCTGGATTCTTGACGTAGGTAATAATATGGCCATGGAACCTTATCGTGCTTTTGTAGGGGACAAATTACCTGAAAAGCAATTGAGTTTAGGTTTTCAAATGCAGAGCTTATTTGTAGGTGCCGGTATTCTTTTAGCAAACGGGTCTATTGTATTGTTTCAGTATCTGTTGGGCGATGAATCCATAGAGGTGGCGGGTTCCATACCACAGTGGCTGTACTATTCCTTTTATATCGGAGGTATACTTTCCATAGCTACCATTTTATGGTCCGTTCTGAAAACTCCGGAAATTCCTCCATCAGCGGAAGAGTTAGCGGAAATTAATCATGATAAAAGTAAGCCAATTGGTACAAGAATTGCCAAGCCCTTTTCTGAAATAGCAACAGCTATTAGGGATATGCCTTCTTTTATGTGGAAAATTAGTGCGGTTTACTTATTCCAATGGTATGCTCTTTTTGTCTATTGGCAGTACATAACCCCACTTTTTAAACTAACACTCGGTTATTCTACTTCAGAAGCTGCTTCGCAGTCGGCTCAAATGAGTTTAACGTATAATATCGTTACTATGGTGGTGGCCTTAGCCCTTGTACCGCTTACTTTAAAATATGGAGGTAAAAGGATATATGCCTTAAGTTTAGTAGGCACAGGTGTGGCATTGTTCGCTATTCCATTTATTGACGATCCTATTTTTGTCTTGGCACCTATGGTACTTTTCGGTATTGGTTGGGCAGCCATGATGGGTATTCCCTACACTATGGTTTCAAAGGTTGTTCCGCAGGACAGACGTGGTGTTTATATGGGTATTTTAAATATGATGATTGTTATTCCAATGGGTATAGAAACGCTTACGTTTGGTCCTATTTATAAATACCTACTCGGTGGAAGTGCTATAAATGCCATACTTTTTGCGGGAGCGTTCTTTATAATTAGTGCAATCTTGGCCATGCGTCTTAACGTCCCCAAGAATGCCGAATAATGAATACCCTTTACTTTGTGTATAGTAATTCATCTTAATTTTTGTTTTAAACTTTTGGAGAGGTACTTCTTTTCAAAAGAATACCCCTAAATTTGTTTTAATAAACTACACTAAATGAGCAAACAAAAGCAACGTAGGGAAGCACTTATTTATCACGCTAAGCCGCAACCGGGAAAAATAAAAATTGTACCTACAAAACCTTATGCTACACAGAGAGATTTAGCTTTGGCCTACTCGCCCGGGGTTGCAGAGCCTTGTTTGGAAATAGCCAAAGACAAAGAGAATGTGTATAGGTATACGGCTAAAGGAAATATAGTGGCCGTTATTTCTAACGGTACGGCCGTTTTAGGATTAGGGAATATAGGTCCTGAAGCTTCCAAACCGGTTATGGAAGGGAAAAGTTTGCTTTTTAAAATTTTTGCGGATATAGATGGTATTGATATCGAATTGGATACGGAAGATGTAGATAAGTTTGTAGAAACCGTAAAAATGATCGCTCCAACCTTTGGTGGTATCAATTTGGAGGATATCAAAGCACCAGAAGCTTTTGAAATTGAACGAAGGCTAAAAGATGAGCTGGATATTCCCGTAATGCATGATGACCAACATGGAACGGCAATCATATCGGCAGCTGCTTTATTGAACGCCCTGGAACTTACAGAAAAGAAGATAGCGGAGGTTAGAATAGTAATCAGCGGTGCGGGTGCGGCTGCTGTTTCGTGTACACGACTTTATAAGGCCTTTGGAGCTAGTCCAGCGAATATAGTAATGTTGGATAGTAAGGGAGTTATCCGTAGTGATAGGGCTAACTTGTCCAAGGAAAAACTAGAATTTGCTACCGATAGAAAAATAGACACTTTAGATGAGGCGATGAGAGATGCAGATGTTTTTGTAGGTCTATCTATTGCCAATATTGTTTCTCCAGAAATGCTTACCTCAATGGCGCCAAATCCCATCGTTTTCGCGATGGCTAATCCTGACCCCGAAATTCCTTATGAACTGGCTTGTAAAACCAGGAAGGATATTATAATGGCTACAGGGAGGTCGGACCATCCCAATCAAGTAAACAATGTGCTAGGTTTTCCATTTATTTTTAGAGGTGCCTTGGATGTAAGGGCGACTTCCATAAATGAGGAGATGAAAATGGCTGCAGTAAAGGCCTTGGCGGAATTAACAAAGGAACCCGTACCAGAACAGGTAAATATCGCCTACGGAGAAACCAGATTAACTTTTGGGAAAGACTATATCATTCCTAAACCTTTTGACCAAAGACTTATTGCTAAAATCCCCCCTGCAGTGGCAAAAGCTGCTATGGATAGTGGGGTGGCAAATGCACCTATAGAAGATTGGCAACGTTATGAAGAGGAGTTACTGCAACGTTCTGGGAATGACAATAAAGTAGTTAGGCTTTTACATAGCCGGGCAAAATCAAATGTTAAACGCATCGTATTTGCTGAGGCTGACCAGTTAGATGTTTTAAAGGCTGCACAAATTGTTTATGAAGAAGGTATTGCAGAACCTATTCTCTTAGGAAGAAAAGAAGTAATACTGGAGCTAAAGAAAGAGTTAGAGTTTGATGCCGATATTCCTATCGTAGACCCATTGTCAAAAGAGTTCGATGAGCGTCACATACGATACGCGACCAAGTATTGGGAAAGCAGAAAACGTAATGGAACTACACTGTACAGTGCTAAGATAAAAATGAAGGAACGCAATTACTTTGGAGCAATGATGGTTCTGGAGGGAGATGCGGACGGAATGATATCAGGATATTCTAGGGCTTACCCAACCGTGGTTAAACCAATTTTAGAGGTTATCGGTAGGGCGGCAAATGTGAAGAAAGTATCCACGGTTAATATTATGATTACCGATAGAGGTCCTTTGTTCTTAGCGGATACCTCTATAAACATAGAACCCAATGCAGAAGAAATTGCCGAAATAGCACAGATGACAGCTAATGTAGCGGCAACTTTTGGTTTTGACCCAGTACTGGCATTGCTCAGTTATGCGAACTTTGGCTCTTCCTCGCATCCTAACGCTAAAAAAGTACGCAAGGCAGTAGAGATCTTGCATGAGGTAAACCCAAGTCTAGTTGTGGATGGTGAGATACAAACAGATTTTGCCCTGAATAGAGCGCTTCATGAAAGTCAATTTCCTTTTTCTAAGTTAGCTGGAAGAAAAGTGAATACGCTCATCTTTCCAAACCTTGAAGCCGCCAACATCACGTATAAGCTATTGAAAGAATTGAATGGGGCAGATTCTATAGGTCCTATTATGGTTGGACTCCGAAAATCAGTACATATTATGCAGCTAGGGGCAAGTGTAGATGAAATCGTCAATATGACGGCCGTAGCGGTAATAGATGCCCAAGAAAGAGAAAAAAGAAAGAAAGCAAAATCTCTTAAATAGTAAACAGTAGATAAGTCTAAAGGCAATCGTTAAACATTGAACTTGAACTTGAACTTGAGCTTAATTTTTGAACCTGAATTTAACCAATGATTCATCACCTTAAAGGAAAATTAGTAGAAAAGAACCCTACCGACGTAGTTATAGAATGCGCTGGGGTAGGGTATTTCGTTAATATCTCCTTACATACTTTTTCTAAGATTCAAGAAGGTGAATTAATCAGTCTGTACACACATCTACAGGTAAAAGAAGATTCCCATACCTTGTTCGGTTTCGCTGAGAAATCGGAAAGAGAAATATTTCGTTTATTATTATCGGTTTCGGGCATTGGTGCCAGTACTGCAAGAACTATGTTGTCCTCTCTAAGTCCTGCACAAATTAGAGATGCTATTGCCAACGGAGATGTACCCACTATCCAAAGCATAAAAGGTATCGGCGCTAAAACCGCTCAGCGAGTAATTTTAGATTTAAGGGACAAGGTTTTAAAAGTGTATGATATAGACGAAGTTTCCCTAACTCAAAACAATACAAATAAAGATGAAGCGTTATCTGCTTTAGAGGTTCTAGGATTTGCTAGAAGACAAGCCGAAAAGGTTGTAGATAAGGTAATCTCCCAGGATTCATCTCTAAGCGTGGAAAACATAATAAAACTCGCGCTCAAAAATTTGTAACAAGTTTGAAACAAGGGGCAACAAAAATTCTTAAAATAACTTTTAAGTCAACTTTCCTATTCATTCTATTTTTTGCTTCAATGGCTGTGTCCATTGCACAGGAGACAGATGAGCAGGAGGTAGATTCTGTTAAGACAGGTTTTGATTTAGGTAAAATTGTCCTAGAGAATCCTGATAGTATCGTTTCCAAATATATATATGATGCAGAGCTAGATAGGTATATCTACAATGAAAGTGTGGGTAATTTTGATATTGGTTATCCTATAATTTTAACGCCTGCTCAGTATTATGATTTAATTAGAAAGGAAGGTATCAAGTCTTACTTTAAAGAAAAATCCGATGCTTATTCCGGTAAAAAAGAAGGTAGTGAGGAAGCCCGTAAAAATTTACTTCCCAATTTTTATGTCAATAATGATTTCTTTCAGTCTGTATTTGGAGGAAACACCATTGAGGTAATTCCACAGGGTTCTGTTGCAATGGACTTAGGTGTCATTTGGCAAAAGAATGATAACCCTGCATTGTCGCCAAGAAATAGAACAAACTTATCCTTTGATTTTGATCAACGTATTAGCTTAAGTATGCTTGGTAAAATCGGGGAACGATTGCAGGTTACTGCTAATTATGATACAGAGGCTACTTTTGATTTTCAGAATATCGTGAAGTTGGATTATACGCCTACTGAAGATGATATTATTAGAAAGATTGAAGTGGGTAATGTTAACATGCCACTAAATAGTTCTTTAATACAGGGTGCTCAGAGTTTGTTCGGGGTAAAAACCCAGTTGCAGTTTGGAAAAACAACGGTTACCGCAGTTTTTTCTGAACAACGCTCTCAAAATAATACCGTAGTCGCCCAGGGTGGTGGTACCATAAATGAGTTCAATATCACGGCTTTGGACTATGACGAGGATAAGCACTTCTTCTTGTCACAGTTCTTTAGGGATAGTTACGACCAAGCTTTGGCGCAATACCCCTATATACAGAGTCAAATACAGATTACTAGACTAGAGGTTTGGGTAACCAATAGAAGCCAGCAAACCCTTAATGTGCGAAACGTTGTAGCTTTACAGGATTTAGGTGAAGCGGATGAGACAAAAACCCGTGTGGGTCAAAATAATGGTGCCGGAGCCGGATTTTTTAATAATATCGCCGATTTAAGGCCAAGGAACAACGCTAACGATTTTGATCCGGCGCTTATTGGGTCTGGAGGTGCGTTAACAGATAATATTAGAGATATAGCAACCGTTGAATCAGGATTCAATGCAGGTAGTTTTGCTGCAGGATATAATCCTAATCAAGGTTTTGACTACGCTATTTTAGAAAACGCTAGAAAGCTGGAACAGGGGCGCGATTATGATTTTAATACGCAACTAGGTTATGTTTCTCTGAACCAACGCCTAAGTAACGATGAGGTTTTGGCCGTTGCTTATCAGTATACTTTTCAAGGAGAAGTTTTTCAGGTTGGGGAGTTTGCGAACGGTGGTTTGGATGCCACTACCATATCAGGAGGTGCCAATCCTATTATTGAAAATAATACCTTGGTTTTAAAGCTTTTGAAAAGTAATATTACCAACATCAGTGATCCTATTTGGGATTTGATGATGAAGAATATTTATGCCACGGGCGCTTTTAGGTTAAGTCAGGAAGATTTTAAGATGAATATTCTGTATTCTGACCCTACACCGCGTAACTATATTACGCCAATTGAGGAAGGTCCGGGAACAGGTTGGCCAGATGGTTTACAGGAACGTATTCTTTTGGACGTCTTTAATCTAGACCGTTTGAACGTTTATAATGATATACAACCTGGGGGCGATGGTTTCTTTGATTTTATTCCGGGAATAACCATAGATACGCAAGGCGGGCGTATTGTGTTCACCAAGGTGGAGCCCTTTGGAGAGTTTCTTTTCCAAACCTTGGAAAATGGAAACGCGGACCAGTATAATAATCCATCGGCTTATAATGAAAATCAAAATCAGTACGTATTTAGGGATATGTACGAACTTACCAAGGCAGCTGCGCTACAAGACCCGGAAAAGAACAAGTTTCTATTAAAAGGTAGGTACAAAGCGGAAGGTAGTAACGGTATTCCTATAGGTGCATTTAATGTGCCTAGGGGTTCTGTTCGTGTTACGGCAGGCGGCAGGCAATTGCAGGAAGGTATTGATTATACGGTAAACTATCAGGCGGGTACGGTACAGATTTTAGATCCAAGTTTAGAGGCTTCTAACACTCCAATTAATATCTCTGTGGAGAACAATGCGGTCTTTGGGCAACAAACCAGGCGTTTTACCGGGATTAATGTGGAGCATCAGATTAACGAAAACTTTGTATTAGGCGGTACACTTTTAAACTTGAACGAAAGACCATTGACCCAAAAATCAAACTTCGGGGTAGAACCCGTAAATAATACCATTTTTGGACTAAACGGTAATTTCTCTACTGAGGTTCCTTGGTTAACAAGGATGGTAAACAAACTCCCGAACATAGATACGGACGTTCCTTCGAATGTGTCGGTCCGGGCGGAAGTAGCTTGGTTAAAACCTAATTCGCCCAAAAATGCAGATTTTCAAGGAGAAACAACGACGTATTTAGATGATTTCGAAGGTGCGCAAGCATTAATAGATATTAGGGCTTCGTTGGGCTGGACGCTAGCAAGTACACCTTTAGAATTTGCTCCTGGCGGGCAATTAGCAGGTAGCTCGCCTGAAGATGATGCAAACCTGGAAAATGGTTTTGGAAGGGCAAAAATGGCTTGGTATACGATTGACCCTATTTTCTACACCAACCAAAGACCGGATGGTATTAGTGATAACGATATTTCTACAAACCCCACTCGTAGGGTATTTATAGATGAGGTTTTTCCTCAGGTAGATATTGCCCAAGGGCAAACTACGGTTCAGGGAACTTTGGATATGGCCTACTATCCCAATTTAAAAGGACCCTATAACAACAATCCTAATTTTACTAATGCACAACCCACAGAGAAATGGGGTGGTATTATGCGTTCTTTGAGTAGTACAAATTTTGAACAGGCCAATGTGGAATTTGTTCAATTTTGGGTGTTAGACCCTTATGTTGACGGAGAAGCCACAACGGCAGGAGAGCTGGTATTGAACTTGGGAAATATTTCTGAGGACGTACTGCGTGATGGTAAGAAACAATATGAAAATGGACTTCCCGGTGTCGATAGCAACGATTTCGTAGCACCTACTTCTTGGGGTGAGGTTCCTGCAACACAATCTTTAGTCTATGCCTTTGATGCGAGTGAGCCAAATAGAGCTTTACAAGATATCGGTTTTGATGGTTTAAACGATGCGGCGGAGGCGGCCATTTACGATAGTAATCCCGCGGAAGATCCTGCTTTGGATAATTATCAGTATTACTTGAACAGGGAAGGAGGAATTCTAGAACGTTATCTAGATTTTAATAATCCTGATGGAAACTCTCCCGTACAGGTGACCAACACCAATCGTGGTTCTACCACTTTACCCGATGTGGAGGATATTGATAGGGATTTGACCATGAACACGGTCAACAGTTATTATGAATATCGTGTTGAAATAAAACCGAACACCACTATTAACGATAAGTACGTTACAGATATCAAAGAAGGTATTACACCGGAATTACCTAATGGTGATCAGTTAAACCGAAGATGGATACAGTATAAAATTCCTTTGAGTGATTTCACCGATGCCGTAGGAGGAATAACGGATTTTAGGTCCATTAGTTTTATGCGTATGTATATGACGGGCTTCAATAGTCCAACAGTTTTACGTTTTGCTACGCTAGATTTAGTGCGTGGAGATTGGAGAACGTATACAAAAACGCTTCAAGATGTGGATATCGATGATAATCCTGCAGATGATGGTACTACCTTGGATGTGAATACGGTTAATATTGAGGAAAATAGTGGTAGAATTCCAATTCCGTATGTATTACCTCCAGGCGTTGTCCGGGAACAGTTGAACAATAATAACACTATTATCCGCCAGAATGAACAGTCACTTTCCTTGCTGGTCGAAAATTTAGAGGCAGAAGATTCAAGAGGAGTTTTCAAGAACTTAAATATCGATATCAGGCAATACAAGAATTTAAAGATGTTCATGCATGCGGAAAAAATAGTGGATAGTGATTATGCAGATAGCTCTACACCACTAGTTGGTTTCCTACGAATGGGTACTGATTTTTCACAGAATTTCTACCAAATAGAATTGCCTTTGCAGTTTACGCCGTTCAATGCGGTTTCGGAAAGTGAAATATGGCCAGAGGTTAATGAAATGGATATTGACCTTAGTGATTTAAATAAGGTTAAATCACTCTGGATACAAGGCGGAGATTTGAGTGAGGTGCGTTTCTTTGAAGTGGAGAACGGAGAGGTTTTCCCCGTAAACGAATTTGATGTGCGTACTCCTGGTAGAATTCGTATAGGTATAAGGGGTAATCCGTCCTTGGGAAGTATCAGAAGTATTATGGTAGGTATTAAGAACCAAGACAATCTTCCTGCAAGGGGAGAGGTGTGGTTCAATGAATTGCGTTTGGCAGGTTTGGACAATAATGGTGGTTATGCGGCAGTAGCTGCTATTGATGCTAATATTGCCGATTTTGCAAACGTAACGGCCACAGGGAGCACAAGTACTTCAGGTTTTGGGTCTATAGACCAGATGCCTAATGAGCGTGCGCGTGAAGATGCTACCTCTTATGATGTGGTGACCAACGTTAATGTCGGGCAATTACTTCCTAAGAAATGGGGTATACAACTACCATTTAACTATGGTATTTCTGAACAGGTCATTACACCTGAATTTGACCCCGTATACGATGATTTAAAACTTGATGATTTGATAGATGCTGCCCCTGATGAGGAGGCTGCCGATGAAATAAGAGAACAAGCTGAAGATTATACCAAGAGAACTAGTTTTAATTTAATTGGTGTTCGTAAGGATAGGGGCGAAGAAGCTGATGAGAATTTCTATGATATAGAGAACTTTACCTTTAATTATTCCTATAACGAAACGGAACATAGAGATTTTGAGATTGCCGAATTACGTGATCAAAACGTAAACACGGGCTTTGTATACAGCCATAGTTTTGACCCTCTTGAGGTGGCTCCTTTTGCCAAGAAAGACTCTTTATTTAACGGTAGATACTGGAAGTGGTTGAAGGATTTAAATCTAAATTTATTACCAGCCAGCGTTTCACTGAACTCAAATATTAATAGACAGTTCAATGCACAGCGTTTTAGAGATGTAAGGGAGGAAGGCGTAGATCGTTTAGAACTTCCAGAACTACAGCAACGTAACTATTTGTTCAACTGGCAATATGCTGTTAATTATAATTTAACGAAATCATTACGGCTAAATCTTACGGCTTCTAATAATAACATTGTTAGAAATTATTTTGAGGAAGATGGTAATCCAAGGTCTGATATTGATGAAACCCTAGGTCTATGGGACGGCTTTTTTGACATAGGGGAACCCAATAGGCACTCCCAAGAGATGCAGCTAAATTATGAACTTCCATTTGCTAAAATCCCTGCATTGGATTTTATCAACGCACAGTATACCTATACCAGTAATTTTGACTGGCAGCGTGGAGGTGATGCACTTGCAGAAGTGGCTCAGATTGCCTTAAATGATCCTAATGCGCAAATAAATACTATCCAAAATGCCAACACGCATGCGCTCACCGCGTCGTTGACCATGCAAAAGTTCTACGACCTTATTGGTCTTAAGAAAAGGGAAAAGGCAACGAAGCGAAGTTCCGGACCAATCCGTAGGGATAAGGCGGGTATCTTAGCTGATGGAGAAGAAAAAGTTGAGAAAAAAACCAGCGGTTTGTTCAATACGGTGGTTGATGTATTGACCATGGTAAAACGATTGAACATCAACTACAACGAAAATAACGGTACGGTATTACCAGGGTACACACAATCTGTAGGATTCATAGGTACCGCAAGACCAACTATAGGTTTTGTATTTGGAAGTCAGGCAGATGTACGCTTTGAAGCTGCTAGAAATGGATGGTTAACCGCATTTCCGGAATTTAATGAGCAGTTTATCAAAAGAACCAATAAGCAATTGAATATTACGGCTACCGCCCAGCCTACGAGAGATTTAACTATTGATTTGGTCGCCGACAGGCAATTTTCTAATAGCTATCAGGAGAACTTCAATATTGATTTGGATGCGGCAGAACCTTACCAAGTGCAATTAGGCAATAATTTTGGAAGCTTTAGTATTTCTACCATGATGATTGGTACTGCTTTTGGAAAAAGTGACGAATTCGATTCCTCTAATTTTCAAAAATTCAAGGACAATAGAATTACTATCGCCAATCGTTTGGTATCAGATAGGGGAGAAGCTCCAGGCACTTTAGATGCGGATGGTTTTCCTGAACGTTATGGTAAAACACAACAAGATGTGTTATTGCCTGCATTCTTTGCAGCATACACAGGGCAAGATGTGGATAGGGTAAATTTAGATGCCTTTAGGGATATTCCAATTCCAAACTGGAATGTTAAGTTTACGGGTTTAATGAAAAACAAATGGTTCAAAAAGAAATTCAAACGTTTTTCTTTACAGCATGGGTATAGAGCTTCGTACAGTATAAATTCTTTCCAAACAAACCTTGAAAAAGAGAACGGGGCAATTGATTTGGAGACTTTGGATGTTCTGCCTGATAATATCATTAACAATGTGGTGCTAACCGATCAGTTTAATCCGCTAATGCGTGTAGATTTTGAGATGAAAAATTCCGTGAGTGTATTGGCGGAGGTAAGAACGGATAGAGCTTTGTCCCTTAGTTTTGACAATAATTTAATGACGGAAATTAACGGAAAAGAATACACCGTAGGTTTAGGATACCGGATAAAGGATGTGAAATTCGTGACCAATATTGGAGGGAATAAAACGCGATTAAAAGGAGATTTAAACTTAAAGGCAGATGTTACCCTTAGGGATAATATCACCATCATTAGAAATTTAGATATTGACAATAACCAAATAACATCGGGACAGAATTTATTATCTATTAAGTTTACGGCGGATTATGCGCTAAGTAAACAATTGAACGCCTTGTTCTTTTACGATCACTCCTTTTCTCAATTTGCTGTGTCTACGGCCTTTCCACAGACTACTATCAATGCAGGGTTTACACTACGGTATAATTTTGGTAACTAAAAATCTGGATAAACTGATTATCATTTTAGAAAGTGATAGTGACATTGTCCCTTTATAAAAATTAGGTAGTTTTATTTGTCGTTTAATTTTAAACTTCCATTTGAATACTTTTCAAGAATAATTTACATTTGTTCAAATTCAAAACAGACATAATGAATACACCATCAGAATTAAAATATACAAAGGATCATGAATGGGTAAAGATAGATGGTGATATTGCCACTGTTGGGATTACTGATTTTGCCCAAGGAGAACTTGGAGACATCGTTTATGTGGAAGTGGATACCTTGGACGAGTCATTGGACAGGGAAGAGGTCTTTGGTACGGTTGAAGCTGTTAAGACGGTTTCTGACTTGTTTTTGCCACTCTCGGGTGAAATTATAGAATTTAACGAGTCACTAGAAGATGAACCTGAAAAAGTAAACACTGACCCCTACGGTGATGGATGGATGGTGAAGATAAAGTTCAGCGATGAAAGCGAGTTAGATGATTTGCTTAGTGATGAAGATTACAAAGCCCTTGTTGGTGCTTAAAAAAATCGTATTCAGATTAGGATTTATAAGCTGGTTAATGTTTGTAACATTTTCCAGCTTATCTTCTTTTGAGGGGGCAGACCTCTCCTATTTTAATATCCCTTATTTTGATAAAATGGTCCATTTCGGATTCTATTTTATTTTAGTCGTCCTAGGGGTATTTGCATTGAAGGAGCAATTTAAAAATCGTTTAAAACTTTATAAATGCCTTGTTTCAGCGCTAATTTTCGCTATTACCTATGGCATAATTATTGAGGTATTACAAGCAATGTTTACGGTGAATAGGGAAGGAGATGTTTTAGATGCAATAGCCAATACTGTAGGGGCCTTGTCCGGAACGATGGCTAGCAAGGTGTTGTTTTCAGGCAAATGGCCGTTAAAATGAAAATTTTAATTGCATAATTATGATTTTATTAGTTAAATTAGCAATCACAAAATTGAAGATATATGGAACCTAAAAAGAATCCTAAAGCGGACTTAACAAAAAATAGTAGTCTCTATTTTGTAATTGGTCTGTTTGCCGTAATGCTGTTTACTTATGTAGCATTTGAATGGAAAACGTACGATGAGAACAATGATTATGACATTTCTATGAATGTGGATGATTTATTGGATGAAGAAGTTCCAATGACGGAGCAAATAAAAACACCACCACCGCCACCGCCACCGGCCGCACCTGAAATTATAGAGGTTGTAGAAGATGAAGAAGAGGTTGAGGAAACCGTTATTGAGTCTACGGAGACCAGTCAAGAGGAAGAAATTATGGAGGTCGAAGATGTTGAGGTGGAGGAAATGGAAGAAGATGTTGATGTTCCTTTCGCCGTGATTGAAAATGTTCCTGTTTTTCCGGGTTGTGAAAAGGAAAGTAATAAAAGAGCTTGTTTTAATAAAATGATGCAGAAGCATATTAGTAAAAACTTCCGTTATCCAGAAATTGCTCAAGAAATGGGTGTTCAAGGAAGGGTTAATATTATGTTTGTTATTCAAAAGGACGGTAGTATTGGTAATGTTAGAATGCGTGGTCCAGACAAGAATCTAGAAAAAGAGGCGGCAAGAATTATTGGTAAATTACCAAGGATGACACCGGGTAAACAAAGAGGTAGGGCAGTACGTGTACCTTTCAGTATTCCGATTACATTTAAGCTACAGTAAAAGTTGTAATCCTTTAAAATATAAAAAGCTCGAATCCTGGATTCGAGCTTTTTTTTTGATAATTATTGGGATTGGGCTTTAATCTTGCGTTCCCGCTTTCAGGCTATTGTAAAAAGTAGCTCTTATTTTCTCTGGATTAATGAAACCACCACCATGTGTAGCGTCATAAGCGCTTGTTATTTGTTTGTCACTTTGCACCTCTTCAAGTGTTTTACCTTCCTTAATAGCTTTTAGCACATTTGTCTTGATAATCTCCAACATGGTAGTGTACGAGGCTAGTTCTTTTTGAGATGACGGTCTGCCATGACCTGGAATTATTTTTGTATCATCATTAATAAGCAATAGCGCCTTTTTATGTGCACTAATATAGCCATCTACGCTTCCTCCACTTTTTAAGTCTATATAAGGGTATCTTCCAGAAAAGTAGGTGTCTCCCATGTGTAGTACATTGTTCTTCGTAAAATATATCATTGCATCCCCATCTGTATGCGCATTGTGCACGTGAAAGGCAATTATGGTTTCATCTGCATCATACAAGGTAATGTCTTCGGAGAAAGTGATTTCCGGTAAGATTTCAACACCAAGTTCGGGTTTTTCAGCTAATTTAGTTGATAGGCTGCTTCGTACATTATCATGGGCAATCAATATCGTTTCTTTATTATTAAAATTTATATTGCCTCCCGTATGATCCCCATGCATGTGTGTGTTAAATAGAAAAGCTATGGGCTTGGAAGTTATAGAAGAGATGGCGGTCTTAATTTTAGGACTCAGTCTTTCAAATTGATCATCTATCATATATACTTTTTCTCCTCCTACGTAAATGCCAATATTTCCTCCTTGACCGGTTAGCATATAAATGTCATTGGATAGATTGTCTACGGTAATAACAACTTCATTTTGCTGTGCTGTAACATTTAGGAATCCTAATAGGAAGAAAACAAGGAAATAAAGCGAATCTATTTTTTTCATCGGGTAGTATTTAAGTGAATAAGCTATCTTCTTTCAAATATAACAGAAATAGCTGTGTTTGGTTGCAGGGATATGGTATGGAGGTTATCTTTGTAATCTTATTTTTTCTTAACGATGAAGACCGCAGTTAGTTCAGCAAAAAGCAATTCATTTGCGTTAGTTTTTGCTGATTTTAAGGAGATTACAAAAGCTAGGCTAGCCATAAGCGTGGTCTTTTCTTCCGTAGCCGGATATTTCTTAGGTGCTTATGAGTTAAGCATGGTGTCTATTCTTCTTTTGGCCTTTGGAGGTTATTGTATGGTTGGGGCCAGCAATGCGTATAACCAGGTTATAGAAAAAGATTTGGATGCTTTAATGAGTAGAACCAAGAATAGGCCAATTCCCGCTGGTAGAATGAGTGCCAAAACTGCAATGGCTATTGCAATTGTACTTACTATTCTCGGTGTCATTTCATTATATTTTTTAAACCCTAAAACAGCGATGTTCGGGGCAATTTCGATATTCCTTTATACCAGTGTATATACACCCTTAAAGACAAAAACCCCATTAGCGGTATTTGTCGGTGCCTTTCCAGGTGCTATCCCGTTTATGTTGGGTTGGGTGGCTGCCACGAACGATTTTGGAATTGAACCGGGGACTTTGTTCATGATTCAGTTTTTTTGGCAATTCCCACACTTTTGGGCTTTAGGTTGGATGTTGGACGATGATTATAGAAAAGGAGGGTTTAAAATGCTTCCTACCGGTAAAAAAGATAGAGGTACAGCTTTACAGATAATAATGTATACCATTTGGATGATGGTCATCAGCATAATTCCCGTATTCGGGATTACAGGTAGGTTAACCCTGTCCATTCCTGCTGCCGTGCTCATATTTTTAATGGGAGGGGTAATGTTGTATTTCGCGCTCCAATTATATAGTAAAAGAGACAATGTCTCAGCTAGGAAATTAATGTTGGCAAGTGTTACCTATATCACGCTTATGCAAGTGGTATATGTAGTCGATAAATTTATTGCTTAAGAAAAAGAACATATGGATTTAACTCAAGGTACCGTTAAGGAAAAGAACGACAGAGCTAAGAAAATGATGCTTTGGTTCGGAATTGTGAGTCTGCTAATGGGTTTTGCAGGGTGGACAAGCGCATATATCGTAAGTAGCTCACGAGAAGACTGGGCTAGTGATGTTGACTTACCAAGTACTTTTTACATTAGTACATTGGTCATTATCATAAGTAGTCTTACTTACATACTAGCTAAAAATGCAGTCAAAAAAGATAAGCAGTCATCCGCTGGTATATGGTTGTTGGTTACGCTTGGCTTGGGCATTGCTTTTATTTTTCTCCAATTCAGTGGTTTCTCACAAATGGTGGCAGAAGGATATTATTTTACTGGCCCAACAAGTAGTATTAAAATGTCCTATGTGTTTTTGATAGCTATGGTTCACATAATCCATGTTGTCGCGGGTATGATTTCTTTATTGGTGGTATTATACAATCAAAAGAGAGGAAAATATTCGTCAAAGGAATACTTAGGAATAACATTAGGTGCTACATTTTGGCACTTTTTAGACCTGTTATGGGTGTACTTATTGGTATTTATGACCTTTGTTAAATAATAATTCTAATTATTACGAGTTTTGAATACATTTCAGCTTTTATATAGGTTGAAAAAAATGTAAATTTGCTAAAGTTTTATTAAAACGATATTTAATTTATGGATACTACGGTTACAACGGCAACAGAAGAAAACGTTTGGGGAGGCGGCAACAAGCCTTTAGGGGCGAGTTACGGTAAGTTAATGATGTGGTTTTTCCTTGTTTCGGATGCACTGACTTTCTCTGGATTTTTGGCTGCGTATGGTTTCTCGAGATTTAAATTTATTGAGACCTGGCCAATTGCAGATGAGGTTTTTACTCACTTTCCCGGATTTCACGGTGTTGAAGCTCCAATGTATTACGTAGCCTTTATGACATTCGTTTTAATTATGTCTTCGGTAACAATGGTTTTAGCTGTTGATGCCGGTCATAAGATGAAGAAGAACGCTGTTATCTGGTATATGTTCGCCACTATTATTGGCGGTGCAATCTTTGTTGGTTCACAAGCTTGGGAATGGGCAACATTTATACAGGGGGATTACGGTGCTTTAGAAACAAAAGGTGGGAGAATTCTTCAATTTGTGAATGCAGATACAGGCAAAAGAGCTGCAATCAGAGATTTTGCTACGGTTATACCTGGAGACAGGGTCGCCCATGAGAAGAAGAACGGTATTTGGTATTATGACGAAGGTACCAGGACTACTTTTAATTTAAATGAAGTTGTAGCTGGGTTTAAAGCAAATTCAAATATAGTTATTCGTACGGAATCTATTCTTCCGGACATTAATGAATTAAAGGCCTCAGATAGACCTAAAGACATAGCTATGGCGGCTAGATTTGAAAGTGAAGTTGCTAATATTGATGGAATTGGTGAAAAAGCTGTTCTTACAAGAGAGGCATCACTATCCAAATTAAATGATGCTGTAATGGTTGTAGAAGGCGCTAACCTTGTCCGTAACGAATATGGAAGTCGTTTATTTGCAGATTTCTTTTTCTTTATTACTGGTTTTCACGGATTTCACGTTTTTTCAGGTGTACTTATAAACCTTATCATTTTCTTTAACGTTGTTATAGGAACGTATGAGAAGAGAGGACATTATGAAATGGTAGAAAAGGTTGGTCTTTACTGGCACTTTGTAGACTTGGTTTGGGTATTTGTATTCACGTTCTTTTATTTGGTATAAAAATCGCTTATCAATCTGATTATAAAAAATTATAAAATAGTAATAGTAGAATGGCACACGAACATAAACTAGAGATTTTTAGAGGTTTATTAAAATTCAAATCAAACACACAAAAGATTTGGGGCGTACTTATATTTCTAACCTTGGTTACCATTGTAGAAGTTGTCCTTGGTATTTTGAAACCGGCGTCTCTTACGGATACCTATTTTTTAGGTATGAAATTATTAAACTGGATATTCATTATTCTAACGCTTGTAAAAGCATATTATATAGCTTGGGATTTTATGCACTTAAGAGATGAAAAAAGTTCCTTAAGAAGAGCTATTGTTTGGACACCAATATTTTTGGTCATATATCTTGTCTTTATACTACTAGTTGAGGCAGATTACATCTACAACGTCTACAAAGATGGTTTTGTAAGTTGGAATTTCTAAGATATAATTAACAGATAAAAAAGACGGTTTAAACACCGTCTTTTTTATTTTTGTAATGTTTTGAGAAGCATAGTTTTTTGGGGTGGGAGCCCTCTCTATCTTATTAAAAATAGTATTCGTAATCGATGAAAAAAACTTTTGTACTTATTGTACTTTTCGTGTTGCCCATCATAGCATATCTTTTTTTTGCTTCGGGTGTTAATAATTTTGGAAGACTACCAACACTCACGGAAGGTGTCATTGAAATAGATTTTCCTGATAATCAAGTAAAGTTCAGTAACAATATTACTGTTCTTGGTTTTTTGGGTAAAGAGGTAGAGCGTAAGAAAGGAAACGCTTTTAATCTGAACCAGAAAATCTATAAACGTTTTAGTGAGTTTAGAGATTTTCAATTTGTAATGATAATGCCTAAGGGGACGGAGGATAAAGTTGAAGCACTTAAAACCGAACTATCGGCTTTAGCCGATGTCTCTAAATGGAAGTTTGTTTTTTTAGGGCCAGGGATGATCCATGAACTCTTCAGTAGTTTAGAAACAGACCTTAAGCTAGATGATAATTTAGGAACTCCCTATGTTTTCATTATTGATAAAGAAAGAAATTTAAGAGGTAGAACCGAGGATGAGGACGAAGGAACAAAATTTGGATTTAATACAAACTCGGTTGCCGACCTTAATAACAAGATGGAGGATGATGTGAAAATTATCCTTGCAGAATACAGGTTGGCGCTTAAAAAGAATAATGCAAACCGAGCGAAATAGTGAATAAGAAATACACCTATGTTTGGGTTTCCTTAATAGTTTTGATTTTTGGAATTATCACAGTTCCCAGAATTGTTGATCGTCTGAAGTCGGGTACTGTAGTTGAAAATGATAGAATGAACAGTCCTATGACCAAGAAAGGACTTAGTTACATTTTACAGAATAAAAAAAAGCGTAAAGTTCCTCCGTTTCAATTTTTGAATCAAGATAGTGTACTGGTATCCAATAGAGATTATATAGGTAAGGTATATGTTGTAGAATTCTTTTTTACTTCTTGTCCCAGTATATGCCCTATTATGACCAAAAACTTAGTGTCATTACAAGACTACTTTAAGAACAGTGAGGACTTTGGTGTTGCCTCATTCTCGATAACCCCACAATATGATACACCTAAGGTGCTGAGGGCGTATGCCGATAAGTATGGCATAAATGATGAGGACTGGAATTTAATGACAGGCGATAAGGATGCCATTTATAATCTAGCCAATAGCGGCTTCAATATTTTTGCTGCAGAAATGCCAGATGCTCCAGGAGGTTTTGAGCATTCCGGTTTGTTCGCTTTAGTCGATAGGCAAGGTTATCTGCGTTCCAGGCTGGATAAATTTGGTAATCCCATAGTATATTATCGTGGGGCCATTTCTGAGGAAATGGGAGAGAATAGTCAGGGAGAAAAGGAGGAAATAAGTGTTTTGAGGGAAGATATTTTAAAATTGTTAGAAGAATAGAATAATGGCGAGCATTTCAAAAGAGAAAAGATTTAATAGCATAATCACCGTTATTTCCATTGTGATACCGGTTGTTGTAGCATTACTTTTTACGGTTAAAATACCAAATGTAGAGCCTTTGTCATTTTTACCGCCAATATACGCCACCATTAATGGTTTAACAGCGGTGTTCTTATTGTTTGCCGTTTGGGCCATTAAGCAGGGCAGGGAGAAATTACATCAAAATACAATGACGTTGAATGTAGCATTATCTCTTTTATTTTTGATAATGTATATAGCTTACCATATGACATCGGATTCTACTTCCTATGGGGGAGAGGGTTTTATCAAATATGTGTATTATTTTATTTTGATTACACATATCATATTATCCATTGCAATAGTGCCATTAGTTCTTAGAACCTATGCAAAAGCTTATTTAAAGGATTTTGATGGGCATAGGGCTTTAGCTAAGTACACCTTTCCCATTTGGCTCTATGTGGCCGTTACCGGAGTTATTGTTTATCTAATGATATCACCATATTACATCCATTAGACCGCATCATGAAAAAAAAGTTGATTTTCTTATTGGTAATTAGTTTCCTTTTAGTGCCCGAAATTACAGAGGCACAGTGCGCTATGTGTAGGGCAGTTCTTGAAAGTGAATCAACTGGGAACGCTGCTAAGGGTATCAATAATGGCATCGTTTATTTAATGGCTATTCCCTATATTCTGGTAGCAGGGCTCTTTTATTTTATCTACCGCAAAATGCGTTCTTAACACAATTTTAAAGTTTTAACACTTTTTTTATTCTTAATCTGTAACATTGTACAAGATAGGTAGTCTTATCTATGTGCGATATTTAATATCGCATTCATCAATCAAAACCAATCACATGTTCGACATTGAAAGATGGCAAGAAATTTTCGATACTATTCGGAAAAATAAATTGCGGACCTTCCTTACAGGATTATCTGTAGCCTCAGGTATCTTTATACTAGTTATTTTATTGGGTTTTGGTCAAGGTATGCAAAATGGTATATCTGCAGAATTTAAAGAAGATGCAGCTACTAGTATATGGGTATGGCCTAGAAGAACTACGGTAGAATATCAAGGGTTAAATCCGGGAAGACAGATTCAGTTGCGTAACGAGAATTTTGACATGGCTACAAGTGCATTTGAGGACGACTATGAAAAGGCTTCACTTTTGTATTTTCCAAGAAATGTTCAGGTAGTTTACAATAATGATTTGTTGGTATATCGTATACAGGGAACAAATGGAGACCTACAAACCATTGAAAACGAATACTTATCCGAGGGAAGATATATTAACGAGACGGACGTTGCTCAAAACGCAAAGGTCGCAGTCATCAGCAACAAGATTAAAAGAGAGGTGTTCTCTGAGGTGGATTCGCCAATTGGAGAATATATCACAATTTCTGGTGCGGGTTTTAGGATTGTTGGTGTTTTTGGAGAACATGGTGATAATGAAGGTGAGGAGGAGCGTATTTTCATTCCTATTACTACAGCACAAATTGCATTTAATGGTGGTGACCGTATTAATAATATGAATTTTATGCTTCCGGAGTTGGAAACTTTTGATGCTACCGTCGCTAAAAACGGAGAGTTCACAGCGGCACTCCTAAAATACCTAAAGAAATATCATAAAGTGGCGCCGGAAGATGACCGGGCTATTCGTATATGGAATCCGATTCAGGAGGCGAAACGTTATTATTCTTTAATAGGTGGTATAAAACTATTCTTCTGGGTTGTTGGCTTTTTTACCATTATAGCAGGTGTAGTCAGTGTCAGTAATATCATGCTTATAGTTGTTAAGGAAAGAACCCGGGAAATCGGCATTAGAAAAGCGCTGGGTGCAAAGCCCTGGTCCATTATTGGAATGATAATGCATGAAGCAATTTTTGTGACGGCAATAGCAGGGTTCACCGGACTCATTTTTAGTATGGGGCTCTTGGAGCTTCTTGGTCCCCATATACAAGTGGATTATGTACTTAACCCTTCGGTGAATTTTAATGTGGCACTTACTACGGTTATATTGTTAATTGTGGCAGGTAGCTTAGCAGGTTTCTTTCCTGCATGGAAAGCTGTTAGAGTACATGTTATAGAAGCTTTGCGAGACGAATAGAGTTTTTGGGGTAATAATTTTTAAACAATAAGTAATGTTCAATAAGGACCGTTGGAGAGAGATTTTAGAAGTGCTTTCTACAAATGTATGGAGAACTGTAGCCACTGCATTCGGTGTTGGTTGGGGAATATTCATATTGATAATTCTTTTAGCTGCTGGAAAAGGTCTCGAAAACGGTATACGACAAGATTTTAATGGTGTTGCAACAAATACCATGTTCATGTGGACACAGACTACAACTATGGCCCATCAAGGACTTCCAGAGGGAAGGAACTTTAATTTTAAATTATCAGATGTAGACCTTTTAAGGCGAAGTGTTCCTGAGTTACGTATCATATCACCTAGAAATAGTATGCGACAAACGGAGGGCGATAATGTTATCCGAGGATTAGAAAGTGGGCAATACCGGGTCTTCGGTGATTATCCGGAGATTATTGAACAAAACCCGATATACGCAGCCAAAGGCCGCTTTTTCAACCATAATGATATCAGGGCGAAACGGAAGGTTGTGGTCATTGGAGATGGTATACGACAGGATTTATACGAGGAAGGCGAGGACCCATTAGGCACCTACCTTAAGGTAAACGGTGTTAATTTTATGGTAGTAGGTACTTATAAGGAAAAGACGAGTGATGGAGGTGGACAAAATAGTGAACGCGAGATATTTATGCCTTTTACAACTTTTTCCCAAGCTTTTAATCGTGCCGATAATGTCGGTTGGATGGCGATAACGGCAAAAGATGGAAGCTCTATAAGTGATTTGAAAAATAAAGTAATCAGTACGGTCAAACAAAGCAGAAAGGTGCATCCAGATGATGAAAGAGCTATTGGTCATTTTGATTTGTATCAGCAATTTAATCGCGTGGAAAGTCTATTCGGAGCCTTAAAATTTGTGGCTTATTTTGTCGGTATATTGGTTTTATTATCTGGAATTATAGGTGTTAGCAATATCATGCTCATCGTTATAAAGGAAAGAACGAAGGAGATAGGAATCAGAAGGGCTCTAGGTGAAGACCCATGGTCTATTAGATTACAGATTTTAATGGAATCTATCTTTTTGACTATCATTTCAGGTATGGTGGGTATTATTTTTGGGGCACTTTCTATTTATGGTATCAATACCTTACTGGAATCCCTTGGTCCCGTAGATATGTTCCTTAATCCTAGTGTTAGTTTAGGTGTCGTAATCAGTGCCTTGGTCATACTAGTCGTATCTGGTCTTTTGGCAGGTTTTATTCCTGCAAATAGTGCCATACGAGTGCGACCTATTGAAGCGTTAAGAACGGAATAAAAACGAAATCAATTATATTAAACCAATCAAAAAATGAAAAAATCAATCACTAGAATTATTTTAATTTTAATCGTAGTACTCTTCGGAGGCGCTATGTACTACCTCTATCAAAAAAATTCAGAAGATCCTGTTGTTTATGAAACGGAGCAGGCGTCTAAAAAGACCATCGTTAAAAAAACGGTAGCGACAGGAAGTATTTTGCCTTTAGAGGAAGTGCTTATTAAGCCTAATATCTCAGGAGTTATAGAAGAGGTTTTTGTTGAAGGCGGAGATTATGTAAAATCCGGTGACCTATTGGTGAAAATAAAAGTAGTTCCGAATTTAAATGCGCTTATAGATGCGCGAAATCAGATAGATAACGCAAAGATCAATTTAGATGACCAAAAACGGAATTATGATAGGCAAATGACCATATTTAACAAGGGAGTCATTTCCCAAGCCGACTTAGATCGCGCACAGGTTGCTTATGATCAAGCCAAACAGACCTATAGAGCGGCCAACAAACGGTTTGAAATAGTGAACACCGGTACTACTAAAGGGTTTGGTAATGCCGCTAACACTCAGATTAGAGCCACAGTAAGTGGTATGGTACTAGAGGTGCCTGTAGAGGTAGGAAACCAGGTCATAGAGGCAAATAACTTTAACGAGGGTACCACTATAGCTGCAATTGCCGATGTTGAAAAAATGATTTTTGAAGGTAAGGTAGACGAATCCGAGGTTGGTAAGATTAAGGAAGAGCTACCACTGGAAATTACGGTAGGCGCTATTGAAAATACTGTTTTCGATGCGGTGTTAGACTACATAGCGCCAAAAGGTAAAGAAGAAAATGGAGCAATTCAATTTGAAATCAAGGGTACTATGAAAAAACAGGATTCTGTTTTTATAAGAGCAGGTTTAAGTGCAAATGCCTCAATTATTTTGGCAAAAGTCGATAGCGTATTAGCGGTTAAGGAGGCTTTGGTGCAATTTGATGACGAGACTAAAGAGCCATATGTTGAAATTGCTACTGGAGAGCAGGAATTTGAACGCAAAGACATAGATTTGGGCGTAAGCGATGGTATTTTTGTAGAGGTGAAATCTGGAATAACGATGGAGGATAAAATAAAGGTCTGGAACAAGATTGAGAACGAAGAAGAAGGTAATTAGAAAATAAAGTAAAAAAATTGTAACAATTAAAGGGTTTAGCTGTCTTACAGATGAAAGTCTTTTTAGAGCCCTTCAAACCATTAATACAACCAACATGATTGAAATAAACGATCTTCATAAATCCTATAAAATGGGTAGCAACTCGCTCCATGTTTTAAAGGGAATTAATTTTAAAGTAGAAGAAGGAGAGTTAGTAGCTATAATGGGTTCTTCAGGTTCAGGTAAATCTACACTATTGAATATTTTGGGGATGTTAGATGAACTCGATGAAGGTTCGTATACATTGGATAATGTTCCCATAAAAAACTTAAACGAAACCAAGGCCGCACAATATCGTAACAAGTTCTTAGGATTTATTTTTCAATCCTTTAACCTGATAAATTATAAAAGCGCCATGGAAAACGTTGCCTTGCCGCTATATTATCAAAGGGTAAGCAGAAAAGAACGCCAAGAGAAAGCCTTGAAATATTTGGAACAGGTGGGGCTAAAGCAATGGGCTTCCCATTTGCCAAGTGAGCTTTCTGGTGGCCAAAAGCAAAGAGTGGCTATCGCTAGAGCAATGGCGGCAGAACCGAAAGTGCTTTTGGCGGATGAGCCAACAGGTGCTTTGGATAGTAAAACATCGTATGAGGTAATGGATTTGATTCAGAAAATCAATGATGATGGTAACACCATTTTGGTAGTGACACATGAACCGGATATTGCCGATATGTGTAAACGAATCGTTCATTTAAAAGACGGTGTTATCGTAGAAGATAAAAAAGTTGAGCAAGTAAGAGCATCACAATATGTTTAATAGGGATAACTGGAAAGAAATATTTGAAACCATTCAGAAAAACAAGTTAAGGACATTCCTTTCTGGTTTTACAGTGGCCTTGGGTATTTTAATATTTGTAGTATTATATGGTTTCGGGAATGGCCTTATTAACACCTTTGACGAATTTTTTAAAGACGATGCTACCAATACCTTTTTCCTCTTTCCAGGAAGAACATCTATTCCTTATAAAGGCTATAAGTCTAACCGAAGAATAGAATTTGATAATTCTGATTTGGCAGATTTGGAAAAGAATTTCGCCATGTTCATTGAGTATGTATCACCAAGAGTGGATAGAGGTGGACTTGTCAAGTATAAAAATGAATCCAATAACTATACCACTAGAGGCGTAAGTGAGTCTTATCAATTTGCGGAGAAGACGATTATTATGAAAGGTAGGTACCTTAATCGCGAGGATATCGCTAATAAAACGAAGTACGCAGTAATAGGGAGATTGGTTGAAAAAGATTTGTTTTCTCAAGAAGAGTCCATAGGTAAGTATATAGACATAGCGGGAAGCGCATTCAAAGTTATAGGGGTTTTCCAAGATGATGCGGGTGATAACGAGGAAAGAAGAATTTATATTCCCTATACTACTAGACAACTGATAGAAAAAAATACGGATAAGATAAATCAAATTGTAATTGGCTTTAAACCAGAGATAGGTTATTCCGGTGCAATGGCATTTCAGCGAAGTTTGGATAAGTTCATGAGGAGTAAAAAGTTTATTAGTCCAGAAGATCAGAATGGACTGTTCATTAGAAACGTGGCGGATCAGTTAAAGCAAAATCAACAGTTTGCGGGAATTTTGCAACTTATTGTCTCTATCGTAGCCTTCGGAACCATTATCGCAGGAATTATAGGGATAAGTAATATTATGGTTTTTGTAGTGAAGGAGCGCACCAAGGAATTGGGTATACGCAAGGCATTGGGCGCAACACCAAAATCTGTGATTAGTACCATTTTATTAGAGTCTGTTTTCATTACTACGATTTCCGGTTTTGTAGGAATGTTACTGGGTGTAGCACTATTAAGTTCCCTCGGAGAAAAACTAGCGGATTATTTTATAACTAATCCTTTTATAAATACGGGAACCGCCATTTTTGCTACAGTAACGTTAATCATTTTTGGCGCTATTGCGGGATATATACCGGCTAGAAGAGCCGCGAGAATTAAACCGATTGTTGCACTAAGAGACGAATGATATGAAATTTATTTTTGATAGCAATACATGGCAAGAAATATTCGGTTCTATTAGCAAGAACAAGACCCGTACTATTATTACGATAATCGGTGTGCTCTGGGGAATATTTATTTATATAGGCTTGTCTGGTGCCGCAAAAGGTTTGGATAATGGATTTGAAAGACAGTTCGAAAGTGTGGCTATGAATAGTATGTTCGTCTGGGCGCAAAGTACAAGTGTTCCTTACGACGGTTTCAAAACTGGAAGACAATTACAGTTAAAACTTGGCGATGTGGAGGTTTTAAAAAATCGTATCCCAGAAATCAATTATATAGCACCCAGAAATGCTAAAGGCGTTTTTGGTGATGCACCAGGTTTAATTGTGCGTGGTCAGAAATCCGGTAACTATGCGGTATATGGAGATTTTCCAGTGTTTACAAAAATAGCAACGAAAAAAATCTATGATGGCGGTAGGTTTATCAACGATGAAGATATAGAACAGACCAGAAAGGTCTGTGTAATTGGTGAACGAACGGAGAAGGAGCTTTTTGAAAAAGGAGAAAATCCAATAGGGGGATATATTAGAATTGATGACATTTTCTTTCAGGTAGTCGGTGTTCATAAATTTACTCCTGGTGGAGGATTTGAAACCGATAGTGATATTTTCATTCCATTTACAACGTACAGAAAACTATATAACACTGCGGATAACGTAGGTTGGTTAACGATTGCCGCTTATGACGATGCAGACGTTATTAAGGCTGAACAGAATGTAAAAGCGACATTGAAAAATATTCACAGGGTTGATCCGGAGGACGAAAGAGCGTTCGGTTCCTTTAACTTAGGGGAGATTTTTAATAAGATAATGGGCTTTTCCAAGGGCATGACCTTTTTGTCCCTAATTGTAGGTATAGCTACGATTTTAGCAGGTGTTATCGGTATTGGAAATATTCTTTTGATCTCCGTTAAGGAAAGAACCAAAGAGCTTGGAGTGCGAAGAGCACTGGGAGCTACTCCTGCCGAGGTTAGAAATCAAATTATTTTAGAGTCGGTTTTCTTGACCTTACTTGCCGGAATTATCGGAATTATACTGGGAGCTCTGGTGTTAAGCGCTATTAATGGTTTTACACAAGGGGTGGATTTTCCGTATACCAATCCAACGGTCCCTATTCCATTAGTATTGGGAGCATTGGCTATAATGGTGGTTCTAGGAACATTAATTGGATTAATTCCTGCACAAAGGGCAGTGAGCATTAAACCTATAGATGCATTACGAGAAGAATAATAAACAACAAAACCAAAACACGAACAAAAACTAATACACTTAAAAATGAACAAAATTGTAAAATACATACTAATTGGACTCCTAGTTCTAGGAGCTTTATGGGCAGCAGTATTCTTTATAAAGAGTAATAGTAAGTCTTCTATTGTTTACGAAACATCACAGCCTTTCAAAGCAAATATTGAAAAGAAAACAGTCGCTACGGGTAAAGTTATTCCTGAGGACGAAATTGAGATTAAACCCCAAATTTCTGGCATTATTGAGAAAATTTATTTGGAAGAAGGGGTAAAGGTCAAAGCTGGGGATTTAATCGCTGTAATCAAGGTTGTTCCTAACGAGCAAACCCTTAATCAAGCAAATGGCAGGGTTCGAAACGCAGAATTGGCCTTGAATAATACTAAAATCGAGTACGACCGTAATAAGTCGCTCTTTGATAAGGGGGTTATTTCTAGTCAGGATTTTAATGCGCTTCAATTAAATTACAATCAAGCCGAGCAGGAGCTTAAAAATGCTCGCGCGGACTATCAAATTATTAGGAGAGGTTCTGCAGGAGGTTCTTCTAGCGCCAATACGAATATTAGGGCTACCGTAGATGGAACTATACTTGAAATTCCGGTTGAAGAGGGTGACCAAGTGATACAAGCAAATAACTTCAACGATGGAACTACAATCGCTTCAATTGCAGATTTGAGCAAAATGATTTTTGAGGGTAAGGTAGATGAAGGAGAAGTCGGTAAATTGAAGATAGGTATGCCACTTAAGATTAGTTTAGGAGCAATAGAAGGTGAGGAGTTCGATGCTAACCTGAAGTTTATTGCACCGAAGGGAGTCGAAGAGACCGGAGCGGTTCAATTCAGAATTGAAGGAGACGTTGAGGTAAACGATGATGTTTTAATACGTGCCGGATATAGTGCAAATGCTTCCTTGGTATTGGATAGAAGAGATAGCGTTATGGTAGTGCCGGAAGCATTATTGCAGTTCGACAAGAAAACAGACAAACCATATGTTGAAGTAGCAACAGGAGAGCAAGAATTTGAAAGAAGGGATATAGAAATAGGTATCTCAGACGGAGTAAACGTAGAGATTCTGTCTGGATTAACTGAAGAAGATAAAGTGAAGCAATGGAATAAAACTGAGCCTGTTAAAAAAGGAGAAGAAGAGGGTGAAGAAGGCGAAGAGACAGAAGAGTAATCATCAATCAAAATACTAATCAAAAAATCACAAAATGAAATTTAAATTAACCGTTATATTCCTTGTTGCGGCAATTACAACAACCTTGGCACAAAGTAAAAAATGGAGCTTGCAAGAATGTGTAGAGTATGCCATGGAAAACAACCTTACTGTGGCACAGTTTGAGCTAGATTTAGAAAATGTGAAAATTGAGAAATCCGATGCCTTGGGTAATTTTTTGCCAAGTTTAAATGCAAATACATCGTTCTCAAGTAACACTGGTTTCTCTATTAACCCAACGAACAACTTACCCACAAACAGTACGCAAAATAATGTAAATGCAGGCGTAAATACTGGTGTTACACTTTTTGATGGTTTACGGAACGTACATCGGTTTAATAGAGCTAAACTAAATGCGATAGCCAACCAATATCGTTTGGATGATTTAAAGGACGATATCCGTCTTAATGTAGCAAATGCATATTTACAAATTATATCCAATAAGGAAGCCTTAAAAGTGGCTCGTGCCCAATATGCTGTTACGGAACAGGATTTAAAGCGAGTTAAGGAGCTAGTTGATTCAGGTGTAGTGCCTCGTGGAGATCTTTTAGAAATTGAAGCTACCGCTGCTGGTCAGGAACAGCAAATCATAAATAATGAAGGTTTAGTTCGAATATCAAAGATTGGATTGGCTCAATTACTACAGATAAACGATTATGAGAACTTTGAGGTTTCCGATCAAACTTTTGATATCCCGGTTTCAGATATCTTGAGCAACTCACCAAGTACTATTTTTGCCAAAGCAATGGAGTTTAGAAACGATATTAAATTATCTAAGTCTAATGTTGAATTGGCAGAAAAAGATTTGGAAATAAATAAAGGTGCATTATTACCAACAATAGGTGCTTTTGCTAATTACGGAACGCGTTATTCTGATGTAGCACAAATACCCGGTCCAAGTGCTACGCCGGGAGGGCCTCCTGTGTTTTTTACACCTAGTTTCACTGACCAATTATGGATTTTTGACGGGGTTTCCTATGGGGTTCAATTGAGCGTGCCTATTTTTAATGGATTTAGCGTTAAAAACGATATAAAGAGAGCAAAAATTGGTGTCGAACGAGCCAAGCTTCAATTTGAACAGGACAAAATGGATTTGGAGGCTACTGTGCAGCAATCTTATGTTGATGTAACCAATTCTTATAAAGCTTATGAAGCGGCTGAAAAAACGTTGGAATCAAGACGTTTGGCTTATGAATATTCTAAGGAACGTTTTGATGTTGGTCTTATGAATGCTTTTGATTTTAGTCAAGCACAAGCAAGAGTAGATAATGCAGAAGCAGATGTTGTTCGCACCAAGTACGATTATATTTTTAGATTGAAAATTCTGGAATTCTATTTCGGAATTCCTATAGCATTAGATTAAACTAACTCAATTTTATGAAAAAGCCTGCAACATATTTTTGCAGGCTTTTTCTTGTTCCATCTATACTGTACCTTTGAGCTATGGGATTAATCTTGAACTTGGAGACGGCCACGACTAACTGTTCTGTTTGTATTGCTAGAGGGACAGAAATTTTAGCTATGCGTGAAGACAACGCACCTAATTATTCCCACTCCGAACAACTTCATTTATTTATTGAGGAATGTTTGGAAGAAGCAGGGTTAAAGTCCACCGATTTAGAGGCTGTAGCCGTAAGTAAAGGTCCTGGTTCCTATACAGGTCTGCGAATAGGCGTTTCCGCAGCTAAAGGTCTTTGTTATGCGTTGAATATCCCCTTAATAGCTATTCCTACTTTGGAAAGTATGGCTTCGCAATCTATTTCTAATAAAACAGATTATATTATTCCAGTTTTAGATGCTAGGAGAATGGAAGTATATGCGGCTATATTCGATGAGAGTCTGAATGAAGTTAGCCCTACCAAGGCGGAAATAATAGATGAGAATTCCTTTAGTAACTATTATGAGAATAATAGGGTGCACATTCTTGGAAGTGGTGCTGAGAAGATAGCGGCAACTTTAAACGACCCGAACATTACTTATAATTTTAATACTTACCCGTCATCAAAGGAAATGGTGTCGCTTGCCAATAAAAAATATCGTCAAAAAGACTTTGAAGATGTGGCTTACTTTGAGCCTTATTATTTAAAGGATTTTATGTTACAGACTAAGAAAAAACAAACACCCCAACAGTAGGATGGTTGGGGCGTTTAGTTATTAGTGATGATTTCCTTTTAAGCTTTTGATTCATGAACTACCCGTTGAGGGAAAGGAATTTCTATACCCTCGGCATCGAACCTATTTTTAATTTCTTCCATAACATGGAAATGTGCCGGCCAAAATACCTCATTGTTAGCCCAAAACCGAAGTGTAAGGTTTACGGAGCTATCTGCCAAAGCACCAACATAAACCTCTGGAACAGGTTCTTTTAAAATATGCTCATATTCGTTACAGATTTCTAACATAATGTCCTTTGCCTTTTTAATGTTAGACCCATAACCTATTCCAATATCAATTTTATCTCGCCGAGTACTTTCAGCATTGTAGTTTACTATGTTGTTGTTGGATAGTTGTCCGTTGGGTACAATAGCCAACTGATTTCCGAAAGTATTTATTTTGGTGGTAAAGATAGATATCTCTTTCACGGTGCCGTCTACTCCTTGCGCCGAAATGAAATCTCCTACTTTAAAGGGTTTAAAGAGAAGTATTAGTACACCACCTGCAAAATTGGATAAGGACCCCTGTAAAGCAAGACCAATAGCGAGTCCGGCGGCTCCCAATACAGCCGCCAAAGAAGTAGTTTGAACTCCTAGTTGTGATATCACAACCACAAATAGAATAATTTTCAGTGCTATATTGATAAAGCTTTGTAAAAAGGTTTCTAATGCCAAATCGTAATCCTTTTTTTCAAAGAATTTTCTAACGAGTTTGTTGATAAGCCTGATTAAATAGATTCCTATAACTAAAATTAGTATTGCGAAAACGATATTGGGCAGTGCATTCCAAAGCCAATCAATGGCTTTTTTTACATGCATTTTATAATCGGTAATATCTTCCATAAATTTTATTCATTTAGTATACATTGCAAAGCTGAAAATTCGAGTACGCTTGCACAAGCTAATTTGATTAAACTATTGTTAATCCTTGTTATTTGCTCGTAAAAGGGTTAAAACTTCTTTGGTTTGGGTCAATGGTAGTTTACAGCTGCCTTCCTGACAAATATAAATGTGGGTACTGCCGGCAACAAATCTGTTCTTAAGTAGGGGTAGCTCGCTTTTTTTCTGCGTTCCGGTAATTATGGTATTTGGCAAATATGCCTTAGTTAGGGTTTGGGCCTTCTCCTTATAATCATCCCCGACTATGGCTATCTCATAAAACGGTAATTTTTCTAGAAGAATTAAATGAAGCCAATTCGCATAGTTTTGAGGATTATCATCAAAATTTGGCTCTACATTTTTAAGCATTTTTTGATATGTAATTTTATAAGCTGTTTTTTGGAATACTTTGGACAACCTCAAAAGATTTAAGGCCATGATAGAGTTTGATGCAGGGACCACGTTATCAGCTATTTCGATTGTTCTTCTTATAACAAAGGCATCTTGTGTGGAAGAAAAGAAAAATAGACTACTCTTGGCGTCATAAAAATTATCGATACAATAATCGGTAAGGCGTTTGGAATTGAGTAACCACTTTTCATCAAAAGTAATCTCATAAAGTCCAATGAAGGCATCTATTACGGAAGCATAATCTTCTAAATACCCATTAATCGTGCTGGTTCCTTCCTTGTGGTTATGATAAAGACTTCCGTCCGGTTTTGTTAGGTTTTCTAGAATGAACTCGGCATTCTCTAATGCCAATGATAAGTAGCTGTCGTTTTCAAGATATCTGGCGGCATCTACCAAGCCCTTTAACAGTAAGCCATTCCATGAGGTAAGGATTTTATCATCTAGCCTTGGGTAATCTCTTTTTTTACGTTCTTTTGAAAGCAGTTCCAAACTTCTTCTTATACGACTTTTCAACTCTATAGTATCGATATGATGCTTTCTAGCTATTTCGTCGTCAGATTGGTCTCTTATTAATACGTAATTTTCATGCTCCCACAGGCCGTAGGAGTTAATATTGTAATAATCCTTAAAAACGGGATAATCATCTTTTAATAAACGTTTAAGTTCTTGTGCTTTCCAAACGTAGTAAGCCCCTTCTTCCAATTTTCCAAAATCATTTAAACTATCGGCGTCTAAAGAGGAGTAAAATGCTCCTTTCTCGTTTCTGAGTTCTGATGTGACAAAATGAATCGTTTTTTCTGTAACCTCTTTATACAGTGGATTTTCGGTTGAGGCATAAGATTTGGCGTAAAGACTAATGAGTTGCCCGTTGTCATAGAGCATTTTTTCAAAATGCGGTACATGCCATTTCGTATCTACGGCGTACCTTGAAAAACCGCCGTCTACATGGTCAAAAATTCCACCATAAGCCATACGGTTCAGTGTAGTGTTTACATATTCCAAAATGGACTCACTTTTTTGAGAAATAGCGTAGTGTAGTAAGAAGTCTAGATTTACGGGCATCATAAATTTTGGAGCTCTTTTGTATCCGCCTAAAAAAGTGTCAAAATAGCCCGACCACTTTTCTACACATTTCTTTAATTCTTCTAAAGAATAACTGTTAGTGTCTGTGTTGGTCTCAACTAGGTTTATTTGTTTTATCCCTTCTGCCATATTCCTAGCATAAGTAATTACCTTGTCAGGTTCTGTTGTGTAGAGCGTGCTTAGTTGTGTAAGGACTGTAATCCAATCTTCTTTCTTTACATAAGTGGCACCCCAATATGGTCTCCCATCAGGCAATGCTATAATATTTAACGGCCAACCACCACTGCCGGTCATCATTTGTAATGCATCCATATAAATATGATCAATATCAGGTCTTTCCTCTCTATCAATTTTAATATTGATGAAATTTTCGTTCATCACTTTTGCAACTTCCTCGTCTTCAAAACATTCGTGTTCCATAACATGGCACCAGTGGCAAGCCGCATAGCCAATACTTATAAGCAAGGGTTTGTTCGTAGTTTTCGCCCGTTTTAATACCTCTGGATTCCATGCTTCCCAATTTACAGGGTTATGTGCATGCTGTAACAAATAGGGACTGGTTTCTTTGATAAGGCTATTGGTGTGTTTAGGCTGCATAGTTCAATTCTAAATTATAGCTACAGGTTGTGCGTTAAAACTAGGGTATAAAAAAAGCACCAACAGGTGCTTTTTATTTTGTTTAAGTAGAACTTACTTTACTTCAAAAGTGATTTTCACGTTAACGCGATAATCTACCATTTTTCCGTCTTCAACGGTGGCACTTTGTTCGTTTAAATATACAGAACGGATGTTCTTTACGGATTTTGAAGCTTGGTCTACCGCATTTTTAGCTGCGTCTTCCCAACTTTTACTTGAATTTGCTAATACTTCTATTACTTTTAAAACTGCCATAATTAGTGTTTTTATATTTCTTACAAATTAGTGAATTTTATGAAAGAAAGCTTAACGTACCTGATGGTTTTTTTAGCCGTTTAGGGCCACAACTTCATTTATTTTATCACCCATCATATTTTTTAGCATGGTTTCTATTCCATTTTTTAAAGTAAAAGTAGAAGAAGGGCATCCACTACAGGCGCCTTGCAGTATCACATTTACCTTGCCTGTTTCTTTTTCGTAAGATTTGAACAGGATATTACCACCATCACTTGCTACTGCTGGTTTTACATATTCTTCTAAAATATCAATGATTTCTAAAGAAGTGTCATCTAGATTTTCTTCGACCTTAATAGTAGACGTTTCCTTAGTGTCTCCTTTTCCGGTAGATTTGGCATTCCCCAGTACAATTTCTTTGCCTTGGGCTATAAAATTACGTATCAGTTCTCTTAGCTCTAAAGTTATATCTTCCCACTCGGCAACTTCATATTTGGATACCGATACATAGTTCTCGTCAATAAAAACTTGTTTGACAAAAGGAAGCTGGAACAATTCCATCGCTAAAGGAGACATCCTCGCTTCATCAATATTTTTAAACTCGTAAGTAGCACCAACAATTTTTTTGCTTGCAACAAACTTCATGGTCGCAGGATTGGGTGTTACTTCCGCATAAACCGTAATAGCTATAGGTTTATCAGTATCTTCTTCTATAACCACGGGTTCCCCCGCATTTAGATACTCCACTAATTGTTGTGCTACTTCATCTTTTACATCTTCCCACTCTACAATATCATAGCGTTCCAACCCGATAAAATTCCCGGATACATAAACTGTTTTTATAAATGGAAGGTGAAAAAGTTGCTGCGCCAAGGGCGCATTTTGAGCTTCGTCTATATTTTTATACTCGTAGTTCTTTCGTTTAACCAGAAGATGGTTCGTTTCAAATTTAAGTATGGTAGGATTGTTGGTTTTCACTACCGTAATGGAATACTCTTTCATCTAGATTCAATTTTCAACAAAAATACGAAGGAAATCTAAGTTAAAGCCTATATAATAATGTTCCGGTTAAGTCGTTATACTTTATATTTAGCACATATTGAACCTATATCCTCATTTCCCAAGATGAAATTAAAGCTAGTAGTTATTTTTTCTTTCCTTGTTTTTGGACTTAAGTCCTTTGCACAGGAAGGTATTCCCGTATATTTTGATTACTTATCCGATAATTATTACTTAGTATACCCGTCAATGGCCGGTATTGGACAAGGAGGAAAAATTAGGGCTACTGCTAGAAAACAATGGTTCGATGTTGAAGATGCCCCTAGTCTGCAAACTATAAATGCCCATTTTAGATTAGGTGATGGGCCTAGCGGAGTGGGAGCTATTATTTTTAACGATGCAAACGGGTATCACTCTCAAACTGGTATGAAGCTTACCTATGCGCATCACCTTAGAATGGGAGGAGAAGATGTTAGAGTCCTGAACCAATTATCTTTTGGTTTAAGTGGTACCATTTTACAGAGCAGTCTTGATGAAAGTGAATTTAGGTCCGTACTACAAGATCCTGCCATTGCAGGTATAAAATTGAGTGCCTCCTATTTTAATGTTGACTTGGGTTTATCCTATAACTTCATGGAGTTTTATGCACATTTTGCTGTGACCAATGCGTTAACGGGTAGTAGAAGAAATATTTACTACAGAGATAGACAAGATAATCCGGACCAATTGGTTATTGATAATATCAGAAGATATCTTATTTCGGCAGGATATGTCTTCGGAAAGAACGAATGGCAAGTAGAGCCTTCAGTTCTTTTTCAATTGACGGAGTTTACTAGTGAAAAAACTATAGACGTAAATACCAAGGTATACAGAGATGTTGATTTTGGCCGTATTTGGGGCGGACTCTCTTATAGAAGAAGTTTTGACGGAGCTCAGTTCCAAACAGCTACTGGTTTTGGCCAGCAACGGTTGCAATTAATAACACCTATAGTTGGTGCGAACATTAATAATTTCATGGTGTCGTACAATTATTCATATCAAATGGGAGATATTAGGTTTGATAATGGGGGTTTTCATCAAATTACGCTTGGATATGATTTTGGTCAAGCAGAACGTAAGTACGATTGCTATTGTCCGGCGGCACAATAAAAAGAGGCTCCTTCTGTAAAAGAAAGAACCTCTAATCACAACCATATCCTTTTTTATTCCCAAGTATAGTTCTTTGCCGAAGCCTGCCTTTTAATCGCTTTTAGCATAACACCTTCTAGGCCGGCCTCACTTTCATCATTTTTATTTTTTGCAATGTATGCTAGCCTTTTTGCATTTAGCGTTTTAATTTCTTTTTGAATCTTTGCTCTCTCGGATTTTTTCAATTCCACATATTTTATTTTTTCCGCTTCCGACTTTCCTTGTAATTCCTTGGGCAAGTCTTTGTCGTCAATGGTGTTAATGTTAAATTCCTTATCCGCAGAAGCGTCTACCAAGTCCCATTTTTTGTTATTGTAAAGACGGGAGCTTTTACTTACCGCTCGCTTTACCGCAACAGCTTCTTCCATTTCCATGGCATTGTTGTCCTGAGCCGCTTGGGCTTTGTATTTAGAAACACCCAATGATCCGTAGCTCACGTAGGTTTTATTCAGTTTTGAGTTTAGTTTTATAATAATTTCATCATAAGGTGTGTTAACTTGTACTACCTGTTTATTATGATCAATTGCCATATATTCCCCTCCACTGAGTATAGCGCCATTTTTCCAATTAGTCTGTATACCTTGTTCGTAGTTGCCACAGAAAATGGTATTGACAACAATATCTTTTTCCTTAGCATTAACAACTGCATCCTTATAATTCAATTTCCCCTGATTAAATGGCTCGTTGCCAGCAATGAAGATCATTTTAAGATTGTCTGGGTTTTTTCCCCATTCTAACTGTTTAATGGAGGTCTGTATTACAGCTCCGCAATATTCTTCACCACCATTGGTGGTTAATGAAAAAAGTTTTTCGGAAATCTCGTCTAAATCCCCACTGAAGTTCAGTACTTGTTGTATATACCCTTCTCTAGAAGAAAGAGCATCATTCCCGTATTGATAGATGGCAATTTGTAGTTCGGGACGCATTTCATTCCCACATTTGGCATGGGTAAATTCATTTACAATATCCCAAAGTTGAGACTTTGCTTGGTTGATGAGCCCATCCATACTATTACTGGTGTCCAATAGAAGAGCAATCTTGACGGTATTATTCTTTTTAGTTGCTTCGTCAGGTTTAATTACTTCAGCTAAAAAAGGCTCTTTTTCTGTCTTTGGTCTAAGTTCGCATCCGTAAGAAAATGTTAACGAAAATGACATTAAACTCAAAGCAGCTATTTTTTGATAATTTTTCATCTTTTTTAATTTTATGTTGGGGTAAATCTAAGAGCAAACTTATTTTTAAAATAATGGCTTTGAGGGAATGGTCCTTTTGAATGAGTGAGTGTGACCTCCCCATGTGTAAAATCCTCCAAAGCGTCCTCTTTGACCCTGTTTTAGTGTGAAGTCTATTTTTAAGTAACCATAAAATCAGCTAAGTTTACAGCAAACTAACTCAGGGCATGCCCGCGAGTTATGAAAGGAAAACAATATGATTTCGAGGCAAGCCTTGGAGCATTTTTAATCTCGATTATCGAGTAATTAGATGTCATGAAAAATCTATTCATATATATACTGTTCTGTTTTTTGGGAGTTTATTCGTGTTTTGGGCAGCAGGATAGAACCGTGGCAACATTTGTTGTAAAGGGAATAGTGCAGGAAAAGGAAACCTCGGAGCCTATCTCTGGTGTGTCCGTAGCAACCAGTTCAGGTGCTTATACTTTAACTAACGTGCTTGGGGAGTTTAGGATTAGAACGTCTAAAGGAGAAGAATTAAGGATTGAGGATTCAGGCTTTGAAACCGTCACCTATACTATTAAGAGTGATGAGGATATTAGGGTCCTTGTTGAAGAATATAAACCGCGAAAATGGAGTACTAGTACGCCAGGAATTTCTAAACGCGAAGTTTCGCTGCATCAATCGCTACTAGATTCCGCGGAAACGTACAAAAAAAAAGATATTGCCAAAAGTATCGACTTCGTTGCACAGTCCATTACGGTTTTAGGCAAGAGAGGTAATAAAAATGAGTTGGCAAAATCTTTAACGGCCCTAGGGGAAGTGTATCTATTTCACAAGCAGTATGATTTGGCAATAGATAATTTCGAAGATGCCCTGGAAACCAATAAATCTATAAAAACCTCCTTGCTACTGGGAAAGACCTTGAGTATTAATAAGCAGTACCAGAAGGCAAATGAAGTGCTAGAACCGTTGAAGAACATAAGAAATATGGTTCCTTTTCAAAGAGTGACTTTATTTGAACTGCTAGGCGATATTAAAATAGGCCTGAATAGTATCAGTGAATCGGTTGCCTACTATAATGAGGGATTAAAGGTGGCGACCAAGAACCAGATTACGCCCAAAATGACCGATTTAAATTCTAAGATTGCGGATGCCTATTCTCAAGGGAATCAATTAATGGAAGCTGAGGCATATTATGGAAATTCATTAGAACTGGCTAACAAACTTGCTCCCAAACGAGCTTTGCAGGAGAAAGAGAAAGTAGCTGATTTTTACAACAAAAAAAGTCAATTCAACGAAGAGATTGCCCTGCGCAAGAATAGTTTGGTGGAACTGGATAAGCTTAATTCTCCAAAAAGTAAAGCTAGTAGACAAGAAATGGGTGATACCATCACCACACAGCGAATTAATTATAAAATAGCAAATGCCTACATAGCTCAAGACAAGTATAGCGAAGCTATTCCCTACTTAGAGAGAAGTATTGTAGAGGCAGATTCTGAGGATGATTTAATAGTACAAAAGGATGCTACCCGTAAACTATCCGAAGTATATGAATACGAAGGAAATTTTGATAAGGCATTAGAGACCTATCAGTCTTATGTAACATTGGTAGATACCCTGTATGTAAGAAAAGAACAGGAAATCTCCAGAGCGTCTAGATTCAATAGGGAAATAGCTGCAACCCAAAGCAGAATAACAGGTTTGGAACAAGAACGTGAACTATCTCAAAGCAAGTATGATCTGGCCTTGACAGAACAAGAACTATCCGAAGAAAGTTATAAGCGGCAACGTTGGGTAATCTATTCCTTAATTGTTGGATTATTGTTAACAGGTCTGGCGGCTTTCTTTTTTTATAGGAGCAATCAACAGCAAAAGCTTGCGAATAACTTATTAGCGCTAAAATCGCTGCGCTCCCAAATGAACCCTCACTTTATTTTCAATGCACTTAACTCTGTCAATAATTTTATAGCCAAAAGTGATGAACGAAGTGCTAATCGATACTTAAGTGAATTTTCAACACTAATGCGTTCTGTACTAGAGAATTCCGAGGAGGATTTTATACCCTTGGCCAAAGAACTGGAACTCTTGGAGCTGTATATAAAATTAGAACATTCAAGATTCCCCGATAAGTTTGACTATACTATTCATATCGATGAGATTTTGGACGTATCTTCTTTTCAAATACCGCCGATGTTACTTCAGCCTTACATAGAAAATGCAATATGGCACGGCTTAAGATATAAAAATGAGAAAGGGAGTTTGGACATTCGTTTAACCAGTAAAAATAAAAAAGAGCTAGAGATTAGTATAACCGACAATGGTATAGGAAGAAAAAAATCAGCTGAACTTAAGACGGTTCATCAGAAAAAACAAAAGTCTAAGGGTATGGGAAATATAAAACAGCGCGTGGCTATCTTAAACGATATGCATAAGGATAAAGTAGATGTTGTTATTACCGACTTAATGAAGTCTGGAGAGGGAACAAAAGTGATTTTTACCATAAAGAAGGATAAATGAATTTAAAAGCTATCTTGATAGAGGATGAATCTAACAGTAGGGAGATTTTAAGAAATTACCTAAAAAAGTATTGCCCTAAAGTAGATTTAGTAGGAGAGGCTGCTTCCATAAAAGAAGGGTTGAAACTCATAAACAATAATGATTTAGACTTAATTTTTTTGGATGTTGAGATGCCTTTCGGGAATGCTTTCGACCTTTTAGAGCAGCTACCTGAGCGTAGTTTCGAAATTGTCTTTGTAACCGCTTATGACCACTACGCCAAAGATGCCCTAAATGAGCACGCCGCCTATTATTTAATGAAACCTATTAATATTGATGAGCTTATTAAGGCGGTAGCCTATGTTTTTGAAGTTAAAGAGAAGGAAAATAAGTTGCAGGAAAGTGTTTTGAATAGTAAATCCAAAGGAGTAAGTGGTAAGTTAACACTTCCTCAACAAGACGGATTTCAGATTTTGAATGTTGAAGAGATACTTTACTGCAAAGCAGATGATAACTATACCGAAATATTCTTAGAGAATAAGAAGATTTTAGTGAGTAAGACCTTAAAATATTTCGAAGAAGCACTTTCAGATTTTCCTTTTGCACGGGTGCACAAATCGTATCTTGTAAATGTTAACGAAGTAGTTAAGTATAGGAAAGGAAAAGGAGGTAGCGTAGTTATGTCTAATGGTAAAGAACTTTTGGTTTCAGCATCAAAAAAGAAACAATTTCTGTCCTTTTTCGATTAAAATATAACAGAACAAGATGATAAAATCAGTTAGGGGGCATTCTCCCAAAATAGGAGAGGATTGCTTTATTGCGGAAAACGCCACTATAGTAGGAGAGGTATCCATGGGAAGTGAATGCAGTGTTTGGTTCAATGCTGTTTTAAGAGGTGATGTGCATTTTATAAAAATGGGAAATAAAGTTAATGTACAGGATGGAGCGGTAATCCATTGTACTTATAAAAAATCACCTACAACAATCGGTAGTAATGTTTCCATAGGCCATAACGCCATTGTTCACGGTTGTACCATTAAGGATGATGTTTTGGTAGGTATGGGAAGTATTATTATGGATGATTGTATAGTGGAATCAAATAGTATAATCGCCGCAGGCGCCGTTTTGACAAAAGGAACCCATGTGCCATCGGGCACAATTTATGCCGGTATGCCTGCAAAGAAGATAAAGGATATTAGCCCAGAATTGAGCGCAGGAGAAATTAATCGTATTGCGGAAGCCTATATTACTTATGCTAGCTGGTTTAAATGAGGGTGGTATAAATCATGAACTTGTGAATGACCCTACAATTTGTGCTTGAACATTATATCCTTATTTTTGCCCTCTAAATCAGAAAATTATGAACGCTTATATTTTTCCGGGACAAGGAGCTCAGTTTGTAGGTATGGGATTAGATCTTTATGAGAAATCTCAAATCGCTAAGGATATGTTTCAGCAGGCTAACGATATTTTAGGCTTTGCTATCACAGAGGTAATGTTCAATGGTACACCAGAAGGTCTAAAGGAGACAAAAGTTACGCAGCCTGCCATCTTTCTTCATTCTGTAGTCTTGTCCAAAGTAATGGGAGAATCGTTTAGGCCAGATATGGTAGCGGGTCACTCCTTAGGAGAATTTTCGGCCTTGGTTGCAAATAATTCATTGTCATTTGAAGACGGATTGCAACTAGTATCGCAAAGAGCCTTGGCCATGCAGAAGGCCTGCGAGATACAGCCAAGCACCATGGCGGCGGTACTAGGATTGGCAGATGAGGTTGTTGAAAAAATATGTACTGACACGGCTGGTATAGTAGTGGCTGCAAATTATAATTGTCCTGGTCAACTCGTAATTTCTGGAGAAGTAGAGGCAATCAACACGGCTTGCGAAAAAATGAAAGAAGCCGGTGCTAGGAGGGCCTTGGTATTGCCAGTAGGTGGTGCTTTCCACTCTCCTTTAATGGAGCCTGCTCGTGAAGAATTGGCTACCGCAATTGCTAACACAATATTTAATACACCTAGTTGCCCTATTTATCAGAATGTCAGTACTACACCGATTTTGGATGCGGAAGAAATTAAAGAGAATTTAATTCTTCAGTTAACAGCGCCTGTAAAATGGACACAGAGTGTTCAGAACATGTTTAAGGATGGTGCATCCGTATTTACGGAAATTGGGCCTGGTAGGGTTTTGCAGGGATTGGTAAGGAAAATAGAACCTGAAGCTCAAACACAGTCACCTTCTATAGATAAATGACTTCCAAAAGGGCTATCCTGTATTTCAACCTAAAAAGTCTTTTTTAATCTGTTATTTAAAGGTTTAGCTATTTTTTTTAGTAATATTGAAGCCCTTTTTACTTTTTGTCCAGTTCACTTAATTGGCAAAAGAACCAATATGAAAAATGGAGAATAATTTTAATTTTCAAAGCTTATTGTGTTTTGATTTATTTACTAGGTTAAATCGTTTTTCGATTGGCTTCTTTTTGTTGTTATCTATCCATGCTTTTGGACAGACAGTAGCAATTGATGCTTCTCAAAACACAGCCGCAGAAACAGGTCCTGTTTCTGGCGAGTTCACGGTTAGGGTAACTGGTGCAGGGCTATTAACCAACTTAACGGTTTTTTTGGATGTTGACGCATCCAGCACAGCAACTACAGTTGACGATTATAACTCACTTCCAGCCTCGGTAAACGTTCCTATTATTTTGGGAGCTGGCCAAGTGACTGTTAACCTTGATGTAATAGATGATAATTTGGTCGAGGGTGATGAAAATGTAAGATGGAATATTACTCCTAATTTAAATTACACCATTGACCCAGGGAATCCTTTTGCGGAAATTGCATTGGTTGATGATGATGCGGGAGTTATAACGGTAACACCTTTAACTCCAGAAGGTAACGAAGAAGGCTCCGCTGTAGCAAGGTTTAGGCTTACTTTAAGCAATCCTAATGATTCTGGGGCCGCTACAACGGTTGCTTTTACAATAGCCGGTACTGCCATAGATGGGACTGATTACAACAGAACAGGCTCTTTCGTTTTTCCAAGTAATGGTACTACCGTAGCCAGAAATATAAACATTACTCCTATAGATGATGCCTTGACCGAAGGTACGGAAACCGTAACCCTTACCTTAACAGGTACGAACAATACCTTGTTTACAATTGGGGGAGCCGATGAAGCTACTGTGTCTATTTTAGATAACGACTATACGGCAACAATAATAGCTGCTGATGCCGATGCTGCCGAAAATACCCCGGCAAATGCTACAGGAATCTTCACAGTAGATTTAGGAAACGTAAATAATACCGGGGCACCCATAGTAGTTAATTTTACTAGAGCTGGAACAGCCACGCATGTAACGGATTATGCGAATATTGGACTTACTGTAAATGTGCCGAATGGTGATCAGAGCGCTAATGTTAATATAGTTCCTGTCGATGACGCACTTATTGAAGCACCGGAAACGGCTATATTAAATCTGGGTACAGGAACAGCATATAATCTTGCCGCTGCTTCAACAAGAACAGCGACTATAAACATTGTGGACAATGATGCAGCTGGGTTCACGATTACGGAAACCGGTGGCAATACCGCCACATCAGAACCAGATGTTGCGGATACTTTTTCTATGGTTTTAACTAGCCAACCCGCATCTAATGTAATACTGAACCTTGTTTCTTCCGATACGGGAGAGGGAACGGTAGCACCCGCTACGGTTACTTTTACCCCTGCTAATTATAATGTTGCACAAGAAATAACTATTACAGGTGCGGATGATGTATTAGTAGATGGCGTGCAACCTTATTCGATAACGGTAAGCGTAGACGATGCAAGTAGTGATGACGATTTTGATGGTCTACCGGATCAAACCATCAACGCAACTAATGCCGATGATGATAGTTATACGGCTAGCATTGTCGCAACTTCGGCTGCTGCTGAAGAAGGTAATCCGGCAACGGAGGGTACCTTTACCGTTGATATAGGAACCCCAAATACCTCTGGGACTCCTATCACAGTAAATTTCACTATTGCTGGTACGGCTACCAATATCACGGATTATACGGACATAGGAACGAGTATAGCAATTGCTGATGGTGATCAAACTGCTGAAATAACGATTACCCCTACGAATGATCTTTTAGTGGAAGGTGCCGAAACCGTAGTGCTTACATTGGCTGCTGGTACAGGATACGATTTAGGGGCTGTTACTACCCGGACCGCCACAGTTAACATATTGGATGATGATGTTTTTGAAGCATCAATATCAGCGACCGACCCCGATGCCGCGGAAAATACTCCGGCAAATGCAGTGGGAACCTTTACGATTAGACTGGATGCTGTGAACAATACGGGTAATCCGGTTATAGTGAATTTTACTGCTGGCGGAACGGCAACGAACGTTGTGGATTATGGTGATATTGGCTCTAGTGTCAGTATCGCGGATGGAAGTCAGACCGCAGCAATTACAATACGTCCAGTCGATGATACCATTGTAGAAGGGCAGGAGAGTGTTACCATTACTTTAGATTCAGGAACAAGTTATATAGTTGCAGCTAGCCCGGATAATTCGGATAACGTAAACATAGCGGATGATGATAATTTAACTGCGACTATTACGGCTACCGATGCTAGTGCGGCAGAAAATACCCCCGCCACCTCTACAGGGCTATTTACCATAGATTTGGGAGCACCGAACACATCTGGAGGACCAATTACTGTTAACTATACCATTGCTACTGGCGCTGGAAATGCGGTTAATGGTGCGGATTATACGACTATTGGAACAAGCTTAACGATTCCTGCAGGACAACAAACGGGAACTATTTCTATTGTTCCAACGGATGATGAGATTCAAGAAGTTTCTGAAGCTGTTACCTTAACACTGACCACAGGAACGAATTATGTATTGGGTGCGGCCCCGACTCAGACCGCTACTGTAGATATAGGAGATGATGATAGAGGAAGTTTAAGTATTTCCAATGTTGCCGTAAACGAAAATAACGCTGCCGGTAACTTGGAGTTTGATGTAGTTTTAGATATCGCGGTTGATGGCGGTACTACAGTTACCTATAATTTCTCAGATGACACGGCAACAGGAGGTGGTGTCGATTACAATAGTACCGCGGGTAACTTAAGTTTTGCCGGAACGGCAGGGGAGACCCAAACCATTGCGGTACCCATAATCAATGACCAGTTACTTGAGGAAAGCGAAGACTTTTTTGTACAATTAGGAAGTCCCACCAACAATGTAGCGCTTGCAGATGGTGGAGACGCCGTTGGAACAATTAATGATGATGACAATTGTGCACCTGCACCAATATTGGATGCTACGGTTACCACTGTTTTCTGTGATGTTATAGATGTCAGCTTAAATGATTACACGAGTAGCGCAGCTCCTGCTGGCACAGAATTGAGATGGAGTACACTATCAGATCCATTGAACGAAAATGCTTACCTAACACCGGCTCAGGTTGCAAACCCGCCAAACGACGGTTCTTACTTTGGATTCTTTTTAGACGATAATGGCACACCTAATAATTTTGACGATGACTGTGCTAGTGGTACAATTGAAGTTGAACTTACCTTAAATACGACACCAACTTTGATAAGCGTTACCAATAATGAAAGATGTGATACGGGGACGGTTTTATTAAGTGCAGTAGCCAGTGATGGTGCCTCTATTAACTGGTATAATGTTCCAACCGGAGGAACCGTTTTAGCTATTGGAGCAGATTTTACAACTCCTCCTTTAAGCGGCACAACATCGTTTTATGCGGAAGCCGTGGAAAATGGTTGTGCAACGGAAAGGCAAGAGGTTATCGCCACCGTTGGTTTTCAGGCAACAGTAGGAGTTGCTACAAATGCGTCTGCCTGCAGTGTTGCTGCTAATGGTCCAGTAAGTTTGGATTTAGATGATAGATTATCTGGTCAAGATGTAGGTGTTTGGACCATAACGAACGATCCTTCATCCGGGGTAGTTATAAACGATGATAATACTATAGATTTTACTGGTTTGCCTGATGGGGATTATGTTTTTACCTACACAACGACAGGTTCTACAGCGCCCTGTACACAGGCTTCTGTTGAGGTCACTATTTCAGTAAGTGATTGTGATACAGATGCGGATGGGGATGGTTTGTTGGGCGGTGAAGAGGCTACCTTGGGGACAGACCCAAATAATCCGGATACGGATGGAGATGGTATCAATGACGGTGAGGAAACAGGTCCTGACGTCAATAATCCCCTAGATGAAGATAATGATGGTATAATAGATGCTTTGGATTCTAATACCTTAGATTCTGATAACGATGGCGTAAATGATCAACAAGATCCTGCAAATGCTAACCCATGTATTCCTGATAATACCATTGGTTTATGTGATACGGATGGGGATGGTATTTCAGATGGTGATGAGGAAGCTAACGGTTCTGATCCCTTAGATGCCTGTGACCCTAATTTAACACCTGATTGTGAACCAGACCCGATTGATCTGGAAATTACCAAAGTTGTTGATAACCCAGATGCTGTTATTGGAGAAACTGTTGTATTTACAGTCCGGGTTAACAACCTTTCGGACAGCAGGGTTTTAGGAATAAAAATAGGAGAACTTTTAGAGACTGGTTTTGAGTACGTAAGCCATACTACAAGTAATACCAATGATTTTTATGATCCGGTAACCGGTGAATGGGATGTTCTGGAATTACCTTCTTTAGGTAACGCCCAGTTACAATTAACTGTAACTATTTTAGAGGATGGGATTTATTCCAACACCGCTACTTTATTGGAATCCTTTCCTATGGATAACAACGAAGAGAATAACGAGGCTGTTGTAATTCTTGAAATAGAAGTTCCTGAGGGAATAGATTTGAATATCGAAAAAACGGTAAGTAACCTTACACCGCTGGTGGGAGAGCAAATTACTTTTACCATTACGGTTACGAATCTCTCTCAAGAGGGTGATGTGATAAATAATATCATTGTTAGAGATAGTATATCTGCAGGTTTCGAGAACTTGTTTAGTTATGATTCCGATAATGCAAGTATAGGTTCTTATGACCCTATCAATGAACGTTGGACTATACCTTCTTTAGAAGTTGGTGAGGAAAATGCAGCCGTGTTGGAGCTTATTGGTACAGTAACCACAGAGGGGAGTTTTGATAATACGGCATTTTTGATAAGTTCTTCTCCAAGGGATGGTAATGAAATAAATAATCGAAGTAGTGTAACGGTAACAATAGGTGTTCCAACCCCTGCAGTTCCTGGATTCCTATTCAACCAGTTTTCGCCGAATGGAGATGGTACCAACGATGTTCTTAGAATTAATCTTAGAAATAGTGAGACTGGTCTAATTCAAGAAATAGTGTATAAGATTAATATATTTGACCGGTATGGTAATTTAGTCTATGCTTCTGAACAAGAACAAACAGAACCAGATATCTGGGATGGCACATACGAAGGAAAAGAAGCTCCAAAAGGAACTTATTTTTATATTATGAACTATGATATTGGTAATGGACCTGTTCTTGATAAAGGATGGATACAGTTGATACGATAAAAGGTACTATGGATTATAAAATATATAAGTCAGGATATACTTTTATCCTTAGTTTTTTCCTGTTGTCCACTACAATATGTACTATTGTTTATGGTCAAAAAGAACCGCAGTATACCCAGTATATGTATAATATTGGGAGCTTTAACCCTGCCTATGTTGGCACTGTTGAAAATGCAGAAATTGCTGGACTTTATAGGGCACAGTGGATTGATATCCCTGGTGCTCCAAGAACCATACGGTTCGGTACCAACCTGCCTTTTAAAAACGAAAAGATGGGTCTAGGAATCAATATTGTGAACGATCAGTTAGGTCCACAAACACAGACCTATGCAGATCTGTCCTATTCGTATCAAGTAAACTTAACGGATGAAACCAAACTCTCTTTTGGTCTGGATGCTGGGGGGTCTTTTTTGAACATAGATTTCTCCAAAGGAACTTTTGAAAATCCAGGGGAGCCTTTAAATAATGAAAATATTAGTAGATTTTACCCAACGGTGGGTGCCGGAACTTTTCTTTATGGTGATGATTGGTATCTTGGAGCTTCTATTCCAAATTTTTTGACCGAAGGAGTTTATAATGACGATGTTGCTTCAATTGTAGAGGATAGGATGCAGTTTAACTTTATTGGAGGGTATGTGTTTAATTTTTCGGATGGATTTAAATTTAAGCCGGCATTTTTAATTAATTCACTTCAAGGTGCTCCTTTGAACATTAATGTATCCGCTAATTTTTTAATATCAAATGTTTTTACGGCTGGTGTTTCCTATCGCGTTGAGAACGCATTTAGTGGCCTAGCGGGCTTTCAGATTTCTAGCGGAACGTTTATTGGATACTCCTATGATTATAATACAAACGCATTGGGTGAGTTTAATAATGGTTCACATGAAGTGATATTGAAATTTTTCCTTGGAAAAGGTGGAGGCGGTTCTGGAGATAAGAACAATAAAAATAAGAACGCAAAAGGGAAGCCAAAGCAGATTGATACACCTCGATTCTTTTAAATACTACTGGATATGAAATTTAAACTACTTATCGTATTTCTTCTAGTGATCTCCTCATCTCTTTTAGCTCAAGAGAAAAAATCAAAGGGAGACAATCTTTTTTATGGTTATCAATATGAGGCTGCTATTGAAGCATACAATAAAGAAAAAGCTAAAACACCCTTAAAAAACAATCAGGTTCTTAATTTAGCTGATGCTTACTTTAAGACCGGAAAATATGACGACGCTTCTGAATTATATATGCAAGTAAACAAAAACGATACTATAATGTCTGTACATCGTTTTAATAAAATGCTTCAAAGCTTATCGAAAAACACGGATAAAGAAAAAGTAAAAGCTTTTTTAAAAACGAAGTCATCGCTCTTAGCTACAGAATTGTTAGAAAACGCTGAATTTAATTATGAGCTTTTAGCAGCTTCGGGAGAATCGAGTGATGTTAAAATTATCAACTTGGACATAAATACTCCTCAAGGGGATTTTTCCCCAGCATTTTATAAGGAACAACTTTTGTTCAGCAGCGGTAGACCTCAAAAATCTAAGGATGTTTACAAACCTTCGGGAGAGTCCTATCTAGACATTTACTCGGGTAAAATAGAAATAGACGGAAATATATCCAGTAGTGCCCCTTTTACTAAGATTCCAGAATCTAAATTTCATAAATCTACTCCTTATTTTTCGAAAGAGTTGAAGAGGTTTTTTTATATACTTTCCAACACGCAAGGAGGAGATATGGCTTTTGATGATAATGGGAAAAACGCCTTAGCTATAGGGATGCTCTATGAAAATGGTGATTTTCGATTTTTATTGAAGGATTTAAGTACTTCATTCTACTACCCATATTTTGATAGTGAAACCGATAGGCTATATTTTGCCGCAAATTTTGAGAATAGCTATGGCGGTACAGATTTATACTATGTTTTTACCAATAACGGACAAATTATGTCGGCGCCCATAAATCTGGGACCTAGAATAAATTCACCTGGAAATGAAATAGCTCCTTATATACATAATGGTAGCTTATATTTCTCTTCTGATGTATTTTATGGTTTGGGTGGCATGGATATCTATAAATCAAATGTTCTAAAAGATGGTTCCTTTAGTATTCCAGTGAATATAGGAGAAGGAATTAATTCAGTAGCGGATGATTTTGGGTTTATTATAGAACAGAATAGTGAAAAAGAACTTATTGGTTATTTCGCTTCTAATCGACCAGGGGGTAAAGGAGGCGATGATATCTATAGTTTTAAATTAAAAAAGACCCCGGGATTGAAGACTTTTGCCCTAAAAGGTAAAGTAGTAAATCTTTCTTCTAAAGATGGAATAACTAAAGCACAAGTTAGGTTGTTAAGTAGAGAGGGAGAGGTCTTGAAAGAAACTTATTCAGATGATGACGGTAGTTTTGCTTTTGAAATTCCATGGCAAAAGCAAGTTACTATTCAAGCCACGAAGGACCGCTATTCAATTTTTTCTGCAGCTTACTCAGAGGAAGGAATGGAAGAGCTTCAAAAAACTTCATATAATATGGGTCTAGCCATGTTAGATGATTTAATTGAAACTAAGGAAGGTAAAAAGGTATTAAAACTTGGTAAATTTTATTTTGATAAGAATAAGAGCACGGTAAATGCTAATATTACCACTGAGCTAGATAAAGTCGTAGACGCAGTCAGTAGGTTCCCAGAGTTACAACTTAAGATAGAAACACACACAAATAGCAAAGGTAGTACCAGTTATAATAAGAAACTCTCTCAGAAGAGATCAGATGCTATAAAGATTTATCTATTAAAGAATGGTTTGTCTTCTTCAAACATTATTGAATCTGTAGGGTACGGGGAGGAAAAAATAAAGAATAATTGTACCAATGGTGTGTACTGTTTAGATTTTCTCCATAAACAAAATGAAAGGACGCTTATAGAGGTGGTCGAATAATGATAAAAAGAGAAGCCCTACTCACGAAACAATTACAATATAGAAATAGTAAATAGAAAAACAGGATAGTAATAAAATCCCTGCATATGTAAGTATTTGTAAATTTCTATTTGGACGATGTTCCTTGGATACGTCCGCACTCATTACATTTTTTAGGTTCATATAACCTATTATGGGTGCAACAACGAACGAAACAAAAGTGGCCAAGGCAACTAAATTCCCCATATTAGCGGAAAACGCAGCAATAACAATGAAGTTTACTAATGCCAATAAAAGAACAACCAAGGCGAAGTTTTTCCTACTTTTTATGTTTTTAATAGCTGGGGTCAATAAATCTATAATATCCAAGCTTACCCTGCTTACGGCATCATGTGCCGTCATACATGTGCTGAACATTGTAGCAAAAGCAGATACTGCTATAAATATATAAGCCCATGATCCAATGTGCGTAGTAAATAATTGTACTACTTGGTCGGCAAAATTAACGGCGTTATTACTTAATATGGTATTGGTGCCGTAAAGCGTAAACCATCCGATTATCATAAAGAATAGAGCCAGGATGCCGGTTAAAATATATCCAATATTAAATTCTTGAAGCGACGCTTTTAAGGAAGGTTTTTCTTGGTTTTTCCATTTTTCAATACTCCAAAGACTAACCCAGCTAGAGGCTTCTACCGTAGTAGGCATCCAACCCATCAATCCTATTAAAAATAAAATCCCTACCTCATTAAATAGTGGAGTAGGCGTAAAATCGCTAACTGGTTTCGCTTGACCTTCAGCTACAACTAAAACCGTAGTTATGATTAATGCTAGGAACAAAATGCTTACCACAAACTTTAGGCTTACTTCTAAAAATTTATACTTCCCGATAATTAAAAGTGCACTAATAAGGGCAAAAAGACCTAAAGCCACATCACTAATCGCATATTCGGTTACTTTAAATAAGTTAATAAAAAGACCGGATGTAACCGTATATAGCGCCGCAAGTATGGTAAACGTGGTAATTAAGGTAATAAAAGCGTAAAATAATAAATAACCCTTACCTCTCTTTAGGTAACCTTCTATTAAAGTCTTGTTGGTAACGCTGGTATAGCGCACACCAAACTCAAAAAAAGGATATTTTAGAATGTTGGCCAAGATTATCGGGATGGCCATCATCCAACCGTACTGAGCACCCGCCTTTGTTGATAGAACAAGGTGAGATGTTCCAATTGCCATGCTAGCAAATAAAAGACCGGGACCTAGGTTTCTTAGTAACGCTTTTGTTTTGGACATAATTTTCAGTAAGGTTGGTTGTTATTGGATTAAAACTTTTTCACCATAAAATCTGGGCTGCGTTTTTAAGGCTAAATCTAAAAACACTTTTACCCGCGCAAAATATTCTCTGAACTGTATTTTTAAACCAGCTTCTAAAGAAATGTCTTTCGCGTTATAACCTATCGCATTTAGTCCTTTTTTAGCTGCTAGATAAATAGCCCTCTCGTTATGAAACTTCTGAGAAATAATAGTTACTTCTTGAAGCCCAAAAACGATTTTAGCCCTAAAGACAGAATCTAAGGTTCTAAAACCGGCATAATCTAGAAAAATCCTTTCTTTTGGAATACCAGCACTAATCAGGTCTTTTTTCATCGTAGTAGGCTCATTATAGTAGACACTGCCATTATCTCCACTCACCAGAACATATTCAATCTTACCAGCCTTGAATAGCGCCACGGTAGCTAGTATCCTATTGGAATAGTAAGGATTCTGTTGGCCTCCTTTTAGTTTTTTAGATGTTCCAAGGATTAACCCAACTTTATTTTTAGGGATTTTTGAAATAGTGCTATATGTTTTTCCCTCAGCGAAAGAATTAATCACATAATTAGAGAGTACCAATGAAAACAAAGGTAAACCAAGCATCAAGAGAATAAGTCTTGTGATTTTTTTTCGCATTGGTGATGAAATAGGTCTTATAAAGGTAGCAAAATGACTAGAGTTTGACGGGTTTATTATGTAGCAGTCTTTTTTTAAATATGCTATGTTCAGAATTACATTTACTACACCGATTTTCGTAAATCTTTTTGCTTTATGGTTTCAATTCAGTAAAACTGTTAGAAATTAGTCATCGTTTTCACTGAAACCGTCATTTATTCATAGTCATACTGCAAATCTAACATGATGAAAATACTTAAATTTGAGAGAAGGCCTCCTGTTTAAATACTTCACTATGAAACATATATCAGTTTATAAGCCAAATAATAAGATTAGGATTGTTACTGCAGCTTCTCTTTTTGATGGGCACGATGCCGCTATCAATATTATGAGGAGAATTATCCAGGCTACCGGAGTAGAAGTTATTCACCTTGGTCATGATCGCAGTGTAGAAGAGGTTGTTAATACAGCTATTCAAGAAGACGTTAATGCTATTTGTATTACGTCTTATCAGGGTGGGCATAATGAGTATTTCAAATATATGTATGATCTTCTAAAAGAAAAAGATAGTCATCATATAAAAATCTTTGGAGGTGGTGGTGGAGTAATACTTCCCGAGGAGATTAAAGCTTTAATGGCCTATGGAATCACAAGATTGTATTCGCCGGATGATGGCAGGAAGATGGGTCTGCAGGGCATGATAAACGACCTAGTAGAAAAATCGGATTTTCCAATTGGGGATTTGTTGAAGGATGAGGTTAACGAATTGTGTAGTAAAAGTAATACAGCTATTGCGCGTCTTATTTCTGCTGCGGAAAACTTTCCAAATAAAGCAAAAGACCAACTTCAAAAAGTAAAGGAACTGTCTCAGACTTCCGTTAGTCCCGTATTGGGTATTACCGGCACTGGTGGTTCTGGAAAGTCATCTTTAGTAGATGAAGTGATTAGGAGATTTCTTATTGATTTTCCTGAGAAAACTGTTGGTGTTATTTCGGTAGACCCTTCGAAAAGAAAGACGGGAGGAGCTCTTTTGGGCGATCGGATTCGGATGAATGCCATTAATAATAAAAGAGTTTATATGCGTAGTTTGGCTACTCGTCAATCTAACTTGGCCTTGTCAAAGCATGTAAACAAAGCTGTTGAGATATTGAAAGCTTCTGGGTTTGACTTAATTATTTTGGAAACTTCCGGTATAGGTCAATCGGATACTGAAATTATAGAACATAGTGATGTTTCCTTGTATGTAATGACTCCAGAATTTGGTGCGGCTACACAATTGGAAAAGATAGATATGTTGGATTTTGCCGATCTGGTCGCGATAAATAAGTTTGATAAAAGAGGTGCTTTAGATGCCGTCAGAGATGTAAAAAAACAATACAAGCGTAACCACAACCTGTGGGAAACAAAAGAGGATGATTTGCCTGTGTTTGGAACCATTGCATCGCAGTTCAATGACCCGGGAATGAATAGTTTGTATAATGCTATAATGCTTCAGATTACGGAAAAAACAAAATCTAGTTTTAAGTCAACCTTTTCTCTTTCTAAAAAAATAAGCGAGAAAATTTATGTTATTCCGCCCGCGAGAACCCGTTATCTTTCGGAAATAGCGGAGCGCAATAGAGCATATGATAAAACAGTTGAAGAACAAGCTAATGTTGCGCAACAATTGTACGGTATTTATAAAACTCTGGAGACCATTATTGGGCTAGAACCGTTGTTGGATGCAACAGGATTGGACCTACAGGAGACTACTACCGTTGAAAATGAAGAAACACGTGATTTTATACGATTATTATGTGCGACCTTTGATAGAACAAAACTGAATCTAGACCCCTATAATTGGAAAATCTTAATTGATTGGGGTGCTAAAAAAGCGGCATACGAGAATTCTGTATACCGATTTAAAGTTCGTGATAAAGAATTGGAGATTGCTACCCATACAAAGTCGCTTTCCCATTTAGACATACCCAAAGTAGCCTTACCGACCTTTGAGGCTTGGGGCGATTTGCTCCGATGGATTCTTCAAGAAAATGTTCCTGGAGCTTTTCCCTTTACGGCAGGTCTTTACCCATTTAAGAGAACGCAAGAAGACCCTACACGTATGTTTGCAGGTGAGGGTGGTCCGGAACGTACGAACAGAAGGTTTCATTATGTTAGTATGGGGCTGCCTGCAAAAAGATTATCAACGGCCTTTGATAGTGTTACTTTGTATGGTAGTGATCCCGACTATAGGCCCGATATTTATGGGAAAATAGGAAACGCGGGAGTAAGTATATGTTGTTTGGACGATGCCAAAAAATTATATTCAGGTTTTAACCTCGCTGACCCTATGACATCGGTGAGTATGACAATTAATGGGCCGGCACCAATGCTTTTGGCTTTTTTTATGAATGCCGCCATTGACCAACAATGCGAGCTTTATATTCAGGAAAATGGATTGGAAAGTGAAGTTGAGAAAACAATTTCGAAAATTTTTCAAGATAAAAAAAGACCCGAATATTACGGAGAGCTTCCCGAGGGGAATAATGGTTTAGGCCTGTTTTTGTTAGGAGTTACTGGAGACCAAGTGCTACCCCATGCTATTTACCAAAATATTAAGACAAGAACTTTGTCAGAAATAAGGGGAACGGTACAGGCAGATATTTTAAAGGAAGACCAAGCTCAGAATACCTGTATTTTCTCAACGGAATTTGCGCTCCGTCTTATGGGTGACGTTCAAGAATATTTTATTGCCAATTCGGTACGTAATTTCTACTCGGTCTCTATTTCCGGTTATCATATTGCAGAGGCGGGAGCCAATCCTATTACTCAATTGGCACTTACACTGTCTAATGGTTTTACCTATGTAGAGTACTATTTGTCCCGTGGAATGGACATTAATGCCTTTGGACCAAATCTATCGTTTTTCTTTTCCAATGGAATTGACCCTGAGTATGCTGTTATAGGAAGGGTGGCGCGGAAGATATGGGCAAAAGCGATGAAACATAAATACGGTGCTAACGAACGTGCTCAAATGCTTAAATATCATATCCAAACTTCGGGTAGGAGCTTACATGCCCAAGAAATAGATTTTAATGATATTAGAACTACATTACAAGCTTTGTACGCTATTTATGACAACTGTAATTCTTTGCATACAAATGCTTATGACGAAGCAATTACAACGCCAACGGAAGATTCTGTTAGGAGAGCCATGGCCATACAATTAATCATTAATAAGGAGTTAGGACTTACCAAGAATGAAAATCCCTTACAGGGCTCGTTTATTATAGAGGAACTAACGGATTTGGTGGAAGAGGCCGTATTGTTAGAGTTTGATAGGATAACGGAAAGAGGTGGTGTGCTAGGGGCTATGGAAACCATGTATCAGAGAAATAAGATTCAAGAAGAGAGCCTTCATTATGAAACGTTAAAGCACAATGGAGATTTTCCTATAATTGGTGTAAATACATTTTTAAGTTCTAAAGGCTCTCCTACTATCTTGCCCGATGAAGTGATTAGGGCAACAGAAGAAGAGAAAGAGAATCAAATTAAAACACTTAAAGAACTACACGCGTTTGCAGATAACGATAAGCTCTTAACTGATCTCCGAAAAACTGCTGTGACGAATGCGAATATTTTCGAAACCTTAATGGAAGTTTGTAAAAAGTGCTCTCTTGGTGAAGTAACTAGCGCTTTGTTTGAAGTAGGCGGACAGTATAGGAGGAATATGTAGTACTGGTTAATAGAATGAAGCTGCATTGTCATAAAAAAAGAAAAATCCAAATTAAAGAAGGGTAGTGTCGTATCCATTGGTAATAAGTACTACAAAAAACAGAAAATCCATCTGTGGCTATAATTCTGCACTAAGTTATTTCTGTAAGCGCCAAAAAGAGCTACGTTCACTATTTATTAGCAAAGGAAATTTTTTAACATTTGGCATTTAATTTTTGTCCAAAACCAAATAGCAAAAAAAGTATAATATCAGTTTTACTTCCAACATTTTTACGAATTGTCGAAAAAGCTATATTGATATGTCTTTCAATGGTATTTTTGGAAATATTTAAATATTCTGAAATTTCAATATTTGTTAACCCTTCCTTTTTACTTAGAAGAAAAACCTGTTTGCATTTTGGGGGTAGTTCTTGAATAGCTTCTCTAACTTGTAGAATTAATTTTTCAAAAGCTTCTTCATCTTTTTCCTCGATTACACTTTCAAGTTCTTCAATATACTTTTTTTCTAATGCGGTAACAGATTGATTTCTCTTGTACTCGTTTATGCATAAATTATATACAGATTTATACAAATAACTCTTAATAGAATAGTTTGAATTTAAATTACTCCGTTTTTCCCAAACCTTTATGAATACATTTTGGACTACATCTTCAGATAAAGAAATATCATTTAATAAGCTATTTGCGTATACACAAAGTTTATGATTATAGGTATCTACTAAATAAGCATAGGCACTAGCATCACCTTTTTTTAGGCGTACAATTAAATCAATATTATTGTAAGATTTTTCTTTCATTAAAGTAGAAAATGCGCTAATCATCAATTAGATAATTACGGCGAAAAGATTTCTAATCATTAGCTTTTTAAAAGTATAAAATAATATTAGCGCAGCTAATATATCAATTTCTGACAAAAAGGAATGTAAAATTGTTAAAATCATAAAAAAAACCAAAAAAAATTGGTGGTATAGCAAAATGGCTTTGTAATATATATAGAGTGTTGTTAACTACATAGTAAATGTCAAACATAGAAAAACTCATTATTAAATACCTAAACAACTCCATATCAAAGGAGGAGTGGGGTATTTTGAGTTTATGGGTTGAGCAAAACAGAAATGCAAAAGAGTTTAAAGAATACCTAAGAGTTAACTACGCAATTGAATATATTATGAGAGAATTTAATACGGAAAAGACTAAGAATTCTTTGTTGGAAAAAATAAAGAAGGATAAGCGTGCCGTAATTTCTTTGAATATAAAAAGATATTTGAAAGTTGCTGCTGTGGTAGCTATGGTTTTGAGTATTGGCTATGTTTTTAAACAAGATTTTAAATTCAATAAGACTAAAGAAATTGTTGCTCCTAGTGAGGATACTATAATATTAGAATTGGAAAATGGAAACTTTGAAGTAATCTCAGAGGGTGAGGTTACAGAAATAAAAAATGCCGAGGGTGAGGTAATAGGTACTCAAAATGGAAATAGATTAAGTTATAATAGCATCCAAAGCGACAATGAAGCTTTAGTATATAATCAATTAAAGGTTCCATTTGGAAAAAGATTTGAATTGGAATTTTCTGACGGGACTGTTGCTCATTTAAATGCTGGTTCTTCTTTAAAATATCCTGTTAATTTTTTAGAAGAAGGTAAAAGAGAAATTTTCTTGGTAGGTGAAGTTTATTTAGACGTAGTTAAAGACGCTAACCGTCCTTTTATTGTGAATACCTCGGATAATCTAGATATTGAGGTTTATGGTACACAATTTAACGTGTCTAACTTTCCTGAAGACAAAACTACAGAAGTTGTTTTGGTAGAAGGTTCTGTGGGAATGTACGTTGCCGAAAATGACGAAACTTTAATTTTAGAACCAGGTTTTAAAGGTAGTTTTAATAGACGACAAAAAAATATAACTACTAAGCCTGTTATAACGGATGTATATACTTCATGGATTAATGGTGGGTTAGTTTTTAGACAAATAAGTCTAGAAAATATCCTAAAAAAATTAGAAAGGCACTACAACGTAACTATCACTAATAATAATCTAGAATATGCACAAAAACGTTTCAACGCTAATTTTGGGGATGAACCAGTAGAAACTGTTTTAAAGTATTTTAAAAACACCTACGGTATTGACTATACTATTAACGCTAACCATATAGAAATTAATTGAATTAACTAATTGACATTGCCAATGAGATAAAGTACTAATTAACATTACCAACTTAGAGTAAGGTTGTATATCACTTTTAGTATAAAAAAATCGGAAAATGCTCGAACATTTCCCGATTTAGAAAAAGTGATTAAACCAAAATTTAACCACATTAATACACTGTAAAATTATGAAAAAACTTCTAAAACGAACGAAGTCAAAAACTTCGTTGTTTAAACTTGATTTAAAAATGAAAATTAGTGTGATTTTATTGTTGACCAGCATTTTTGCTTTACAGGCAAATGACAGCTACTCACAACATACTAAAGTCACTCTAGATTTAAATAATATTACCATTGAGCGTCTTATAGATGAAATTGAAGATAAAACCGAGTTCAGGTTTCTTTATCTAATAGAAGATGTTAACCTTAATAGGGTTGTGACTGTAAAAGCTAAAAAGGAAAAGGTAAATACAATACTGGATCAAGTTTTTGGTGGAACACAAACAACCTATCAAATTTATGATAGACAAATTACTCTTGTCAAAAGAAAAGTGCCTGTCGTAGAAAAATTAGCTAAAGTGAAAGTTCAAAGTGCTGTATCTGGTACAATACTTGACGAAAATGGACAACCTTTGCCTGGTGCTAACATTGTTGAGAAGGGTACTACTAATGGTACGCAGACCGATTTTGATGGTAATTTTACTTTGGAAGTCGCTAACGCTGACGCAGTATTAGTTATTTCTTACATTGGCTATGCTACGCAAGAAGTAATAGTTGGTTCTGGAACGGTTAACGTGCAAATGGCCTTAGATTCTGCTAAGTTAGATGAGGTTGTATTGGTAGGTTATGGTTCAGTAAGAAAAAGAGACCTTACGGGTGCTGTTTCTACTGTAAAAGCAGAGGCTTTTAATAAAGGTGTTATTGCTTCGCCTGAGCAATTAATACAAGGTAAAACTCCGGGTATTCAGATTACTACAGATGGCGGCGAGCCAGGTGGTGCTGTAAATGTACGTATTCGTGGAACATCTTCTGTAAGGGCTGGTAACGGACCTCTTTATGTAGTAAATGGTGTGCCGCTAAATGGTATTGCAGTATCTCCTACTGGAGCTAACGCTGGTAGTAATGATAACGGAGCTGGTAATACAACTGCTAAAAACCCATTAAACTTTATTGATCCTAACGATATTGCTAGTATTGATATTTTAAAAGATGCATCTGCAACTGCAATTTATGGATCTAGGGGTGCAAATGGAGTTGTAATAATAACAACTAATAGGGGAAAGAGCGGTAAAGGTACTTTGAATTATAATACCTCTGTAGGATTCAGTAATATTACAAAAAAGCTAGACCTGTTAAGTGCAGACGAGTTTAGATCTTTTGTAGATCCTTCTCTTGATTTTGGTGCAAATACAGATTGGCAAGATGTAATTTTTAGATCAGCACAAACTACGCAACATAATATTTCTTATGGCGGTGGTAGTGAAGAAGGAAATTCTAATTATAATCTTTCTTTTGGTTATATGGAGCAAGAGGGTATTGTAGAAGGTAGTGGAATGGAAAAATTTTCAGGATCTATTAATACAACACACTCTTTATTAGAGGATAGATTAAGAATAAATACGTTTGCTATAGGTTCTAATGTGTTAGACGATAATCCTCAGATTTCTAACGATGCTGGTTTTACAGGTGACCTTTTAAGTGGTGCTTGGAGAGCAAATCCAACAAGACCAATATTTAATGGAGATGGTACATTTGCACAACCAGACATTAACGAGCGTAACCCTGCTGCTTTAGTTGGTTTAACAACGGACAAAACCAATACACTAAGAATTCTTGCAGGTATTTCTGCCAATTTAAATTTAACTGACAATTTAAGTTATAAGTTTAACCTTGGTGTAGATAGATCAAATTCTGAACGTAGAAGTGCATTATCAGGAGATTTGAATATTGCTAGGGTAGCTGGTTTAGGTCAAGCACAAGTAGCAAATGTATTAGCCAACGATTTACTTTTGGAGCATACATTAAACTTCAATAAGGATTTTGGAGAGAACAGTAGAATTAATGCACTTTTAGGGTACTCTTACCAAAGGTTTAGACTAAAAACCAGAAGTTTTAGTGCTACTAATTTCCAAACTACGGATTTAGGTATCATGCTAAACAATTTAGAATCAGCTCGATATAGCGTTAGTAATACCGGTAGAGGTGCTAGTTTTGCTTCTACAGATGAATTACAATCTTTTTTTGGTAGAGTTAATTATACTTTAAACGATAAATATATCTTCACAGGTACTTTAAGGGTAGATGGTTCTAGTAAGTTTGGTGAGAATAATAGGTATGGGTACTTCCCGTCTGCGGCCTTTGCTTGGAGATTATCTGATGAAGATTTTGTTGGTGACGCTTTTGATGATCTTAAATTAAGACTAGGTTATGGTATAACTGGTAATCAAGAAATACCGGGGGGTGCTAATTTGACTTTACAACGTTATGATAATAATAACTTACTTGCGGCTCCACAATTTGGTAACCCAGATTTAAAATGGGAGTCTACCTCACAAGTTAACATTGGTATTGATTATGCATTTGCAGACGCAAGAATTAGAGGTTCTATAGATTGGTACTCTAAAAATACGGAAGACCTGCTTTTTAGGCTAGAAGCAGGACAACCGGCTCCAAATCCTTTTTTCTTTGGAAATTTAGATGCTGAAGTGCGTAATTCAGGTTTAGAATTTCTTCTAGAAGCTGATATTGCGAGTAAAGATGATTTCTCTTGGACTTCTTCTTTTAATATCTCATTCAACCAAAATAAGGTTACTAAACTGGATAGAACTTTGCAAACAGGTGCGATTAGTGGTCAAGGTTTAACAGGTGCATTTGCGCAAGTTATTACAGAAGGAGAGCCACTTTATTCTTATTTTCTTGCAGAATGGGATGGTTTTGATGCTGATGGTAATAGTATTGAAACACCAGCTAGCTTAATAGGTAAGAGTCCATTGCCAGATTATGTTGTTGGTTTCACTAATTTCTTCAATTATAAAAACTGGGATTTAAACGTTTTCTTTTCTGGTCAGCAAGGAGCTTATATTTATAATAACAATGCAAATGCATTATTCTTACAAGGTTCTTTATTGCTTGGCGGAAAAAATGTTACACGTGATGTAGCGAACAGTAATGAGTCTGCAACTAACGGTAACGGGGTTTCTACTCGCTTTTTAGAAGACGGGTCTTTCATTAGATTGCAAAACCTTTCTCTAGGCTATAATTTAGATACAGAGAAATTTGATTTTATAGACAGATTAAGATTTTCTTTAACGGCTCAGAATTTATTTACCATTACCAATTACTCTGGTCAAGATCCTGAGGTAAATGTAGATAAAAGTATAAATGGTGTTCCTTCTTTTGGTATTGATTATTCTGCATACCCAAGAGCTACCACCGTTTCATTAGGTTTAAATATATCTTTAAAATAAAAAAAACACTATGAAAAAAGTATTAAGAAAAATCAGTATAATAGGGTTGTGCTCCCTTGGCATTGTTCTTGCCTCAAGCTGTACAGATTTAGAATTTGAAAATGAAGCATTCATTGTACCTGTTGGTGTAGGAAATGCTGATGAATTATTAGCGTCTTCCTATGGGCAACTAAGAGAGTTTGCTAACGAACGGGTGATTTTTGGATTATCAGGGCATAGTTCTGACGAGATTTTGGGACCTACAAGAGGTACGGATTGGTTTGATGGTGGCGTTTTTCAACAAATGCAACAACATACTTGGGATGCAAATCACGCATTTATTCAAACCTCCTTTAATGATCTAAACCTTGGAGTATTTAGAGCTACACAGGCAATGGTCGGCGATGGTGCTACACCACAAATTGTAGCAGAAGCAAAAACTGTTAGAGCTTACTTTTGGTTCCATATTTTAGATTTCTGGGGTATTACCTTAGATAGGGGAGCTGAACAGGGTATTGAAGTTAACCCAGTTGTGAGAAGTTCAGCAGAATCTGTCGCGTTTTTAATTGCAGATTTAGAAAGTGCTTTACCGGATTTGCCAGATACATCTAGTCCAAATAGAGTAAACAAAAATTCAGCCAGAGCATTACTAGCCAAATTATATCTAAATAAGGGTGTTTATGAAGCTGAGGATAGAAGTACAGGTAGCTTTTCTTTTGCAGCAGCTGATATGAATAAGGCCATTGAATATGTAAATGACATCACGGCATCAGGAAATTATTCTGTTTCTTCAGGAGTTTTAGGCTATTACAATACTTTTGCTGAGAGAAATGATGAACAAAGTTCTGAGTTAATTTTCTCCGTGCCGAGAACAGAATTAACAGATTTTAAAAGAAGATGGAACTATACGTTGCATTATAACCAAAAGCCTTCTGGCTGGAATGGTTTTGCTACCCTTTCTGATTTTTATGATTCTTTTGAAGATGATGATATCCGTAAAGGTGCAGAGTATAATAGTGATACTAACCCTTACACTAGTAGTACGGGTACTAGAGCTGGTTTCTTAATTGGTCAACAATTTGATGAAGCTGGAAATGCCTTAACTACAAGAGGTGGTGACCCATTAGCCTATACAAGGGATGTAGATTTTGCGGTTAATACTGAGGAAAAAGGTATTCGTGTTTTAAAGTATATACCAGATTTTTCAGGAGGCGTAGATAATGCGGACGACCCCAATAATAGTTATGTGCTTTTAAGATATGCTGATGCTTTACTTAATAAGGCTGAAGCTATTTACAGAGGTGGTACAGATCCTAATGGGCAAACAGCTACAGATGTAATTGATGAGATTAGAGTAGCAAGAGGTCTAACTGCCGGATCATTAACACTTACAGATGATACCCTTTTGGCTGAAAGAGGTAGAGAATTATACTGGGAAGGTTGGAGAAGAAATGATTTAGTTCGTTTTGGTAAATTTTTAGATGCGTGGCAACAAAAGCCAGCTTCGGGGCCGGAAAGAATTTTATTTCCTATTCCTACTCCAGCTTTATTGGCAAACCCAGATATTACACAAAACCCAGGTTACTAGTTGTAACCGTGTTTTAATAAATTAGTTTGAGTTAGTTTTGAGATTATTTGAGTTAATTTCAATGAATAGGGTTGGTGTAGTTTGCCAACCCTATTCTCTTATATAAAGATAAATATTCTTATTTAATATGATAACACACAGTAATAGCTTTGGTTTAAAATCTATTCCATCCTATATAAAATGGTGTGCATTTTTTTTACTTTCTATAGTTTTTTCTTGTCAAAATTCTACAACATCAGACAATAATACCTTATTCACAAAATTAGAGCCCCAACAAACCAACATCGATTTTGAAAACGTTGTTGCCAACACAAAGGATTTAAACATTTTTAATTATCGTAACTTTTACAATGGTGGCGGTGTTGCAATTGGAGACATAAATAATGATGGTTTGGCAGATATGTTCTTTACAGCCAACATAAATAAAAACAAATTATACTTAAATCAAGGCGATTTTAAGTTTAAAGATATTACCAAAGAGGCCGTTATCGAAGGCATTAACAATTGGTCTACTGGCATTGTTATGGTAGATATAAATGCTGATGGATGGCTAGATATATATGTATGTAACGCTGGAAACGTAGAAGGTGATAACAGGAAAAACGAATTATATATCAACAATAAAGATTTAACGTTTACAGAATCAGCGGCAGACTATAATTTAGCAGACGATGGTTTTACTACTCAGGCCACTTTTTTTGATTATGATAAAGATGGCGATTTAGATGTTTACATACTCAACAATAGTTTTATACCGGTTAGCTCCTTAGGCTATTCTGATAAAAGGGATTTACGCAGTGAAGATTGGGATATTCCTGATATGCTTAAGGGTGGTGGGGATAAACTGCTCAGGAACGATAATGGCAGGTTTGTTGATGTCAGTGACGAAGCTGGTATTTACGGCAGCCTTATTGGTTTTGGACTCGGCGTTTCTGTAGGTGATATAAATAATGACTCTTGGCCAGATTTGTATGTTTCTAATGATTTTTTTGAGCGAGATTATTTATACATCAATCAAAAAAACGGTACCTTTTTAGAAAAAATAAAAGACTTTACCTCACATACTAGCCTCTCTTCTATGGGGTCAGATATTGCAGATATTAATAACGATGGTTTTCCCGAAGTTTTTACTACGGATATGTTGCCTGAAGATAATATTCGACTCAAAGAAACTAGTGAATATGAAAATTATGATTTACTACAATTAAAACGAAGTAAAGATTTTCACAACCAATACATGCAAAATGCCTTGCAATTAAACAACGGTAATAATAGTTTTTCAGAAATCGCTTTTCATTCTGGCGTTGCTATGACAGATTGGAGTTGGGGCGCTTTACTATTAGATATTGACAATGATGGTTATAAAGATATTTTTGTCTCTAACGGTATCTATCACGATTTAACCAATCAAGATTTTATGGATTTCTTCGCCAATGACATTCTGCAAAAGATGGCACTTAGCGGTAAAAAAGAATCTATGAATACGGTGTTAGATAAAATGCCGAGTACGCCCATAAAGAATTACGCTTTTAAGAATAATAAAGATTTAACGTTTACCAATGCTGCTGAAGCCTGGGGAATTGATGACGAAAGTTTTTCTAACGGAGCAGCCTATGGCGATTTGGATAATGATGGTGATTTAGATTTGGTCATTAACAATGTCAACCAACCTGCCTTTGTGTATAGAAACGAATCTAACAAAAAGAAAAATAACAATTACATACAGCTTAAATTAAAAGAAGAAAATAAAAACACCTATGCTATTGGTAGTAAGGTAACGGTGCATATGGGCAATCAAGTTTTAACCCAAGAACTGTACCCTTCAAGAGGGTTTCAATCCTCTGTTGATTACACTTTAACTTTTGGGGTGGGAGACGCTACAAAAATAGATTCTCTTAAAATAGTATGGCCAAATGATAATGTTCAAACCTTAATAAACCCGGTATTAAATACACGGTTAGAAATTTCCAAACCAGATGATTCTAGTTTGCTTAAAACGCAACCCGTAGCTAACAAAAACACTTTATTTACTCAATTAAGCCAAGATTTCGAAGCCCATAAAGAAAACAACTACGTAGATTTTGATTTTGAAGGTTTGCTGTTTCAAATGCTATCAAAAGAAGGGCCAATTACTGCCATTTGCGATGTGAATAAAGACGGTAAAAAAGACTTTTATGTAGGCGGTGCTAAAAAACAAAAAGGTAAATTATACCTATCCAAGCAAGATAGGTTCGTCGTAAAAGAGACCGCAGCTTTTGCAGAAGATGTGCTTTTTGAAGATACGGCTGCTACTTTTTTCGATGCTAATAATGATGGTAATTTAGACCTCTTAGTTGGTTCAGGAGGTAATGATACTAGCTCTTCTAAACTTGGGTTACGATTATATTTAAATGATGGTAAAGGAAATTTTATAAAAAACCCTAGTCTTCAGATACCATTTAATAACTATAACACAGCCGTATTAAGAGCTAACGATTTTGACAATGATGGCGATGTAGATGTCTTTGTGGGTAACAGAAGTGTTGTTGGGGCTTATGGTTTAACTCCTAAGCACTATCTGCTAGAAAATGATGGTAAGGGTAGTTTTAAAAATGTAATAACAGAAAAAGCGCAGGACGTTGCTGAAATTGCCATGATAACAGATGCTCAATGGGTAGATGTAAATAATGATAAAACAAAAGATTTAGTTGTAGCCGAAGATTGGGGTGGCATACATGTTTTTACAAATACATCTGGTCACCTAGAAAATACCAGTATTCATCTTAACCAACTAAAAGGGTGGTGGAAATCGGTAAAAGTTTTGGATGTAGATAATGATGGTGATATGGACTTTGTCTTGGGTAACAGGGGCACAAATACCTCTTGTATTCCAGACAGTACTAATACCGTTAAAATGTTTGTCAACGATTTTGATTTTAATGGCACTATAGAGCAGATTGTCACAAAGCAAGAGGGCGGTAGAGATATGCCAATTCATCTTAAGCGAGATTTAACAGCTCAGTTAGCGCATCTTAAAAAAGAAAATCTGAAGTTTTCTGACTATTCCAGAAAGTCTATTAACGATTTGTTTTCAGAAAAAAAATTAAATCAATCCATACAAAAAGAAGTAAATACATCGCTAAGTGTAATTGCCATAAACAATGGAAATAGCCACTTCACTATTAAAGCTTTACCTGAAAGAGCGCAATTATCTTGTATCAATGACATGGATTTTGTAGATGTTAATAATGATGGCTTTTTAGATATCATCTACGGAGGAAACAATTATGCTTTAAAACCACAATTTTCACAGCTCGATGCAAGCTTCGGGGGGTTATTGCTCAATAACGGAAAAGGTGATTTTGACTGGGTTAGCTATACTGATTCTGGCATTTTTGTAAAAGGCGTTGTGAATAGTGTCAATGTTATACAAGATGACAAAAAAGATACTAAAGTGTTGTTTGGGATTAACAATGAAAAACCTGTTTTGTTTTCATTAAATGACTAAGATTTATCTACTTAGCGCGCTATTTATTCTTATTTCTTGTCGCCATCAAGAAGCACAAAAGCAATTTGTATTAGTTTCAGAATCACACTCTGGTATTGACTTCGCTAACCAATTAAATGCTACTGATAAAGTAAACATCTTAGACTACCTTTATTATTATAATGGTGGTGGTGTTGCTATTGGAGATATTAATAATGATGGCTTACAAGACATTTATTTTACGGGTAACCAAACCAAAAATAAACTCTACTTAAATCAAGGATCTTTTAAATTTAAAGATATAACACAGACTTCTGGTACTGCAGGAACCTCTGAATGGAATACAGGAGTTACCCTAGCAGATGTAAACGGAGATGGATTGTTAGATATTTACGTTTGTGCTGTTACTGATATTTGTGACTTAGAAGGTAAAAACGAATTATTTATTAATAACGGAGATACAACGTTTACTGAGAAAGCCGCAGCTTTTGGACTAGATTTTAAAACCTATGCCACCCAAGCCTCTTTCTTTGATTTTGATAATGATGGTGATTTAGATATGTATTTGCTTAATCAAGCAGTGCATACAAAAGATGCTTATGGCAAGGCTAGTATTCGTAAAAAAAGGCACGATAAAGCAGGAGATAGATTACTTAGAAATGACAACAATATCTTTGTAGATGTAAGTGAAGAAGCGGGTATTTATGGCGGAATAAATGGCTACGGATTAGGTATTACCACTGCAGATTTTAATAATGATGGTTTTACCGATATTTATGTCTCTAATGATTTTCATGAAGATGATTTTTATTATCTAAATCAAGGCGATGGTACATTTAAAGAAACTATAAAACAACAGTTTGGTCATACCAGTAGATTCTCTATGGGTAGTGATGCTTCAGACATCAATAATGATGGTTTTTATGATTTAATAACTTTAGATATGTTACCTGCTTCTGAAAGTGTTTTAAAAGCATCAGTGGGAGAAGATAATAGCGATATACAACATCTTAAAGTCAATAATTTAGGCTACCACTATCAGTTTGCAAGAAATATGTTGCAAATAAACAAAGCTGGAATTCACTTTTCTGAAACTGCTTTGCTAAGTGGCGTAGCAGCTACCGATTGGAGCTGGTCTCCACTATTTGCCGACTTTAATCTAGACGGCATTCAAGATTTGTTTATTTCTAATGGTATACCTAAACGTCCAAATGATTTGGATTATATCAACTATGTTTCTAATGAAGAAATTAGTAAAAAACTAACGAATAAAACGATTTTAAATAAGGAGGTTATTGAAAAAATGCCTTCAGGGGCATATCAAAATTTTGTATTCGAAGGTACCAAAACAACTTTCTTTAAAAACCAATCTTCAGCCTGGCTGCCTGAAAAAAAATCTTGCTCTAACGGAAGTGCCTTTGCAGATTTAGATAATGATGGCGATTTAGATATTGTATCTAACAACATAAACCAAAAAGCCTTTATCTATGAAAATATCAATGCTAAAAACCACTTCTTAAATTTTAAATTAAAATTTAAAGGAAAAAACCAATTTGCAATCGGCAGTAAGGTTGTTGTATTTGAAAAAGAAAAAATGCAATATAAACAGCTTTATGCGTCAAGGGGTTTTCAATCTTCATCAGACATTACTTTAAATTTTGGTATTGCAGAAAAATCAAAAGTTGACAGTGTACTCATTGTTTGGCCAGATAATACGTTTCAAAAATTAAAAGGACATATAGCCTTAGATACCTTAATTACGATAGAACCGACTAATAATAGAGCGCAATTTGACTATAGTAGTTTGCAACCTAAATATAAAAAGCGCTTTAAAAAAGTAGTAGATAATTTGGGTATTAACTACAATCACGTAGAAAATAGTTTTATTGACTTTAATAGGCAAAAGCTAATACCCTACAAAATTTCTAACAAAGGCCCTGCCATAGCTGTTGGAGATTTAAATAATGATGGGCTTGACGATATATTTTTCGGGGGAAGTAAAAATAATGATGCGCAACTATTTTTACAAAATGACACTGGCTTTTCGTTGAAAATTGATCCCGCACTTACCAAGGATAGAAAGGCAGAAGATATTTTTGCGATAATAGCAGATTTTGATAAAAAAAACGGAAACGATATTATAGTAGCTTCTGGTGGCGGAGAATATTTTCATAAAGCAATACCCTTACTGAACAGGCATTATAAGAATCAAGGCAATGCTACTTTTCTTAAATCTGATACATTTCCTGAAATATATGAAAATACTTCAGTAGTAAAAATGGCAGATGTTAATGGTGATGGTGATTTAGATCTATTCATAGGAAATTATGCTACCTCTAGCGATTTTGGAAAGAAAAGTGATGGGTACATTTTAGAAAATACTCCCGAGGGTTTTGCAATAGCCAAAAGCTCTGATTTTACTGATCTTGGTCTAATAACTGATGCTACCTTCTCTGATTATGACCAAGATGGTGATGCGGATTTGATTGTGGTAGGCGAGTGGATGTCGCCCATATTCTTCAAAAATAATTCAGGACATTTTACAAAAGATACTACGCTATCTAATGAGAATTTAAATGGCCTTTGGCAAACTATTGCTCCCTTTGACATAGACAACGATGGTGATCTAGATTATGTGCTTGGCAATTGGGGGTGTAATACAAAATTTAAGGCATCCACAGCATACCCAATGCTCATGTATTATGGAGATTTTGACGAAGATGGCAGTACCGAAACAGTTACTGCTATTGAAAAAAATAAGGAATATTATACCAATTTGGGTCTAGACGAATTATCAAAACAATTACTATTCTTAAAAAAAGACTTTCCGTCTTATAAAAAGTTCGCAGGTAAAACACTCAATGAGCTTTTCGCAGATGAAACTTTGAAAAAGGGCACTACCATATTTAAAGTACATGAGTTAGCTTCTGGTTATTTAGAAAATAATAAGGGAGCATTTCAATTTGTGCCTTTCCCCGCGGGATTACAAGTAGCACCTATTACAAATACACTTGTTTTTGATACTAATGGTAATGAAGAAATTCTTTTGGCAGGTAACAATTTTGTAACCACACCATACCACGGAAGGCTCGATGGGTTTTCTGGAGCCTTGCTTTCTAGCACCAAAGAAATTAAATATGGCCATCAAATAGGGTTGAATCTGGTGCAAAAACAAATAAAATCAATGAACATAGTAACCGTAAAGACTGAAAAGTATTTGCTAGTTACTAGCAATAATGAAAAAGCAGCTGTGTATAAAATTCAAGATAATTAAACGCTTGAAGTTAAATTTGTAGATTAATGCTTTATGACGAGGCAACTTAAAAAATTAAAATTAAAATGAAACCTAAAATTATTACCTATGCCAGTTTCGCAGCGCTTCTTTTAGCTGCTTGGTATTTAGTGTTAAAACCTTATGATTATCAGATTATAATTAACGCTAATACATCTAAAGGCACATGTTTTCAAAGTGTTTTAAATTGGAGTGAAACACTAGAGAAAAAGCGAGGTATTTCAAGCTTTATAACCAATAAAGAACCTTTTAAAACTATTGATCAATCATTAGAATTACCTAACCATGATTTAGAATTAAAATGGACAATAGAAACCAAAAATGATTCAGCTGCTGTAATTAATTTGAATATCAAAAATAAAACCAATGCCGTAATCGAGAGGATTAAAAAAGTATTTGGTACATCTGAATTGCAAAAAGTAATCAATAAAGAAATAACAGATTTTAATACTGGTTTAGTAAAGCATTTAGAGGAGTTTAAGGTACATGTTGATGGTGTTAGTAGAAGCCCAGAAACTTACGTTGCATACGTTCCTATAAAAGCGAACCAAAAGGATAAAGCTGGTAAGATGATTTCGAACAGCGCTTACATCAATACTTTTTTAATAGCGCATAATATCAAATTACAGTCGCATCCTTTTTTAGAAGTAACAACATGGAATGTTAACTCTACAGATTTAGAATTTAACTTTTGTTTTCCCATAATCAAAACAGATAGTTTGCCGGTGCATGAAGAAATTAAGTACAAACAAATTCAAGGAAAATCTTCAGTAAAAGTAACTTTTAACGGTAACTATAGTATTTCAGATAGAGCGTGGTTTGGCGCTCACCAATATGCCGAGGAAAACGATATTAAAATAAAACCAGCACTCATTGAAATTTTTTACAATAACCCACATCTGGGAGAAGATGAAATGAGCTGGAAATCAGAAGCATTCATTGAAATAGATAGCCGTAATTAAATAACACAAGAAAAATAATATTTTTAATAACCTGTGCCTCAGTATTAGGAATAATGCTATTTGATTATGATGCTCGGGTAATTAAGGATGCTTAGTTTTACTTCAACGAATACAATAACTTAACGCAACAAATCAAAATTTTAGAATTGTTGTGCTTAAACAAAAAAAGCCAAGGTTGTAAAACCTTGGCTTTTTATTTGTACTCGAGATGGGACTTGAACCCATACGGACTAATGTCCATTGGATTTTAAGTCCAACGTGTCTACCAATTCCACCACTCGAGCCTGACCGCCCTAAGGCGTGTCTCCTATTGCCTAAAGGCATGGACAAAAAAAACGCTGACATGCAGCGTTTTTTAGAGCGAAAAAAGGGATTCGAACCCTCGACCTCCACCTTGGCAAGGTGATGCTCTACCCCTGAGCTACTTTCGCGTTTGGTACTCGTATTTAAAAGAACATCATTCGTAATGAATGCGGGAGCAAATTTAATACATTTCTATAAATTGCAAAGGAATTTCTTTTAAAAATGATGATAATCCTGCTTTTGAAAAAGGAAACGCTTCAAAAGAAAACTTAACTCGTTGCCTTCTTGTTCTTTGTGAGTAAACGCTTTATTTCATTAAGTTTCATTAAAGCTTCAACAGGGGTGAGCGTGTTGATATCTAAATGTAAAATTTCTTCCTTGATTTCTTCTAAAAGCGGGTCGTCCAGATTAAAGAAGCTCAATTGCATTTCATCTTGCGCTACTTGTAATTTTTCTGTTAACTCCTCGTTGGAATGTGATTTTTCTAGTTTTTTTAAAATTTTATTGGCCTTGAGAATAACTTGTTGCGGCATTCCTGCCATTTTAGCGACGTGGATACCGAAACTATGCTCACTTCCCCCAGGGGTTAATTTTCGTAGAAATAATACATTGTCCTTTAACTCTTTAACGGATACATTGTAATTTTTAATACGTTCAAAAGAGCCTGTCATTTCATTGAGTTCGTGATAATGTGTGGCGAACAAGGTTTTGCCCCGTGTTGGGTGCTCATGTAAGTATTCAGAAATGGCCCAAGCTATGGAAATACCATCGTAGGTGCTTGTTCCTCTTCCAATCTCATCCAGAAGTATTAAACTTCGTTCTGACAGATTATTTAGAATAGAAGCCGTTTCGTTCATTTCTACCATAAAGGTAGATTCTCCCATAGAAATATTATCACTGGCGCCCACACGTGTAAAAATCTTATCTACATAACCAATTTTGGCGGATTCCGCAGGTACAAAACTTCCCATTTGCGCTAAAAGCACAATTAAAGCGGTTTGACGCAGTATGGCAGATTTACCACTCATATTGGGCCCCGTTATCATAATAATTTGTTGCTTGTCCCTGTTTAGGGAGACATCGTTAGCGATATAAATTTCCCCTAAGGGCAATTGTTTCTCTATAACCGGGTGCCTTCCATTTTTAATTTCTAGCGCAGTAGTATCGTTTATTTCCGGAAGTGTATAATCGTTTTCTTTGGCTAATTGGGTAAAACTACAAAGACAGTCCAGTTGCGCTATTAATTGCGCATTATTTTGAACTGGGGAAATGTATTCCTGCATCCACACGATTAGTTGGGAGAAGAGTTGTTGTTCTAACGTTGAGATACGGTCTTCAGCGCCTAATATTTTTGCTTCATACTCCTTTAACTCTTCTGTAATATAGCGTTCGGCATTAACCAAGGTTTGTTTTCGTATCCAAGTTTCGGGTACCTTATCTCTGTGGGTGTTTCTGACCTCAATATAGTAGCCAAAAACATTATTAGACGCTATCTTCAAGGAAGTAATTCCTGTAGCTAGGGTCTCCCTTTCCAACATTTTATTAAGATAATCTTTACCTGAGGTGGCCAAACCTCTAAGCTCGTCCAACTCGTTTGAGAAGCCTTTTGCTATAACCTTGCCTTTGAGAATATTCACGGGAGCTTCCTCGCTTAACATCTCCTTTATTTTGGAACGTAGTAAATCACAGGATTGTAATTGGTCTCCTATAAGTGCCAAAGCTTCATTTTTAGCGTTGGAAGCAATTTGTTTAATGGGGACGATGGCCTCCATAGAATTTTTTAACTGAACTACTTCCTTCGGATTTACCTTCCCGGTCGCTATTTTGGAGATAAGTCGCTCCAAATCTCCCATTAATTTGATGTTGGCTTGTAATTTGTCCAAAAGCATCTCTTGTGCCATTAAATGACTTACAACTTCATGTCTATGCTTAATTTTTTGGATATTTTTGAGCGGAAGTGCTAGCCACCTTTTCATCATACGGCCTCCCATAGGTGAAATGGTCTTATCAATAATGTCTATTAACGTAACCGCATTTTCATTGGTAGAATGATAGAGTTCAAGATTTTTAATGGTAAACCTATCCATCCAAATATAATCATCCTCTGCAATACGCTGTAACCTATTTATGTGTTGTAATTGTCTATGCTGTGTTTCTGATAAATAGTGTAATATAACTCCAGAAGCAACAATGCCGTGAGCTAGGTGGTCAACACCAAAGCCTTTAAGGGTTTTGGTATTAAAATGATTGGTTAGGTTTTCCAGCGCATAATCATCTTGAAAAATCCAATCTTCCAAGTAAAATGTATGAAATTGTGCGCCAAAGATTTCGGCGAACTCTTTTCTGTGTTTTTTTGAAATGAGTACTTCGTTAGGAGCAAAATTTTGCAATAACTTATCAATCTGCTCTTCGTTACCTTCTGCGGTTAAAAATTCACCCGTAGAAATATCAACAAGGGCAAGGCCCAATTTTTTTCGACCAAAATGAACGGCGCATAGAAAATTGTTGCTATTTGCGGTTAAAATATCGTCGTTTAAAGCTACGCCAGGAGTCACTAATTCCGTGACACCACGTTTAACAATGGTTTTGGTTTGTTTGGGATCTTCTAGTTGGTCGCATATGGCAACGCGCTGACCAGCTTTTACCAGTTTGGGCAAATAGGTGTTGATAGAATGATGTGGGAAGCCTGCCAACTCCGTTCTATCCCCACCATTATTTCTGTGGGTAAGTATAATTCCCAGTATTTTGGAAGCTTTTACCGCGTCTTCTCCAAATGTTTCATAAAAATCACCCACTCTAAATAGCAGTAGTGCATCAGGATGTTTTGTCTTGATGGTATTGTACTGCTTCATCAAAGGGGTTACCTTTTTTACCTTTCCTTTATCTGCCACTGCTTTTATCTACCTATTTTTGTTCAATGGTAACGAATATATGCCATTCTCAATGCGATTTAAATTTTTGTTGATATTTAAGGTTGATAGTTGAAAAGTATTCTAATGAGAAAGTTAAGAAACGATGAACTTGAAAGGTTAGCGGTAACCGATTTCAAAAAAGCCAAGAAACTTCCTGTGATTATTGTTTTGGACAATATTAGGAGCCTAAATAATATTGGGTCCGTTTTTAGGACAGCTGATGCGTTTTTAGTTGAAAAAATATACCTCTGCGGCATTACTGCAACACCTCCTCATAAAGATATTCGTAAAACAGCCTTAGGAGCTACGGAAAGTGTTGTTTGGGAATATGCGGAAAGTACCGTAGAGCTTATAACAAAATTGAAAGCTGAGGGTAAAATCATAGGTTCAATTGAGCAAACAGAGGGTTCGAAGATGTTGAATAATTTTAATCCGGAAAGTAATAGCACATACGTTTTGGTTTTTGGTAATGAGGTAAAAGGAGTGCAGCAAGATGTTGTAAACCGTTCTGATATTACCATAGAAATACCCCAGTTTGGAACCAAACACTCTTTAAACATCTCCGTAAGCGTGGGGTTGGTGATTTGGGATTTTTGGTCAAAAATGAACAAATAAAAAACCCAACCGAAGTTGGGTTTTAGTATAGTTTGAGTTAGTTAGTTTCTCCTTAGAGCATTACAAGAAAGTGAATACATTTCTTTTACGCAAGGAAATTGCCAAAATTGTGTTAATAATTTTGCTGTAGGGCAAAATCTTGAATGCTGTTTAGAACAGTTTCATAGTCTTCTTTATTGTTTACAAAATCCAATTGCGATACGTCTATAATTAGCTGATTTTCTTTAGGATAGGTCTTTAAAAAATCTAGGTAGCCTCGATTAATATGATCAAGATAAACGGCATCAATACTTTGCTCATAGTCCCTTCCTCTTTTTTTTATCTGCTCTAGAAGACGAGTGGTGTTCTGATACAGATAAACATATATTTTTGGCTTTTTAACTTCCTTGTACATGAAATTGAAAATCTTACGATATAATGCGTACTCTTCTTTTTGGAGCGTTACCTTGGCGAAAATCAATGATTTGAAAATATCATAATCACTGATCATAAAGTTCTTGAAAAGGTCGAACTGACTTGTGTCATCCGTAAATTGCTGATACCTATCTGCCAAAAAGGACATTTCTAAAGGAAAGGCATAACGGGCCTTATCTTCGTAAAAATTTGGTAGGAAAGGATTTTCCGCAAAACGTTCTAAAATAAGTTTAGCATTAAAGTCATTTGATATCTTAGTGGCAAGGCTGGTTTTTCCTGCGCCTATATTTCCTTCAATGGCAATAAACTGAAGACTGGAAAATAAGGAAGCTCTGCTGGTATGGAGCTTGCCGCTCGTTTTAGTTAATTCACTTTTATCCTTACACTGTTGCAAGAGGTTTCTACTGTCTTTCTTTAAAACGGGATGATAGAATTGCGGTGCAATATCGCTTAGCGGTCGTAAAACAAACTTACGTTCCGCCATTCTTGGGTGAGGAATTTTTAATTGTTCCTTTTCAATGATGAGGTCACCATAATAAATGATATCAAGATCAATAACTCTACTTTGATAGGTTGGGTTTTTAGTTCTTTCTCTGCCTAACGATGTTTCAATATGCATTAGTGCTTTGAGCAAGTCATCTGGAGAGAGTGAGGTTTCTAGGACAAAGCATGCATTTAAAAAATCGTTAGCTTCAAAACCCCAGGAGGGCGATGTGTAAATTGGAGATATTTTCCCCACCTGCCCCAAAGTATTGGAGATAAGAAAAATAGCCTTTTGTAGGTTCAATTTTTTTGCTCCTAGATTGCTTCCAATAGCTATATATGCCGTTTGTGTTTTATCCATAATATAAGGGCAAAATAAACAAAACAATTTCACTTTGGTTATCTTTGAAACGTAATAATAATCGTAATTACATGAATTTTTTAAGAAATTTCTTGGCGGCTATCCTAGGGTGTATGGTTGCCATTGGTATTATTTTCATTATGTTCTTTGTATTGGTCAGTCTTTTGGGAAATGATGAGAACGCAGTAACCGTAAAGAATAATTCAATTTTAGAAATACAATTGCAACGGCCCATTGCCGACTATACGGGTACTAGTGAAGTAAATCCCTTTTCTGGATTATTCGAGGAGTCTCAAGGGTTAGACGAAATTCTTCATGCCATAACAGTTGCTAAGGATGATGAACGTATTAAGGGTATAAGTATCAACAACAATTTCATTATCGCTGGTTTGGCCCAAACACAAACTTTGCGTAAAGCCCTTATGGAATTTAAGGAAAGGGGGAAGTTTATCTATTCTTACGGGGATTTTTATACACAGAAAGATTACTACCTGGCAAGTGTTTCAGATTCCGTATTCATTAACCCGGTAGGGGTTTTAGATTTTAAAGGATTGTCATCAGAAGTGTTATTTTTCAAGGATTTACAGGAAAAGACCGGTATTAAGATGGAGGTTATACGACATGGTAAATATAAAAGTGCTGTGGAACCCTATTTGGAAAATGAGATGAGTGATGCCAATCGGGAACAAATCAAAGAATTGATTCAATCCCTTTGGAATTCAATGGTGGCCGACATCTCTGGCGATAGAAATATTTCTGAGCGGGACTTAAATGGTATTGCCGATACTTTGGGCGGTAGAACGCCTAAGTACGCAAAACAGTCGGGACTACTGGACGATGTTATTTTTTACGACGAATATGAAAGTAAACTCGCAAATGCTCTTTCGGTAGAAAGTTCGGATATTGATTATATAGGCCTAGAGGATTATACAAAGTATGCGAATAAAAAAGTATTGAAATCCGGGAAGGATAAAATTGCAGTAATCTTTGCACAAGGAGAAATTTTCTATGGCGAAGGAGGTCCCGATATTATAGGACAAGGAATTATTAACAAAGCGCTTATTAAGGCTCGTGAAGATGATAAAGTAAAGGCCATTGTCTTAAGAGTAAATTCGCCAGGAGGTAGTGCCCTAACCTCTGATATTATTTGGAGAGAGGTAGAACTGACAAAGGCGATAAAACCCGTTGTGGTTTCCATGGGTAATGTAGCGGCCTCAGGAGGGTATTATATTGCGGCCGGTGCTGACAAGATTTTTGCAGAACCCACCACGATAACCGGTTCTATCGGTGTTTTTGGCACTGTTCCAAATGTTAGTGAATTTGCCGAGGATATAGGCATAAATGCGGAGCAGGTAGGTACTAACAAAAACTCCGTGGATTACTCTCTCTTTGAACCTATGACAGCTACTTTTAGAAATCAGGTGCAGGAAGGTATTGAGGATACTTATGAAACTTTTCTAGAGCGTGTTGCACAAGGGCGTAATATTACCGTTGCACAGGCGGATAGCCTGGCCCAAGGAAGGGTATGGAGTGGTATCGATGCTAAAGGACTAGGCTTGGTAGATGAGTTGGGAACGCTGGAAGATGCTATAGAGGCTGCGGCGAATATGGTAGAATTATCTTCTTACGGAATTAAAAAATTCCCCAAATATAAATCAGGTTTTGAAAGATTTATGGAAGACCTAGGAGGCGCTAGTGCAAAAACTAAGGAGCGTATGTTTAAAGAAGAAATAGGGAATGAGTTCTACACTATCTTAAAAAATGTAAAATCTATAACAGAACAGAAAGGTGTGCAGGCAAGAATGCCATTTACCTTGAATATAAAGTAGATAATGGTGCAGAAAGATAAGGTGCTTGCCCGCAGTATATATTTATACTTAGGAGCTCTTTTTATTACTTCTTTAGTGGTCTCCAATCTTATATTCCAGAAGTTTTTTTACTGGAATCCTTTCGGGGATATCACTATTTTCGGAGCTCCTTTATTTGAAATTTCGGTAGGGATATTACCGTATCCGATTACCTTTTTAATTACAGACTTAATTTCTGAAATCTTTGGAAGAAAAAAGGCGAACCAAATCGTGGTGGCCGGTATTTTTGCATCCTTCTTTTCATTGGCAATCGTTTATACTGCAAACGTGGTTCCGGCAACCGCATGGTCTCCTGTAAATGATGCCTTATTTACGTCCGTTTTTGGGAATACCATCGTTGCCGTTTTCGCTTCTATGATGGCTTATCTGTTGGCACAGTTTGTAGACATTCAAATATATCATTTTTGGAAGAATCTTACCAGAGGCAAGTATTTATGGCTGCGAAACAACTTTTCTACCTTTTCATCTCAATTAATAGACACTTTTACGGTAGTACTTTTGTTATGTGCTTTTGGCGAAATTCCTTGGGATAAATTCACGGGTCTTGCAATCAGTGGTTTTATTTTTAAGATTATTATAGCATTTATAGACACCCCTTTCCTTTATTTGTTCGTATATATACTAAGAAAACGCTTTAAATTGTCCGTTGGTCAAGAAATAGACCTAGACGTATAATATTAAACGTAAATAATAGTTCTTAAGAAAAATCGTACAACTAAGATGAAAAAGAAGATTTTTAGAGTTTTTGGTATTCTGGTATTACTCATAATTGCACTATTGATTGCAATTCCATTTTTTTTGGAAGGTAAGATAGGGGCTATCATTAAAAATAATGTAAATCAGAACGTTAATGCTACGCTAGATTTTTCGGATGCAGATCTTAGTCTTCTTAGTAGTTTTCCCAATGCTGAGGTTTCTCTAAGCAATGTTAGTTTAATTAACGAAGCGCCTTTTAAGGGAGATACGCTTTTTGCTGCTAGAGGTGTTTCCTTAAAAATGGGTGTCATGCAACTTTTTAATGGTGGAGATGATCCGATTTCTATCCAAAGTTTAGCCTTGGAGGAGGCTTTATTACATATTCAGGTTGATGCAGATGAAAATGCTAATTATGATATTACAAAGGAAGTGGCGACTGACTCCGACCAAGAAAATACTACTTCTGAGGGTTTTACCTTTAATATGAAATCTTATGAGATTCAGAATGCTACCGTGCTGTACGACGATTTCTCAACGGGGCTACATTTAGAAATTTTATCGATGAACCATAAAGGAACAGGAGATTTATCACTGACCACCTCAGAGTTGGATACCCATACAGACGCTTTGGTTTCTTTTGAAATGGACAGTACTAATTATTTGAATAAGAATAAAATACAGTTAGATGCTTTAATTGGTATCGATTTAAATGAAAATAAATATTCGTTTTTAAAGAATGAAGCTTTAGTCAATCAGCTGCCACTTGTATTTGATGGTTTCGTTAAGTTGAATGAAGATGAAAGCCAAGACGTTGCCATTAGCTTTAAAACACCATCTTCGGATTTTAAGAACTTTTTGGCCGTAATACCGGAAACCTATTCCCAGAATATTTCTAATGTTAAGACTACGGGAAATTTTGTTGTTGCTGGTGATTTTACCGGTACGGTAGATGAAACGCATATTCCAAAGTTCAATGTCAACATCAATTCGGAGAATGCATCCTTTAAGTACCCAGACCTACCCAAAACAGTAAGTAATATATACTTGGATATTGCGATAAAGAATACTACTGGGAAAATAGAAGATACTTTTGTGGACATTAATAAGGCTTCTTTTAATATAGATCAAGACAAATTCAACCTTACTTCTAAAATAGTAGAACTCATGGGCAATACCAAAGTAAATGCCCATATAGATGGAAAGATGAATTTGGCCAATCTAGAGAAAGCATATCCCATGCCAGAGGGTTTAAGTTTAAAGGGACTTTTAAATGCAGATATAACTACTGCCTTTGATATGGTGACTATAGAGAAAAAGCAGTACGGGAATACAAATACTAAAGGTACTATGAGCCTTAAAGATTTTGAGTATAAATCTGAAGAGATGCCCAATGCTGTAAATTTAAAATCAACCGCAGTAACTTTTAATCCAAACACGGTTAGTTTAAACGAACTAGTAGGCTTTTCGGGAGAAACGGATTTTAAGATATCCGGTACTATGGATAATTTTTTGGGATACCTTTTCAACGATGAAAATATTGAAGGAAACTTCAACTTAAAATCCAATATTTTTAATCTCAATGATTTTATGGTCATCGAGGAAGAAGAGTCTAATGAGAAGGTTGCGAACTCCCAAATAGCTGAAAAAATTAAAATACCATCTTTCTTAAATGCAAATTTTAATGCTGCTGCGAACACGGTAATCTACGATAATTTAACTCTTAAAGATGTCAAAGGGAACTTAAGGATTAGGGATGAAAAGGCTATATTGAGCGAAATGACGTCTTCTCTATTTGATGGGAAAGTTGCCTTTAACGGTGAGGTTTCTACTAAAAATGATGTACCCACCTTTATGATGAAATTGGGAATGGAACAGCTTAAAATAGGAGAGACTTTTCAAGCTTTGGAATTGTTCAAGGCGCTGGCTCCGGTAGCTGAGGTTTTAAAGGGTAATTTTAGTTCGGACATTGCATTATCTGGTAATCTAACGGATGATTTTACGCCAGATCTATTGTCTTTGAGCGGTAATATTCTAGCCAATATACTTACTAGGGAGATTAATGCCGAGAAGGCACCAATTCTAACGGCATTAGGTAGTAAACTCGATTTTATAGATATAGAGCAGTTAAACCTTAAAGAGCTTAAAACAAAGCTCTCTTTTAAGGATGGTCTCGTCTCCGTAAAACCATTTACAGTAAACTATAAGGATATTGCAATAAATGTTGATGGCAATCATACGTTTGATCGCAAAATGAACTATAAAGCCACTTTAGAAGTGCCAGCTAAATATTTAGGAAAGGATATTAACAATTTAATAGCTAGAATTGACGATGCTTCCTTAAAGAATTTAACCATTCCGGTAACAGCAAATATCGGCGGGGTCTATAATAGTCCGCAAGTAAGTACGGATTTTACTTCTGGCGTCAAGAACCTTACCAATCAATTAATAGAAATTGAAAAGCAGAAATTAGTAAATAAAGGAAAGGATAAGGCTAAAGATTTAATAGGAGGAATTTTATCTCGAAACAGTTCTAATACAGATTCTCTAGAGAAACAAGACCCTGCTACAGACGGTGCTAAAGAGGTGTTGGGCGCTATTTTTGGAGGTGATAAAAAAACAGATTCTACGAAAGTCAAGACGGACACCCTTCCTACAAAGAAAGAAGATGTGGTTAAAGATGCTGCGAAAGATATTTTAGGAGGTTTGTTCGGTAAAAAGAAAAAAACCGAAGCAAAAAAGGATTCCGTTAATTAACGGTTATGCCAACATAATAGCCCTCATTACTACGAACGTTAAATACGGTACTATCTTCAAAGATGAGATATTGTCCTTTTATACCTTTTAAAACACCAGTAAAATTTGGGGTTTTGTCCAAATTAAGACTCTTTACTTTTTCTGGATAGTTCAGAACGGGAAAGTCCAGATGCGTTTCACTATTATTTGTTATAAAATAAGCTGCTGCTTCCTCTGGTATATACTGTTTCAATTTGTTGCGCCACTCAATTAAATTTTCATCAACTACAGTGTTCGTCAGCATTTTTCGCCAGTTCGTCTTATCGCCTACATGTTCTTTTAAAGCTACCTCGGTGATACCTGCTAAATAACGGTTCGGAACCTCCACAATTTCAATAGCTTCATGCGCTCCCTGATCTATCCACCTGGTAGGAACTTGTGTTTTTCGGGTTACACCTACTTTTACATTACTAGAATTTGCTAGGTATACAATATGGGGCTGTAGCTGTACTTTCTTTTCATAATCCAAATCCCTATCCTCTTTATCTAAATGGGCGGTACTCAACTCTGGACGCATTATCCAATCTCCTGCAGAGGGTATTTCAAAAAAACAAGATTTACAGAAACCCTGTCTAAAAATAGGCCTGTCATTACCGCAGTTAATGCATTGATGTTTTATGAAATTAATTTTTACCTCCTTGTTCAGAACCTGATTCATATTCAGAAAATCCGATTCAAAAATTAAATAATACTGAATGGGTGTGCCAATTTCTGTTTGCATTTTTCGTAAAACACCTTGGTACTGCATGGGGAATATCTTTAGGACTGTTCAATTTGAAAATGATAGGGATATAACCTATTTTAGGCGTACAAAGATACCTAAAAATGCCGATTCCACTATTTAATTCTATTGCTTCTTGGTTGCTTAAAAAGCGGTATCATCAAATAGAACTCTTCTTAAAATACCCTGAAGAGGTACAGCAAGAAGTATTGGTGCAGCTTTTAGAAATAGCGGAGGGTACAGAGATTGGGCTTAGATATGGGTTTAATAGTATTACCAATTACGAAACCTTCAAGGAACGTGTTCCATTGGTTTCTTATGAAGATATAGAGCCCATAATAGAGCGGACTAGAAGGGGTGAGCAGAACCTTTTTTGGCCAACTTCCGTAAAGCTATTTGCTAAGAGTAGCGGTACAACAAATGCGAAAAGTAAATTTATTCCCGTAAGCCTGGAGGCTTTAGAGGACTGTCATTATAAATCGGGTAAGGACTTGCTCTGTCTTTATTTGAACAACAATGAAAACTCGCAGTTATTTACTGGTAAGAGTCTACGGTTAGGCGGTAGTAAGGAGTTGTATGAGGATAATGGTTCTTTTTTTGGAGATCTTTCGGCCATTCTTATAGATAATATGCCACTTTGGGCAGAATTTAGCAGTACGCCAAGTAATAAGGTTTCGCTGATGAGCGATTGGGAAAGTAAGCTAAAGGCGATTATTAATGAAAGTGTAGCAGAAAACGTGACTAGTTTAGCTGGGGTGCCATCATGGATGCTCGTATTGTTAAACAGTATGTTAGAAGAAACCGGAAAAGATAATCTATTTCAGGTCTGGGAAAATTTGGAGGTCTACTTTCATGGCGGAGTTAGTTTTAGTCCGTATAAGGAACAGTACAAATCACTACTTCCGCGAAGACAGTTTAAGTATTATGAGATTTACAACGCATCTGAAGGATTTTTTGCCATTCAGGACAGGAACAATGCAGATGATTTATTATTAATGTTGGATTATGGTATTTTCTATGAGTTCATTCCCATGGATACGTACAATACCTCTGAGCAGTCAGAAATACCGCTTTGGGATGTTAAAGTGGGCGTTAATTACGCCATTGTAATTACCACGAATTCTGGCTTGTGGCGTTATAAAATTGGGGATACGGTAAGGTTTACCTCTAAAAATCCGTATCGTATTAGAGTTACCGGACGTACAAAACATCATATAAATGTGTTTGGGGAGGAGCTCATTATAGAGAACGCGGAAGAAGCGCTTAAAAGTGTTTGTAAAAAAGCAGAAGCTGAAATTAAAGATTATACAGCCGGACCTATTTTTATGGAGGGAAGGGAAAAAGGTAGTCACGAATGGATAATTGAATTTAGAAAAGCTCCAAAAGATATGGGTTATTTTACAGAATTTTTGGATAATGCCCTGAAGTCCTTGAACTCTGACTATGAGGCCAAACGCTACAACAATACTACCTTAAGTATGCCTAAAGTGCATATAGCGAGAGAAAACCTTTTCTATGATTGGTTAAAGATTAATGATAAACTTGGTGGTCAACATAAAATACCTAGATTATCGAATAAAAGGGACTATATAGATGAACTACTTCAAATGAATATTGATATATAGAATAACATAAAATTAGCTGTTTATGACTGCTATATTCAATTTTTTAATGATTGCAGGTGCTGTGCAGGGCTTTGTGTTCAATATAGCAACCTTTGCCTCCCGTAAAAAAATTGAAAAACCAATTCTATATCTTAATTTATTCGTATTATTTCTGTCCTTAAATAATTTGCAATCTTGGTTAATCGATGAAAATCTTCTCTTCGAAGGTATTAAGTGGCAAAATTTCACTTTACCGTGGTACGTTCTTATAGTGCCTATGTTCTATGCGTTTTTATTGTATTATTTAGAAATAGAAGAAGAACGGTTCTCATTAGTACGGCTATCTATCGGATTGTTCTTTCTGGAATTGTTGACCAGAACGGTCGCGAACGTGATGGTGGTAAGTAAGGTTTGGCCAGCTCATTATTTGAGTATTTATAATAATATCGAGGACGCTATTACATTGGCCTTTTCATTATTTCTTTTTTATAAATCCATCAATATTGTGTTTCGGTTTAAACCAATTGAAACTCCTGTTTTAGCTTTTGATGATTTAAAGTGGTTAAAATGGTTCTTTTATCTTGGTGGAGGAGTATTCTTGCTTTGGATACTATCCATCGTCTTTAACATTACAGGATGGGTCGCAAAACCCTATAGTTATTACCCGCTAAGGTTGGGTTCTTCAGTTTTGATATATTGGGTAGGTTACCAAGCTTTTTTCAGATATACAATTCTTAAAGATAGAGTGCTATTAAGAAAGGAAATAAGAAGTAAAAAGCCTAAGGAGGGAAGGTTAAGGGATAGGAACAGCAGAGGTCAGGTTGCCTTTTCCGAGGTCGACGATTATGTTTTGTCTAATCAAAAATATTTAGACCCTTATTTGAGTTTGGAAATCTTGGCAGAGGAGTTGGGCAAGAGTACAAGTAACCTGTCTAAATTAATGAATACCTACGCAGGTCAAAATTTTTCTGACTATATCAATAATTATAGAGTTATTGAGGCTAAAAAATTATTGGCTAACGAGAATTTCGAAACCTATACGATAGTTGCCATTGGTCTTGAATGTGGTTTTAATTCTAAATCTACTTTTTATACTTCTTTTAAAAAATTTACAGGTTTAACACCAACTATCTATAGGAAAGAAGCCGTTTCGTAGATGCTTTTATTGTCCAGATTTCTCTAGTTTGTAGAATTTCGGACAGTTCGGATTATAGGTTGCCCTAGTTTTGGACAAACTAAAGTCTAGGCCCATGAGAGCGTTAACAGTTATTTTCTTTTTTACAATAATCTCAAATCTGATAGCCCAAAAGAATACTGTTTTCCTAGAAATTGGAGGTCAGGGAGGTGTCTCTTCAATTAATTATGAAAGACAGTTGAACAATAAGTCTACCGGCTTGGGTATACGAGCTGGTATGGGAGTCAGCGTATTTGAGTTTAAGAGAAATGAGCTCAGTTCTGAGTCAATGGCCGGCTGCGTTATTTGTGGAGTGAATATTGGTGTGCCAAGTATTTTTCTAACCCTACCAGTTGCTGTACAATACCTCTATGATATTAAAAATGAAAATGCTATAGAAATGGGTCTAGGAACAACTTGGCAGCTGTCTTCTCCATCAATTCTTGTTCATTACGCTGCTATTGGGTTTCGAAGAAATTTCGGTCGCAAAAAAAGGTGGATTTGGAAAGTTAATGTTACGCCCATCATTGGGGTAAGTGGAGAAAATATTCAAAGGGATTCAGAGCCAACTATTTGGGGAGGTGTATCCCTTGGAAGAAAATTTTAATACATTTAAAATAAGTAATTATGAAAAAAATAATCATTTTCACACTCCTTTGTTTACTTCTTAATAGCTGTTTTAGCTATAAAAATATAGATTTAGATAAAGAGGAGTTTAATCTCAACACTATTTTTAGAATAACGAAGACCGATAATGAAAAAAAGAAAGGAAAATTACATTCCTTAAATGATAGTTTAATCGTCTTGGAAAGAAAACCCGGCGAAAAGCACACAGTTTTTAAGGGGAATATACAGCAAATCCAAAAAAGAAAATTTTCCCTAGCTAAAACTATCGCCTTGCCAGTCGGAATTACTGCAGTTGTTACAGCTGTGACCGTTTCTGCGTTGGCCAACTGGAGTATTTCCTTAGATGGGTATTGATCAGAATTAGTTTATAAATAGTCATTCAATTCTAGTTTTAAATCTTCTGAAATTTAAAGACTGTCAGGAAGTTACTAATGCTTTCAAAAGTAGGAAAACATTACTTTTGAAAAAAGGGTTTGCGTTTGAACCCAATAAATCAATGGTTTAACCGATAAACTGACCTACATCGAGGAATTTCCTCACATGAACAATTAAATAACAGTTTTAGACGTTTAAGAGAGAATTTAGTCAACGAATTACCAAACTAATATTTAATTAAACTACTATTATGGCTGAAAGACTAGTAATTGTTTCTGATATGTGGGGGGCAAAAAAAGGTCTCTGGATAACTTCGTATTTAGGCTACTTACAACAATATTTTGATATCACATTTTATGATAGTCAGCAATTAGCAAATCTAGATCTGGCTGTTAATAGTGAGGAAAATATTCATAATGCTTTTGTAGAAGGTGGTATCGATACGGCTGTTGCGCATTTGTTGAAAAGAGAACAAACGCCAAGTTATTATTTAGCTTTTAGTACAGGAGGTACTATCGTATGGAATGCAGCCAAAATGGGATTGCCTGTAAAATCGCTTTACAGTGTTTCTGCTACACGCATACGACTAGACAATGAGAAGCCTTGTGTGCCATTTAAGTTGTTATACGGAGCGAACGATACTTACGCACCAAATGACGATTGGGCAACTACGTTAGGAATTAATATAGATGTGATGCCAAATTTTGGACATACCCTTTATTCCGACGAAAAGATTATTCGTAAAGTATGTTTGGATTTACTTCAGCAAGTCACTCAAATTATACCTAAAGAAAAGAAGGCAGTATAGCTTAGGATACTGCTTTTAACTTTTTAACGGTCTCGTAAGAAAGTTTTTGTTCCGCATAAGGTTTTGTAACCTTAAATTCTGTTTCTCCGCTTGTTGGCATCTCAAACATAGCATCGGTAAAAATTGCTTCACAAAGTGATCGTAATCCTCTTGCCCCAAGTTTATACTCAATAGCTTTTGCGACAATATACTCCAAAGCTTGGTCTGTTATGGTAAACGTAATGTTATCCATAGCAAAAAGCTTTTCATATTGCTTGATGATTGCGTTTTTAGGCTCAGTAAGAATTGCTCTAAGTGTCTTTTCGTCCAAGGGATTCATGTGGGTTAAGACAGGTAATCTCCCGATGATTTCCGGTATTAAACCAAATTCCTTTAAATCCTTTGGTATAATATATTGTAGCATATTGGAATCATCCAGTTGCTCATCTACCTTAGATGCATTGTAGCCTACGGCTTGCATGTTTAAGCGTTTGGCAATAGAGCGTTCAATACCATCGAAGGCCCCTCCTGCAATAAACAGAATATTTTCTGTGTTAACTTCTATGAATTTTTGATCCGGATGTTTACGACCTCCTTTAGGCGGAACATTGACCACGGTGCCTTCCAATAATTTTAAAAGGCCTTGTTGTACGCCTTCTCCCGAAACATCTCTTGTTATGGATGGATTGTCACTCTTTCTGGCAATCTTGTCAATTTCATCAATAAAAACGATACCGCGCTCTGCTTTTTCTAAATTATAATCTGCAGCTTGTAATAATCGTGTTAAAATACTTTCAACATCCTCGCCTACATAACCCGCTTCCGTTAATACGGTGGCATCAACTATGGCTAAGGGTACATTGAGCATTCTTGCAACGGTTTTGGCCATAAGGGTTTTTCCGGTGCCTGTTTGCCCTACCATAATAATATTACTCTTCTGTATTTCTACATCATCTTCTTTGGAGGACGGTTGTAAAAGTCTTTTGTAATGATTGTATACGGCTACGGACATTACCTTTTTGGTGCGCTCCTGCCCAATGATAAAGGTATCTAAGAAAGATTTTATTTCCTGTGGTTTTTTTAGGACCAACTCAGAGGAAAGGTCGTTCGTTTTAGTTTGCCTAGATTCTTCGGCAACTATGCCATGGGCTTGTTCTATACATCTATCACAAATATGAGCATCCAAACCTGCAATCAAAAGATTGGTCTCCGGTTTTTTCCTTCCACAAAACGAACATTCTAAATTTTCTTTTGCCATATAACTATTACAATAACCTAAACTATAACGAGAGTATTTTGATTTTGGTTCAAAAAACTAAATTAATTTTGGTAGTTGGTCGAAATTATTTCTTGTCCCTAACCAAAATTTCATCAATCATGCCATATTCCAGCGCAACATCGGCCTTCATCCAGTAATCCCTATCACTATCGTCATGTACTTTCTCCACTTTTTGTCCAGAGTGCTTGGCTATAATTTGATAAAGCTCGTCTTTGAGTTTTAATATTTCCTTTGCCGTAATTTCTATATCACTGGCCTGTCCTTGAGCACCGCCCATTGGTTGGTGAATCATTACTCTAGAATGTTCTAAGCCACTGCGCTTTCCTTTTTCACCAGCGCAAAGTAAAACCGCACCCATTGATGCTGCCATACCAGTACATATAGTGGCCACATCAGGATTTATAAATTGCATGGTATCGTAAATACCAAGACCCGCATACACACTTCCTCCTGGAGAATTGATATATATCTGAATATCTTTTGAAGCATCTACACTTGCTAAGAACAATAATTGTGCCTGTACAATATTGGCAACTTGGTCATTGATACCGGTGCCTAAAAATATAATACGGTCCATCATTAGCCTGGAATAAACATCCATCGCAATAACGTTCATTTGTCTTTCCTCAATGATATTCGGCGTCATGTTAGTAGGGTACATGCTACTCATGATATTGTCGTAGTATGTGCTACTGATACCTTGATGTTTTATGGCGTAATTCTTAAATTCTTTTCCGTAATCCATAAATTTTTAATCGATTTTAATGGTAAAAAAAGGTGCCGAAAAAGTTATTTCCGGCACCGTAAAGATACTTAATTTATTGTATGAATACTACCCGTTAACTTCTTTGATGAAGTTTTCATAAGTTACTTCCTTTGTCTTTAAGTTAGCTTTTTCTTTATAAAGATTAAGAAGTTTTTGACTCATCAATTGTTCGGATAAGCGTTTTACTTCATCTTGGTTGCCTAAGACTCTTGCGGCTATGTTATCCAATTCTTCCTCTTGGGGGTCTAACTGTCCAAATTGTGCCATTTGCGATTTTATAAAACCTTTGGCAAATTCCTTAAGTTCATCAAACTGTACTTGAAGGTTGTTCTCATTTATAACTTTACCTTCAATTAGTTGGTAGCGTAAGCCTTTTTCAGATTTTTGGTATTCTTCCGTAGCTTCTTCTTCCGATAATTCCTTCTCGCCGGTAACCTGAATCCACTTGGTTAAAAACCCAGAAGGTAAATCAAACTTGGTATTCTCAATAAAATATTCTGTTACATCGTTAAGTAATTTCTGATCAGCCTGTTGTTCAAACTGCTTCTCAGAATCATCTATAATTCGTTGTCTAAGCTCTTTCTCTGATGTAACGGCATCCTTTCCGAATAACTTATCAAAAAGCTCTTGATTTAGTTCGGCAGGTTCTCTTTCGTTAATCTCAGTTATCGTAAAGGAAACTTCAATATTTAGTTTTTCTGATTTTTCCTTAGAAATGCCAAGAATACTACCAAGCAGGTGGTCTTCTTTCACCAATCCTTTTGTTTTTAAGGTAACCGTATCTCCTACTTTTTTGCCTACCAGACTATCAATGGCCTTTTTGCTTTTAAGTTTGTCTAGTTCTAGAAGTGTTTGGTTGTCTATTTCTTCCGCTTCGTTAAAGAACTTACCAGATACTTCATTTGTTTTTTCTACAACATCTTTGCTTACTAATTTCCCGTATTGTTTTTGAATACGTTCTACTTGCTCCGTAACCATTTTTTTGTCTGCAACTATCTTGTAGTGCGTAATTGCCTTTTTAGTTTTTAAGGGAACTTCAAAACTAGGCGCTAAACCTAACTCAAACTCAAAATCGAGTTCTTCTTGGTCCCAGTCAAAACTATCTTGTTGTTTTGGCAACGGATTGCCTAGTACATCTAGTTTTTCTTCTGTAAGGTATTTGTTTAAATTGTCTTGAAGTAATTTGTTCACTTCGTCAACTAAAACAGCTTTTCCATATTGCTTTTTGATAAGTCCCATGGGAACCTGTCCTTTTCTAAAGCCTGGAATATTAGCTTGTTTTTTATAGTCTTTAAGGATGGTATCTACTTTATCCTGATAGTCTTCCTTTGTAATAGCAACTTTAACAACAGCGTTTAAATCGTCTATCTGTTCTTTTGTAATATTCATTCCTTAATTTTCTTATTGTACTTATATAAAACGGGATGCAAAATTACTATAATTTGCCCTGTTCAACAAGTTTTTAAGGCGTTGAATTTCAAAAGCTAAGTGCTTCTTTATTTGTCTTCCTTAAGGAGTGAATATAATATGGATTGTAAAAATGAAAGTAAAAGACTAAAAAGTAAGGCCCACCATATACTTTCAACGCTAAAACCAGCTACTAAGGCATCGGCCAATAGAATGATTATTGCATTAATAATTAATAGAAAAAGGCCAAATGTAATGATCGTTACGGGTAATGTAAGAATAACTAAAATCGGTTTTACCAAAAAATTAAGCAAGCTTAGTATTACCGCGACTATGATAGCGGTAACATAGGAGTCTACTGAGACATTGGGAAGAATATTCGCTAAAAGGATTACCGCTAACGCACTTAATAAAATTCGTAAAATAAGTTTCATTGGTTTCTTGTTTATAGGTTTAAAGGCAATTTTTACCACAATGAGCATTAGTCCTTGCTCATAAGTCACTCTTAAATGTAATCATTTTTTGATTGCTTTTATTTTTCCGTGAACACAAAACCAAGGTATTATCTATCGTATGGAACAACTAATGTTTTAGGAAATTTAGAGATTTTGATAAAAATTCTTTAGGATTTTCTGCGTGCAACCAATGCCCGGCATTAGATATGGTTTCCATTGCCGCCAAAGGAAAATGCGATTTTATTTGGGTCATGTCACCATCGGTCACGTATTCAGATTTACTTCCTTTTAGGAACAACGTGGGTCCCGCATAGCTGTCCGTGCTATTAATATTATCACCAACCTCTTCCATTTTAAGGCTCAACACGGGAAGGTTAAATCTAAAAGAGAGTTTTTTTTCATCGTTCCAGTACAAGTTTTTTAAGAGAAATTGGCGTACTCCAAAATTTGCTATGTGTTTCTGAAGTTCATCATCGGCCTCCTTCCGTGATGTTAGTGCGGATACATCAATTTTATTGAGACCATCTATAATTTCATGATGGTGGGGGGGATAAAATTTAGGTGCAATATCCGCCACTATTAATTTCTCTGTTTTATTAGGAAAATCACAAGCAAATTGCATGGCGGTCTTGCCTCCCATAGAATGTCCGATTAACATGGTTTTGTCAATGTTCTTGGATTCTAAATAATGAAACAGGTCTTTAGCTAGAAAGTCATAATTAAAATTCGCTGAATGAAAACTTTTACCATGATTGCGTTGGTCTATTAAATGCACTTCCATACCACTATCGGCATACGCCGCTCCAAGCGTTTTCCAATTATCGGACATTCCAAGAAAGCCATGAAGTATACATAATGGTTTTCCGGATCCTATTATTTTTGAATGTAAGATTTCTTTCATTTCAATTTATTCAGATACATATTCACCACATTGTCCAAGCCCAAGTAAATGGATTCGCATATTAGAGCATGTCCTATAGATACTTCTAGTAGGTTGGGGATATGTTGTTTAAAGTAAAGGATGTTTTCTAGACTAAGGTCATGACCAGCATTTATACCGATACCAATTTCGTTGGCGGTCAGTGCCGCCTTTATGAAGGGTTGTATCGCTTTTTCTTTATTGGCCGTGTACTTGTACGCATAATTTTCGGTATAAAGTTCAATGCGGTCCGCTTCTATGTTTTTTGCACCTTTTACCATTTTGCTGTCGGGGTCTACAAAAATAGATGTCCTGATTCCGGCACTCTTAAAGGTTTTGATAACTTCTTTTAAAAAGCCTTTGTTCTTGATGGTGTCCCATCCTGCATTGGAAGTGATAGCGTCTACGGCATCTGGTACTAAGGTAACTTGTGTGGGTTTTATTTCTAAGACCAGGTCTATGAATTTTGGATTGGGATTACCTTCAATATTATACTCCGTGGTTACGATATTTTTCAGGTCTCTGGCATCTTGGTAGCGAATGTGGCGTTCGTCCGGACGAGGATGAATAGTAATCCCTTGAGCGCCAAAACGCTCTATGTCCGTTGCTACTTTTAAAAGATTGGGGACATTACCGCCTCGGGCATTTCGGAGCGTTGCAATTTTATTTACGTTTACACTAAGCTTGGTCATACGGCTATTATAGTTTTAAAAACGTTCCAAAAATACGAATTAGGCATGCCTTTTGATATTATTAATTACTATTTTGCGTTATAATTTAGCTCATGCAGATTCAAAGCCACATATTAAAGAATATACCTGAATTTAAGATTGATGATTCCTTTGAAAAGGTTTTGCAGTTTTTTAAGGAGAATACCTACTCGCATATCGCTATTACGGAGAAAAATAGATTCTTGGGTGTTTTTTCGGAGAATGATGTTGAGATAATCGATGCTACCGCAAAGATTGAATCTTACAGATACGATTTGGAGACTTTTTTTGTTAGGAAGAATACCAATTGGCTCGATGTTCTTGAAGCTTTCGCAAGAAACGAAGCAAATTTGTTACCCGTTTTAGGTGAGAACGAAGAGGTCATAGGATATTATGATTTAACCGATATCGTTTCTGTTTTTATTGACACTCCGTTTTTTACGGATCCTGGGAACATCCTGGTTGTTGCCAAAGGATTAAAAGACTATTCGTTTAGTGAAATAGCGCAAATAGTTGAAAGTAATAATGCGAAGTTCATCGGAGGTTTAATAACAGATATACAAAATGATGTTGTTCAGATAACCATTAAGATAAGTACAACCAATTTTAACGAAGTGGTGCAGACTTTTAGACGGTATAACTACAATATTATTTTTGGGAACAGTGATGATCAATTTTTAGAAGACTTGAAACAACGTTCGGATTATTTGGATAAATTTTTAAACGTTTAGCATGAAGGTTGCCATTTACGGTCAAACATATCATGAGCAAGTCATCGATTTTTTATTAGAACTTTTAGATGAACTGCAAAAAGAATCTGCTGAAGTTGTTATAGAAAAGGAGTTCTATAATCATTATCTTTCAAAAGGGAACACTAAGAATTTTTCGATATTTACGGAATCATCTGGTTTAGATGATTCTTTTGATATGTTCGTGAGTTTTGGTGGAGACGGTACTATTTTAAGGGCGACTACTTTTGTCAAGGATATGGGTATTCCTATAGTTGGGGTCAACACCGGTCGTTTAGGATTTCTATCCACTTTTAAAAAGGAAGATGTAAGGAAAGTGGTTCGCGAATTTGTCGCAGGGGCCTATACCATCGTAGAGCGAAGTCTTGTTCAGTTGAACACGGAACAACTAGATGCAGAATTTGGTGACCTTAATTTTGCACTCAACGAGATTACGGTAAGTAGAAAGGATACCACTTCCATGATTACGGTAGAAACTTATTTGAACGATGAATATCTTACATCCTACTGGGCAGATGGTCTTATCATTGCTACCCCGACAGGGTCAACAGGATATTCATTGAGTTGCGGAGGGCCAGTAATTGTACCCACCGCGAAATCGCTAGTATTAACGCCCATTGCCCCTCATAATCTTAACGCAAGACCCTTGGTAATTTCCGATGAGACCAGTATACGACTTAAGGTTTCGGGTAGGGAAGAGAACCACTTGGTTTCTCTGGATTCTAGAATTGCATCTCTTGAAAATGGTCAGGAGATTACGATAAAAAAAGCCGATTTTTCAATTAAGATGATTGAATATACTTCAGAGAGCTTTTTAAAAACCCTTAGAAATAAGCTTTTGTGGGGTGAGGATAAAAGAAATTGAACCTTAAATTAAACAATAAATACCCTCAAATGCTGTTTATCTTCTGAGAACATAGACAAGGCTCCGTTACTTATTAACTTATAAGGATGTGTCTATTTATTGATAATATAAGCGTATGTGGCGAATTGGTTTTTTAGTGCTTTTATTCATCTCCATAAGTTTGAAGGGTCAAACCTATGAGGTGGGTATCTTTGCTGGTGGTGCTAATACCATAAGTGATGTGGGCCGTACAAATTATATTTTACCATCGGATATTGCTTTCGGAGGTATTTTTAAATGGAATAAAAGTAAGCGATACGCATGGCGGGGTAGTCTTATGTATGGTAAGTTCACCGCAGACGATACCAAATCTAGCTCTTCCGCAAGACAGCAAAGAGCTTATGTTGTGGATAACTCCATATTAGAAGGGTCTTTAGGGTTAGAGTTTAATTTTGTTGAATATAACCTTCATAAATTAGGTCCGGCATTTACGCCATATCTTTATACTGGTATAACTTATTTCAGGTACGATTTTGAATATTTCAATGGTGGAGTCTTGCAAGAAACTTCACAAAGAGATGGTTCATTTGCAATACCCATGACAGCAGGTTTTAAGTATCGTATCAATCAGTTTCTTATTTTTGGGGCAGAAATTGGTGCCCGTTATACGTTTACCGACAATTTAGATGGGAGTAATCCTGTAGGTTCCAATTTTGAACAGTTCCGTTTTGGGAATATTTTTAGTGATGATTGGTACGTGTTTTCTGGGGTTACCTTAACCTATACTTTTGGAAGAAAGCTTTGTACCGATTGTTTTGAGTAGCAAAGCAAATGGATAAAATAGAAGATTTAGTAAGTCATAACCTGCCAAAACATCTGGCCATAATAATGGACGGTAACGGCAGATGGGCCAAACAAAAAGGTAAGCTGCGCGTTTTTGGCCATGAACATGGTGTTAAAACCGTTAGGTCTACCGTTGAGAATTGTGTCCAGATTGGTATTGAATACCTCACCTTATATACATTTTCCACGGAGAATTGGAACAGACCCAAACTAGAAATACAGACTTTAATGCGTCTTTTGGTCTCTTCACTAAAAAAAGAACTTAAAACTTTTAACAAAAACAACGTTCGTCTAAATACTATAGGTAACATTTCGGCATTGCCAGAAAAAGCTTATAAAGAGCTGTTAGAGGTAATGGACAAAACAAAGGATAATACAGGGATGACCCTGACATTAGCCTTAAGTTATGGCTCCCGAGAGGAGTTGCAATCCGCTGTAAGGGCAATTGCGGTCAAAGTTAAAAATAATATAATTTCAGCTGAAAATATTGATGAAACCATTATAAATAACCATCTTTACACGCATAATTTGCCAGACGTAGACTTGCTTATCCGTACTAGTGGAGAACATCGGATCAGCAATTTTTTATTATGGCAGATAGCATACGCGGAATTATATTTTATTGACGTATTTTGGCCCGATTTTAGCGACCAGCATTTGGTGAAGGCTATAAAGAATTACCAGAACAGAGAACGACGATTTGGAAAAACTAGCGAACAACTCATTTAAAGATATGACCAGGTTCATATCCTTGAACCACTTAATTACCACTCTTCTTTTATTTATTTCAATTAATGCCTTCTCACAGGACCTGTCTTATGAAGACGGTAAAAAATATATACTTGGAGGCCTCGAGGTAACTGGTTTGGTAAGTTACAATGAACAGACGGTTAAAACCTATACAGGCCTTCGTGTTGGGCAGCCCATTACCATTCCGGGAGAACAGATAAGCGGTGTAATAAATAAGTTATGGGGGCTGGAACTGTTTAGTGGCATAGATGTTTACATTACCGATATTAAGGGTAATGATATTTTTTTAGAGCTTAATATCATTGAAAGACCTACGCTAACGGACGTTACTTTTTACGGAGTCAAAAATAGGAAGATAGAAGAACTCGTCAAGGATACCGACCTTAAGAAAGGAAAAAAGATTACGGAAAGTCTTATTTCCAATACCAAAAACTACCTTGCTAATAAGTACAAGAAACAAGGTTACCTAAATACAAAGGTTAATATTGCCACTGCTAAAGACACTTCTGCAACTAATGCTAGAAGTATGGTGGTGAATATCAAAAAAGGGGATAAAGTAAAAATCAAGGATATTGTCTTCGAAGGAAATGAAGAATTATCTGACAAAAAATTACGTAAGGCGTTAAAAAGTACCAAGAAAAAACGATTAGGCAGGTTTTGGAAGAAATCAAAATTTATCAAAAAGGACTATGAGGAAGATTTAGCCTTGTTGATAGATAAATACGCTGAAAACGGTTTTAGGGATGCACGCGTTATATCCGATACTTTAGTGAAGCTGGATGAGAATAATATACAGTTGAACATTAAGGTAGAGGAGGGTAATAAATATTATTTTGGAGATATCGATTTTGTAGGTAACACGGTTTACACGGATCGTCAACTTTCACAAGTGTTAGGTATAAAGAAGGGAGCTACTTATAATGGGGTGCTGTTAAGAGAGCGTATTGCTGATAATTCAAAACCTGATCCTAGTGATGTTACCAGTCTGTATCAAAATAATGGATATTTATTTTCTACAATAAATCCTGTCGAGGTCTCAGCGGCAAATGATACCATCAATTTTGAAATTAGAATTATAGAAGGCAAGGAAACCTTTTTGGATCATGTTACCGTTAATGGAAACGACAAGACCAACGATCACGTTATTTTTCGTGAGTTAAGGACAAGACCTGGTCAAAAGTATAATAAATCGGACATTATCCGTAGTATAAGAGAATTAGGGCAGTTGGGCTTCTTTGATGCAGAGCAGATAACGCCAGACGTTTTAAATGCCAATCCAAACGAAGGTACGGTGGATTTGTCTTGGAACTTGGTAGAATCTGGATCTAGCCAAATAGAACTACAGGGTGGTTATGGTGGCGGTGGTTTTATAGGTACGTTGGGGCTATCTTTTAGTAACTTTTCTATACAGAACTTATTTAAGGGAGAAGCTTATAAACCAGTTCCCATGGGAGATGGGCAAACATTTGCTTTGCGTCTGCAAGCGAGTAGAACCTTTAGGGTGTACAGTCTTAATTTTTCGGAACCTTGGCTTGGTGGTAAAAAACCAGTGCGTTTTAATCTGAGCCTATCACGTACGCAACAGTTTGCTGCTTCTTTTGGAGGTAGAAACGGGATTCAGGTAAATAAAGACCAACAGTTTTCTATTACCGGTGTTACTGCAGGTTTGGCAAAGAGAGTACAATGGCCAGATGACTTCTTTACGATTTCCCATTCTATAGGATACCAACTATATGATTTTAGGAACTACAATATAGGGCTGTTTAATTTTGGTAATGGTAAGGCTAACTCTTTAGCCTACACTTTGGGTATATCTAGAAACGCTACATTGGGTGGACGTATATTTCCTAGGGGAGGGTCTAATTTTGAGATTACCGCAAAGTTCACTCCGCCGTATTCGTTGTTTAGTAATAAAGACTTTGGTGGTCTTAAGGACCGCAGCGAGGAATTACAGCCCACAGTTAGTGCACAAAGGGCACAAGGTCTTTCGGATACTCCTGAAATTAATGAACTGGAGGCAGTAGATCAAGAAAGATTTCGTCTCTTAGAATATTATAAAATTAAGTTTAAAGGAGATTGGTACACTACTTTGGTAGATAAATTGGTATTGCGAACCAATGCGGAATTCGGATTTTTAGGTAACTATAATAGTGATATAGGGGATGTTCCTTTTGAGCGTTTCTTTGTTGGTGGTGACGGTTTGGGTAACTTTACCTTGGACGGACGTGATGTTGTACAACTAAGGGGATACGACAATCAATCATTAACTCCAATAGACCCTTTGACAGGTCAGCAAGACGGAGGAATAGTGTACAATAAATTCTCGTTAGAACTCAGGTATCCATTGACCTTAAAGCCTTCTGCATCTATTTATGGGTTGGCTTTTTTAGAAGGCGGTAACTCTTTCAGCAATTTTCAGCAATTTAATCCGTTTCAATTAAAACGATCGGCCGGTGTGGGGGTTCGCATATTTATGCCAGCATTTGGATTATTGGGAATAGATTTTGGTTATGGGTTCGACGAAGACCTGAGACCTCAATCTGCGGGCCAAGGTCCAAGCGGATGGCAAACACACTTCATTATTGGTCAACAGTTTTAATTTAAACTTGAAATTTTACAATTGTTCCATATGCTAATCCTTTCATTTTAAAAGTTTTAGTAATTTTGGCACGATATTTTCTATTGGATTAAACGATATCAAAAATGAAGTCAAAAACAAAAGTTCTTTTATTTCTTAGTGTAGTAATAATAAGTGTGAATTCCTTTTCGCAGCGCGGAGTTCGGATGGCTTATGTAGACATGGAGTATATTTTAGAAAATGTTGAAGAGTATAGGGATGCAAGTGAGCAATTAGATACTAAAGTTCAGAAATGGAAAGTTGAGATTGAGCAGAAGCGAAGTGTCGTGGAACAAATGAAGAAAGATTTAATGGCGGAAAAGGTATTGTTGACAGCAGAACTTATCTCGGAGCGAGAGGAAGACATTCAAATCCTAGAAAAAGAGATGCTGGAATATCAACAGAATCGATTTGGACCGCAAGGAGATTTGGTCTTGCAGAAACGGAGATTAATACAGCCTATACAAGATCAGGTTTTTAATGAGGTGCAGAAAATAGGTACGAATAAAAAATATGATTTTATTTTTGATAAATCAGCGGATGTCGTAATGTTGTACTCCGAAAAAAGACACGATATCAGTGAGTTGGTATTGCGCCAAATAGCTAGGACTAGAAAAATTAGCAAACCGGCAAAGAAAGCAAATAAAAAAAGCCGCTTAGATGATTTTGAAGATGATGATGTTGAGGCTGTGGAAAGTGAGGCGGTAAAAGAAAGAAAGAGTAAGGCGAAGGAAGCTAGTGAGGCTAGGGCCAAAACAGCCGAAGAAAAACGGGCCGAACAATTAAAGTTGCGAGAGGAACGGAAGAAGGCCTATGAAGAGCGAAGAAAAAAACTATTAGAAGAAAGAGAAGCGAAGAAAAAAGAAAAACAAGAGGAACGTAAGAAAGATACTGACGAAAAAGAAAATAGTTCCGAACAATAGATTTTAAGAACCATTAATTAACACTCAAATAGAAATTAAATTTTAACTCATGAAACAAGTAAAGAAAATAGCTGTAGCCTTAATGTTGTTTGTGGCGGCGACCAGTTTTGTAAATGCACAGAGTAAAGTTGCACATATTGATGTAACACAACTATTGGCAGCGATGCCAGAAATGAAAGCTGCCGAGGCAGAACTTAAGAAATTACAGGAAACTTATAATGCGGATATACAAGCTTCAATGACAGAACTACGTAACAAGTTTACGCAGTACCAAAATGAAGCAGCTTCAAAATCAAAAGAAGAGAACGATAAGAGAGCAGTAGAACTTCAAGGATACGAGAAAAGTATTGGAGAGGCTCAGCAGGCGGCTCAGCAAGAATTTCAAAAGAAACAAGCAGAACTTTTTGCTCCTATTTCCGAAAAGGCAAAAGCTGCTATTGAAAAAGTAGCCGCAGCACAAGGTTATGATTATGTAATTGATGCCCAAGCTGGTGGAGGACTAATAGTAGCGAAAGGAAAAGACCTTTTGGCAGACGTGAAGACGGCATTAGGATTCTAGTAAAAAAGTCATTTCAAACGAATAAAAAAACCATTCTTTAATAGAATGGTTTTTTTTATTGGTACCCCCCAAAGGGTATAATATCCCAAAGCTTGCCTCTAAATTTTAAGTATATTTCCTACGAATGGCTTACAAGCTTATCCACAGGTAGTTTACGGTAGCAATTTACTTTTAATTTTCTTCCAACGCAGTTTCCTTATAAACCTTCCTTCTTTTAGAGATACCATAAAGGGGACTTTTTCTTTTTTGGCTTCAAAATATCCGTACATGTTATCAAAGAAAACAGCTTTTTTTCGTTGTTTTAAGGCCATTTTTAAGGAGGCTATAAGTGTTATGAAAAAACCATAACGCATCGTATACATTGCATTACCCTGAAGATATCTTGCATTAGGGTTATAAGCTTTTCCTGTTGATCTTAGGTGTTTTACTTTTAGTGTCTCATCGGTGGTAATTACATAGCCATGATATTGCGCTAACAACTCATCTATAGTATCCCAGCCCATTTTGGCTTTAAGTCCGCCTATGGCTTTAAAACAGCTTTTGGAGTATGCTTTAAAAGCTCCTCTTACATGGTCTGTGTCCATGGTATGGTTCAAGGTCCACAAGCCACTAGCATCCTCTTCGTATATAAAACCACCTGCGATGCCAACATCTGGTCTACCTTTAAAGATATAGGCAATTCTTTCAAAATAGTTCTCAGGGAGTATTAAATCTGCATCAAGCTTTACTATAAAATCGAAATCATCATCAATTAAACTCAGACCTTTGTTAAATGCATTAATGACCTTGCTGCCAGGTAAATGCTCCGAAGAGGAATGAGTGTTTATTTTTATTATTGTCCTTGTCTTGTTAATGAATTCGTCAATTATCTTCGCTGTAGAGTCGGTAGAGTTGTCATTTACAACAATTATTTTCTTAGGTTTCAAGGTTTGACGAAGCAAGGAGTCCAGTGTCAGCCTTATAAAGGCTTCTTCATTATGTGCCGGCATGATAACATAGTAATTCATTTTAAATGTAGGGTGTTATTCACTTACGCTCCTTGTAGCATACACAATATAATATCTTGGTGTAAACATCCTTAAAATAGGTCTAATCCCAATTTTCTTTACAGGATGCGTCCATTTAAGGGAATCTTGAATTTCCCATCCCGCTTTTTCCAAGAGCCAATTAAACTGCCAGTCCTCAAACTCATGATAGTGACGATCCCACGGATCTGTTTTGCTCTTGTAGGCTTTGGAGAACCATAGACGTAATGGAATACTCGCTATGAGTTTATCCGATTTAATTTCCGATAATATATTTAGAGGAGCGAGTAGGTGTTCAAAAATCTCAAAGGCGGTTACTACTTGTGCATTGGAATTTTGTACGGAGGAAAAGTCATTATCCAAATCCTCTCCTAGGGTATTAGTAACGTCATAACCCTGTTCTATCATTATTTTAGATAAAGGATTGGGTACACCTAGATCTACTATTTTTTCTGCTGTACTAACATGTTTCTGTAAAAATTCAAGTGTTTTTTTGAACCGTTTGTTAGGAAAGGTCTTTTCGTACATATTACATTCGGTAAACAATTGCATTGACGTTCATTCCTGCGCCAACGCTAGCAAAGATAACAACATCTCCCACTTTTAATTCTTGATTTTTAATTTTTCCTTTTCGTATTAAATCCAAAAGCGTTGGAACAGTTGCTACGGAGCTATTCCCCAATTTCTCAATAATCATGGGCATTATACCATTGGGCATTTCCTTGTCGTAGAGAGCATAGAATCTTTTGACAATAGCTTCATCCATTTTTTCGTTTGCCTGATGAATAATAACCTTTTTAACATCATCAATAGGCACATCACTCTCTGTTAAGCATGATGCCATTGCACTAGGGACATAGGTTACGGCAAATTCATAGATTTTTCTACCGTACATTTTTATGTACTTGGTATCTTCTGCTGTAGGATGATAGGACTTTCCGTAGAAAAGGAAGTAGGCCTCCTCATAGGTGTAGGTTGCTGTGGCATGTGCTAAGATTTCACCGCTACCGGAACCTTCTTCGATAATTGCCGCTCCTGCACCATCTGAATAAATCATAGAATCGCGATCGTAGGGGTCAACAATTCTGGAAAGTGTTTCGGCTCCAATAACTAAACATTTTTTGGCAATACCACTCTTAATGAAAGCATTTGCCTGTATAACACTTTCTATCCAACCGGGACATCCAAAAAGCATGTCATACGCTACACATTTAGGATTTTTTATACGTAAATGATGTTTTACTCGTGTGGCTAAACTGGGAAGCATATCGCTTTGTGATTGCCCATAAGCTACATCACCAAAGTTATGTGCCAAAATAATATAATCTATTTCTTCTTTATCGATGCCCGCGTCGTCAATCGCTTTTTCTGCTGCTAGAAAAGCAATATCCGAAGTATTTAGGTTTTTTCCCGCGTAACGTCTCTCGGCAATACCTGTAATGGTTTTGAACTTTTCAATGATGACGGAGTTGTTATGTTTGAATTCACTTCCATCGGCATTCAAGAATTCGTGTTGTTCAAAATCTTTGTTTTCAACAATTTCTGATGGTATATAGCTTCCAGTTCCTGTAATACCTATGCTCATTGGGTGTAGTGTTAGTTGGTAATAAGCAAGATAGGTGTATTGCGGTCAATTATTATGCATGCATAATATACATTACGATGTTCAGCAATAAAATCAGCTTATGAAGCGAAATAAAAAAGTCCCCATGAATGAATGGGGACCCGTATTATACAGTACTAGGAGTACTTTTATGCTTCCGCATAAGCTTCTATTGGCGTGCAGGTGCAAATTAAATTCCGATCCCCAAAGGCCTCATCTGTGCGACGAACAGTTGGCCAAAATTTATTTTCAGAAACATAATCCAAAGGAAAAGCGGCCAATTGACGGCTGTAGGGAAACTCCCAACTATCTGAAGTGACCATGGTCAAAGTGTGCGGTGCATTTTTCAGCACATTGTTGCTATCCTCGGCCGATGCGTTATCAATTTCTTTTCGGATAGAGAGCATGGCCTCACAAAACCTGTCTAACTCTGAAAGACTTTCACTTTCGGTAGGTTCTATCATCATGGTTCCTGCTACTGGGAATGAAACTGTTGGTGCGTGAAACCCATAGTCCATTAATCGTTTGGCAATATCGGTAACCTCAATTCCATTCGTTTTAAAGGGACGACAATCGATAATCATTTCATGCGCGGCCCTTCCTTTTTCACCCGTGTAAAGGACGTCATATGCGCCATTAAGTCTCTCTTTTATATAATTCGCATTAAGTATGGAATATATAGTGGCATCCGTAACCCCAGATGCCCCTAACATTTTTATATATCCATAAGAAATAAGGCAAGCCAACGCGCTTCCCCAAGGTGCTCCCGAAATGGCTGTAATAGCATTTTCACCACCAGTTTTAATAACTGGGTTAGAAGGTAAAAAAGGCTTTAGTTGTTCGGCAACGCAAATGGGACCTACGCCAGGACCACCGCCGCCGTGTGGAATGGCAAAGGTTTTGTGAAGATTTAAGTGACATACATCTGCACCTATCGTTGCAGGGTTAGTTAGACCCACTTGTGCATTCATATTTGCTCCATCCATATAAACCTGTCCACCGTGGTCATGTATTAAAGATGTGATATATCTTATCGAGGATTCAAAAACGCCATGGGTTGAGGGGTAGGTGACCATTAAGGCCGCTAAGTTATCGGAATGTGCTTTTACTTTTTCTTCTAAGTCTATGACATCAATATTGCCATGCTCATCCGTTTTTGTGACGACCACCTTCATGCCCGCCATAACTGCCGATGCTGGATTTGTTCCATGTGCCGATGCGGGAATAATACAAATATCGCGGTGATGATCATTTCTAGAATGGTGATATGCTCTTATGGTCATTAAACCTGCATATTCTCCTTGAGCCCCTGAATTTGGCTGTAATGAAGTTGCTGAAAAACCGGTAATAATATTCAATTGCTCTTCTAGCTCCTTTAGAACCAACTGATAACCTTTGGCTTGGTCCAAGGGTGCAAAGGGGTGAATATTACCCCAATTGGCCCAGCTAAGGGGTAACATTTCAGAGGCTGCATTTAATTTCATTGTACAACTTCCTAACGAAATCATAGAATGATTTAACGCTAAGTCCTTACGCTCCAGTTTTTTTATGTAACGCATCAAATCGGTTTCCGAATGATACTTATTGAATACGGGTTGTTGTAAAAAACTAGATTTACGCGCTAGTGAACCAGTAATAATCTTATCCAAATCTTCTTCTTGTGAAATATCGTCATTTATACCTTGCGACTCTAAAAAACATGAAATTAGTGGGCGAACATCTTTTTCGGAAAAAGCCTCGTTTATGGAAATGGAAACGGTTTCTTCATCAATATAATTGATATTGATTTTTTTAGATTCCGTGATGGTACGTAGTGATTTTACATTTTGGGCCTTGACTTGTATCGTGTCAAAAAAACACGTGTTTACTTGTTCAAACCCATGAGCGGTAAGCTTTTTAGCTACAATTTTGGTATAATCATGAATTTTATTGGCAATATAACTTAAACCTTTTGGTCCATGATATACGGCGTACATACCTGCCATGACGGCAAGTAATACTTGCGCGGTACAAATATTAGATGTTGCTTTATCCCTTTTTATGTGTTGCTCCCTTGTTTGTAGTGCCATTCTCAAGGCTCTGTTCCCATCCGTGTCTTTGGTTACCCCTATAATACGTCCAGGAATGTTTCGCTTGTAGTTTTCTTTTGTAGCGAAAAAAGCGGCGTGAGGGCCTCCATAGCCCAATGGAATTCCAAAACGTTGCGTGGTACCTACAACAACATCAACACCCCATTCACCAGGAGGCGTCAACACGGTAAGACTCAAAATATCCGCTGCTACGGCTACCTTAATATCATTCTCTTTAGCTCTTTCTACAAAGGAAGCGTAATCGTTTACTTGTCCGTACTTACCGGGGTATTGTAAAATTGCACCAAAATACGCGTTCGAAAATTCAAAATTTTCTGGATTACCTAGTACCAACTCAATTTTTAAAGGAGTAGCACGTGTTTTCAAAAGACTTAAGGTTTGTGGTAGAATTTCATCCGAAACAAAAAACTTGAGTATCCCATCCTTTTTCTGACTTCTACTTCTTAAATCGAACAACATGGTCATGGCCTCTGCTGCTGCCGTGCTCTCATCTAACAGCGAAGCATTGGCAACTTGCATTCCCGTTAGGTCACACACCATGGTTTGATAATTTAAAAGGGCTTCCAAACGTCCTTGCGCAATTTCCGCTTGGTAAGGGGTGTATGCGGTATACCAACCTGGACTCTCTAAAATATTCCTTTTTATGACAGAAGGTGTAATACTCTCATTATAACCAAGACCTATGTAAGATTTAAAAACTTTATTCTGATTGGATAGATTTTCAAGAAGGCCCAAAAACTCATATTCGCTAATTGCAGGAGGTAAATTTAAATTATCCTTTAATCGAATATCATGAGGAATCGTTTGGTCAATGAGTTCATCTAAATTCTTTACTCCAACTACGGAGAACATTTTTTGTAAATCTTCTTCACGGATGCCAATATGGCGAGATGCAAACACGTCGGTCTTCATAATTTTATTCGAATTAGTCATGCAAAATTAGCGATTAATTCTATGTAAAAACCCTCTTTATAATGCCTTTGAACGAAAGTTTTTAACCAAAATCAACGGTTATAAACAGTTTGGCTACTTTTGTTTAATGAAGCTTTGGTCACGGTTTTTTAACTTTTATCTGGATGCCAGCATTCATGTGGCTTTAGCGGTATTTTCTCTTGTGTATGTAACAGGCATTACTTTAAACATTTCCGTAGATTCCCATCTCACTTATTTTATATTTTTCGGGACTATAGTTTGTTATAATTTTATCAAATACGGTGTAGAAGCAGATAAATACTTGTTAGTTGCAAATCCGTATCATAAAAACATTCAAATAATAAGTTTCTTAGCAGGTGCAGGAGCACTCTATAACGCTTTCTTTTTAAATGGTGACACTTGGTCCTTATTAGTGGTGCTAGGTTTTTTGGTAGTTCTTTATGCATTACCACTTTTGCCCAGTGCTAAAAATTTAAGATCCTTTGGCGGATTAAAAGTATTTGTAGTTGCTTTGGTCTGGGCTATGACCACAGTGCTGTTGCCCTATTTTTCTGAAAAGGGAGGCGTGTCTTTGGATGTGGTAATAGAAACAATACAACGTTTCTTGTTTGTGCTAGTGCTATTAATTCCTTTTGAAATAAGAGATTTGACCTATGATGATCCGAAGCTTAAAACGCTACCACGGCGTTATGGTGTTACGAACACGAAATTAGTAGGTGCTTTTTTAACAGTTGTATTTTTCTTTATAACTTTTCTAAAGGACGATATAAAGACTAACGAATTATTGATGAAAGGAATACTGTTTTTAGGCTTGGGTTGTTTAATGTATGTTACGAAAAGAAACCAGGCTCAGTACTTCGCTTCCTTTTGGGTAGAAGCGATTCCTATTCTTTGGCTTGTAATTCTTCTCTTTCTAGAGAATACGCTCAATCTTGTTTAGCGAGCTCTTGTTTCATTTTCAATTTTTCTTTTTCGGACAGGCTCTGCATATTTGCCTGTTGGCATAAAGAAGTAAATTGGGTATTACGACTACTATGTTTTGAACAAGTTTTACATATGAAAAGATGAAATCTAAGTTTCATCTTTTCCATAAAAGTTGCCTCTCTATATTGAGTTTTGTCACAAATATGAACGGCTTTTTCGCAAGAAATCATCATTTTAGAACCAATTTTGATTAAGGCAACCCATAAGAGCAGTTCTTGCCCTATGAATCATTACCCATAGGTTAGACGGATTAATTCCAAGCTCATTACAAATATCTTCCGTGCTTATTCCTTGAATCGTTTTCATGGTAAATACCTGAGCTTGTTTTTTAGGAAGTTTTGCTATACATTCTTGGATTGCAAGACCTAATTCCTCATTTTCCATGGTGCTATTTTCTGTTTTGCTGAACGGATCCGCTACCTGTTCTTCCATCCAATCTCCATCAGAATCGCTACTTGAGCCATAGCTCATACGAACCTCTGCTTTGCCTTTTTTAGAATTTATCTTGCGGTAGTGATCTATAACTTTTCGCTTTAGAATGGCAATGAGCCATGTACGTTCAGCGGCATCTCCTTTATAGTTTTTTGCGGATTTTAGTCCGGCTAAAAAAGTTTCAGATACTAAATCTTTGGCAACTTCAGCATCGCTGACCCTACCTACGGCAAAATTAAAAAGATAGTCAGCATAGCTGTCTACCCATAGATCAGGATTTAGTTGGTGAAGCGTCATATTTTTATTGTCAGATTCAAAAATAACAGAATTTGTTGTAACAATCCTCATGTTTTCGTTACGTTCGTGGTATTTTAGTGCAGTCATAATATATTCTTTTATTTGTTGCTATGAAATATTACTTTTTAATGGTCTTCTTTTTGGTTTATGTCGTTGGTATGTCCCAAAGGTCAACTAAACTTATCACAGAGTTCTCACAGAATGATATAAAAAAGGGGATACTTGTAGATGTAAGAACGCCAGAAGAGTATGCTGACGGTCATTTGAATAATGCTTTGAATATTAATTGGTTAGATGATAATTTTTCTCATCATTTTGAAAGCATGTCAAAAGATAGGACAATATACGTCTACTGTAAGAAGGGAGGTCGTAGTGCAAAGGCACAGGAGAAATTAATATCCTTAGGGTTTACGAACGTTATTAATTTAGAGGGAGGATATGACGCCTGGTTAGGTGTTAAAGACTAACAACCAAAAGGAAATATCTGCATAGTTCATTTTTATCTTAAATCTTCTTCTCGATACGCTTCCATAGCCTTTTTCAATTCGTGTATTATTCCTTAGTTTTTAATAAGGTGTACAACGCATAAGTAGTAGCATATATAATTTTCTAAACACAACAGCGCTATACTTTTTTCAAAATTGAAGAACACTGAAATATTAAAGGACTCATTCCGTTAACAAAAGAAGCCCCACTTAACGGAGTGATACCTCTTTTTGTGGTAAATACGTTTTAGTGGAGGAAGAGTTTGATAATTTTCCTCTTCTAAATTTTTCATAATCCCAGAATTCAGGGATGTATAAAACCTTTGCTACTAATAATTTGCACACCAGTTACAAGAACGATAGGCATTTATCTCTAGAATTAGCATAATAACAACTTTTAGACCAAATATAAACCCCATGAAGAAAGTCGGAATCGTTATCATAGTCTTAATAGCGCAACTCGCAGGTGCGCAATCCAATTTTAAACCCATTGAAAAAGAAACCTTGGACCAATGGATTAACCAGGCAAGGGAAACCAACGAAATTGCCACGCAGCACTTGCCCAAATTTAGAGAAGAGCATGAAGATGCTCTTCAAGAGCCGGACGATGCTAACAGGATTTTTGATTATGGCCGTATTTTGACTATTTTAATACAACCAGCTTTGGCAACGGCTACCGAGAACCCAATGAGTAAAAGTGCCAACAAAATAGCTGAAGAAGCAGAACGCGCTTACTTAGGTGCTATTGCAAAATATAAAAAGCATGGTAGGGCAAACATTATGTTAGGATTGCTTTACAACCAACAGGGAAAGTACATGTTTTCGGAACCCTATCTTGAAGTAGGAATGGAATTGGAAGAAGGCGGTGAGGATTGGATGGTAGCTGCAAACCAATATTTATTGGCGGGTGCCTATACCTATAGTACCAAAGAGGATAAGTACCAAGAAGTCTACATAAAATTTAGAAAGTATGCCAAAACAGACGGCATAAAAGACGGTTCTTATTATTTGAAAATGGCCGTTCTGTACGTGTCTTATTACGAAAATTAGGGGTTATTTAAACTGATGAATTAATCAACAACAATACAAAGAATTAATATGAAACATTATGTGTTAGGTATCGCAATCTTAGCTTTTTTGATTTTTGCGACCGCTTGTAAATTTGACAAATCCGTTAGTAAAAATTTTAATACTAGTATTAGTACGGAAGGAGACGGACTTTCTGCAGATGAAGTCTACCTCTCCACAGATTCTGAGCGGTTAGATGACAATGTTTTCATTTACGGCCAAAAGATTTATACCAATTTCGAAAATATGGATGGTTTTACCGTAGAGAACGGTACCTATTATGCAAAAATGGGGGTAGAAGTTACTTCGGACAGTGGCGAGGTAGTGATGCAAAGCGATAACCTGTTGGATAGTTCTAAAGGTCTTGATGTTTCCTTAAAAACACTTTATGGAGAATTGATTCTTGCCCAGCCTATGCATTCTGGAAAAAAATATACAGCTTCTTATAATATATCGGACGAAAGAGGTGAGGGGACTTTTAAGTCTACAATGGATTTTGAGATACTACCTAATCCGGATATTACGGTGAAGGAATCAGGTCTAAAGGCACAGGAAGTATATATCTTCAATACCGATTCTAAGACCGTTATAACAAATTCCGAAACTGAATTTGGTGATAATTTACAATTTCAGTTTGAGGGTTTACAGGGATATACAGTGGTAAATGGCTTTGTAGCATTAGGGCTATCCATTAAAGTTGAAGATGCAAAAGGAAAGCAAATACTGTATAATAAAAATGCTTTTGAAAATACATTAATTACGGAAGCGCAAATAGCACAGGGAGTTGGCGGTACACTGGTTTTTTCAAAAGGAAAGCTAAGTAACCCCGTCATTTGGGAAGTTGAAATATGGGATATGAATAGCGATGCCAGTTTAAAAGGAACTACCCATTTAAACGTGAATTAAGGTAGGCTTTGATAAAGCTAAAAATTAATGAAAACCATTAGTACCCCAATATTTGAACTGCAGCTCCCTGATTCCTTTCAGATTATCACTGAAAGTAGCATAGGATTTAGAGCGGAAGACCATACCGTTGCTTGTAAAGTGCAGCATCCGCATTTAGAAGCGAGGCTCTTTCCTTTGTCCGACCTTAAATCGGACAGTTATAAAGGTGATACTTTGGAAAAGAAATGGGAAGATTGGTGTATATCGCTACACTATGCATCTGAACTTATAAGTTTTGAAGAGATTCGTTTTAAAGATTATAAAACTTTTATACTTCAGGCCCATACCGATGCCGTTTGGAATAAATTACACTTTAAATTACAGTACTTTCATGCCGCAGTATTCTTGGACGATGACTATTTTTTAGAATTTAAGGTCATTCATGAAAAAATTCCTTCCAATGAACTAAATTCTTGGGTAGTGCCTGTTTTCCAATCTTTGGAAATTATTGGAGATACTTCACTTCGCCGCCGAACTTGGCAACGGCAAGTTTTAGATATGGAGAAGGAGGAGCTCAAATTTGAAGCAGCTTTAGAAAGAGATTCAGAAAATCATGAGGCGCTAAAGAAAAAGGAATTTTGCGATGTTCAAATTCCTAATGACGGTCAAGAACGATTTGGTGTCGGAGATTATGAATTTGACTTTTTGATGGAAGAATGTGACATCCAAATACCTGAATTTTCAAAGGAACTGTTAGTCACTTTAAGAGCAAAAACCAAGCAAGTCACAAAAGGAATCAAAGGAAAGTTCTTAAGCGATTACCCGGGAGACGGCTTGGTCACTTTAACTATTCCTGCAAAAGGAATTCATGTTAACGGACAGCCAAAGGGGATGCTCTATTTTGAGAATGGAAAAACCAATGCTCCATTATTTTTGAATGCCCATAGCGAAGGTTTCGAATATGGGTTGGCTTTCTGTGGTTCAGTTACTTTTGATTCCGGCTGGGTACTTTTAAAAGGTGAAATGACCAAGAGCTACGATAGTAAAGTGTTTCCCGTACGGATTGCTAAAAGGTTTGACATGTCTAGCCTTCAATGGTCTCATTATCGTTATACTTCAATGGAAGAAGTAAAAACTGCGAAACCTGAGGAGGTACGTTTTTTGTATCTCCATAATCCTAATTTTATTAAGCTTCCCGATAGTATATTTTGCTTTAATAATCTTGAAGATTTAACGATTTTAAGTCGTTCCAATTCTTGGCCTCAAGAAAAAATTCCTTTCAAAACAGTACAGCCAGAAATAGAAACCCTTAAAAAGCTAAAGAGCCTTCATATTAGTGGAGCGTCAATAGATAAACTTCCTGAGGAGATTGGTAATTTGATGCAATTAGAGCAATTGAATGCTAGCAACTGCGAATTAGAAGCAATACCTCAAGGTATATTTGAACTTTCTAAATTGAAATATTTATGGATTGCTTCCAATAAATTGAAAAGTATTCCTGAAAAAATCAATTTGCCTGAATTGACCCATATCCATTTAGATAAAAACCAATTAAAAACCTTGCCTGAGTCTTTGGCGGAGCAACCGAAGTTGAAAAAAATTAAACTTGAAGATAATCCATTAGAAAGCCTACCTGAACTATTTAATCAAGTTGCCGCCATCGACCTGCCCATGGAAGATAAATTGCGATTGCTCAGTTACGACTACAACGGAGCTGATGGAAAAGGATTACGTGCTTGGAACGATAACGTGTTTTGGTCAAAAAATGATGCGGAACTGGTTCCTGAAATAAAAATGGTCATAAAAGAGAATAAATTAATACCATATGGTGCAGCCCTACTTTCAATGGTTAAAAGAGCTATTGGCTTTTCACATATAGAAGAAGAGGATTATACACAAGTAGGAAACCATCGTTTCGGGGGTATGCCAGATTTACCCATAAATATACCCTACCCAAGATTTGGTGAAAATTGGCGAGAAGAAAAGTCAGATTATATCTATGAATTTATAGGACAGATTAACTGTATGGAGATTGCCCATTTGCAGGACTATTTACCCAGAATAGGCACCTTGTTTTTCTTTTTAGAGACTATGCATAATATCTATGGTGGCACTAACAATCCGGGAAAAATCATTTATGTGGACGATAATGCTACTTTGGTCTCTGGTAAGCGTTTTAAGTTTACCGAAGAAGATTATTCAGAAATGTTTGGAGCATGTTATCAAGGTTTTAAAGTAAGTGCTAAAAAAGTAAATAGCGCACCTTCATTTTATGCAAGTTATGTTAATCAACATCTTTTTAATAAGGAAAGTGAAGTCCTATTGGAAGATGATAAATTATTGGATGAACTCTACGATACCTTTGAAAGTCCCCTAAATGATAAAATACAATTTGAATATGGAGTAAATGCCCATGGTTTTACGCAACATGAAGCGCCTGAATTACAAGCATCGCTTGCGAAAAAAGGAAATCCGGAAGATTGGATGACACTATTAAAGGTAACTTCAGCGGGAGATATGCAATGGAGTGATGCTGGTGATATTTTCTATGTAATCCATAAAAGTGATTTGGCCAGGCTAGATTTTAGTAACGTATTTGTGACGCTAGAAAGTAGTTAGCCAAAGAGTTAAAAACGAGATAAAATGAGAAAAGTTATCATAGGATGTGCAATTGCCGGAATTTTAGGTATTGGTCTCTTTATACTATACGTCTACATGGTATTGACGCCAAAAACCAAAGATGTTTCAGATGTAGCTCCGTTCGCTGAACTGATGAATAGGCCTGTGAAGACCGTAAAAAGGACAATAATTTTTGAGCACCCAATTACGGCGCCAAATGAAAACTATCCTTACGTGCTTGAAGACGGAACTATTTTTGGACTACAAGCAAACTTAAAAAAGATAGTGGATTTGCCCGTAGGTACTACTGTCACCTTTGACCTTGCAAACTTTATAACCGGAGGCGTTAGTGGAACTACTGCTGCCTATTTGTACGGTACGGTATTCAGTGAGGAAAAACAACAAACCTATCCCTTTGTGTATTACTGGGGAGATTATCGATCTTTATATGAGGACAGGCCGTATTGGTTTTTTGGAGAAACCTTTTGGTTAGAGCAACCTCTTGAGGAAAAATTCTTTATCGAGGTTCCCTAATTTGAATTGCGAATTAATGGATATTTCAATAATTGAAACGATACCGCGTAACAATAGAAGATAACCTTAAGTGTGCTACGATATAAAGACAATTTTTATCAATTCAGAAGCGTTTGTAATCGTACCATAATAATTCATAATAAATAAAGTAATGACAAGTAAAAGAAAACGCATGCGCGTCGGAGAAGGTAGAATTAGTGGTGCAATTTCCATTTTTTTGGGCTTGTCATCACTAGCGAGCATGTTGTGTTTTAAGTTTCCAGAAGAATTGACTACGCCAGAATTTAGAGAGGTCTACACAGCGGAAATGGCAGAAAACATAATGCTGGGCGGTATTATTGCCACCTTCCTTTTTGCTCTAGTGAGTTTGCTGCTATCCAAAAATAAGAAGTACGCTGTTGTTGGGGTGGTCTTAGGTGCCTTGGCAGTACTCTTGGGTGGTATGACCGTTGAAGGTAGGGCCGTGGAGAAGATGAACTGGAGTCTCGGTCTCGATTGGTTAATTCTTGATTTACTTGTAATGGTGTTGATTTTTGTGCCTATTGAATTGGTTTTTCCGAAAAACAAACTGCAATCTAAATTCCATCCCGAGTGGCGAACCGATTTAGTGTATTTTGGCATCAGTCATTTGGCGATTCAATTATTTGGGGTGTTGACAAAAAAACCTGCGGTTGCTTTTTTTGGTTGGATGAACCTTGAGGGCGTTCATCAGTGGGTAAACGACCTGCCTTTTATCGTAGAACTTTTAATGGCCTTGGTGGTAACCGATTTGTTCCAGTATGTAGCGCATCGCATTTTTCATTCGCACTACTTTCTATGGCGTTTCCATTCCATTCACCATTCCACCGAAAATATGGATTGGCTTGCAGGTTCTCGCACCCATTTTATCGATATTTTCTTTACCCGTAGTATGTCTTATCTGCCTTTGTACGTTTTAGGTTTTTCGACCTTGACGTTTAATGTCTATATCGTTTTTATCGCCATACATGCCGTATTCATACATGCAAATACTAGAATCAATTTTGGATTCTTAAAATACATTATCACCACACCGCAATACCACCATTGGCACCATTGCCAAGAGCCTGAGCATTACGGCAATAACTTTGCCGTTGTTTTTCCGTTTATAGACAAACTTTTTGGAACGTATTACTTGCCCGGTAATGAATGGCCAAAAGGTACCGGTCTTGTAGATGCCTCTTTCCCAAAAGGATTTCTTCGGCAGTTTGCTTACCCTTTTGTCAAAAATCCTTTTAAAAACGATTTGTTGCCCGAAGAACGTAGCGAGAGATAAAATACGGAGATAACTGCACTTTATAAAATTAAATAGCTCCGGTCGTTGTGAGTAATAATAGTGGTGTTTTTATCACAGTGGTGGTTCCTTAGGTTTTAGTCTGTGAAGTACTTAGCGTTTCACTATTTTATAACTAGTACTAAAGGTTCTTGCAAGAAGTTCAATATTTTTCCCCTTATAGCTGTTTTCAAGTTCATTGACTAGTTTTTTGAACGGATGACTATCATCAAATTTTAACTGCAGTAGCTTTAAGACTGCCTGTTCAGAACAGATTAAATGCGCTAACTCCTGCGCCGTAACTTTTAAAAGGACTTCATCGGAAACTTTTGAAATGAACTGTAAACCTTCCATGTTGAAACCGTTAAAATCAATAAAATGGTCGTAATCTGTAATATGCGAATGTAGCTTTAGCTGTAATTTCTGGTAAATCGGCGCAAGGAGAATCTCAAAATCGTATAGAAATACCGGTGCACCTCTACGCCCGACCTTCACTATGTCATTGAGTAAGGTCTGCGACTTTCCGTACCACCAAGAACCAGCCAAAGTAATTACATCATAGGAATCTTTTTTATGATGTAGTTGTAAACCATTGAAATATTCATAGGTAATACCTTGTTCTGGTGCTGTTTTTGCTAACATAGCCTTGCTCGGGTCAACGCCTACAGTTTCTTTACAAAATTGTTTTAACGCCACGGTAGATTTTCCGGTGCCACAACCAATATCCAAACCATAATCAAATTTCTTTTCTGATAAATAGTTTTTTAGAATAATAGCGTGCAGTGGAGGTCTGTATGACTGGTAATGATAGGCGATAAGCGCGTTATAATCCTCACTGTTCATCTATAGCGATTTTTTTCTTAAAGTACCGGTCGCCAAAAATCTGAATTACAAATATGAGAACGAAAATGATTCGAGCTAAAGTAGGAAATACTATAGCAAGGGCCGCTGCAAGTGCCCAAACAAAAACTGCTGTTAAAGACCTAAACTGCAACCAATTGCCAATGCTTTTCGTCATTCCATTATTCCCTAATTCTTTTTTTGCAATGGCCCGTATTAAAATAAAGTTGAACAAACCTAAAAGCACTAGATTCATACAATAGAAGATAAAGGGAGCAGTACCAAAGAAGTCACCCACATAGAGAGCTGTCGAAAAGGGAAGGAAAACAACGAATAGTAATAAGATAATATTCAACCATATTAATTTCTCGGTCAATACCGTAATATACCTGTAGATTCTTAGGTGACTTACCCAATAAAGGGCAATGACCATAAAACTGACCAAGAATCCTATGAAGCTAGGTATTCTATTTGCTAGAACAGCTGAAAAATCATTTTCGTAGAGCACTTCAACACTAGGGACTTCAATTTCTAATATTAAAAGGGTCATTGCTATAGAGAAAACAGCATCGCAAAAAGAGGCTACGCGACCTTTATCAAATAAAAAAGAATGTGGCATTTATGGTTCTTTAGTTTCTAAATTACAAGATACTAAACTAAAATACCTGAATCTAGGGATATAGTTTAAAAAAAGGGGCGTTACTTTTGTTTCAAATAGAATGAATTACCATTTAGCAAAACTGTAATTATGAAGATTATGAATTTATCCTTTAAGCTATTTATCATATTGTCTTTCGTTGGTATTTTCTTAGGAGGAGGTGAGATTATTGCGCAAAACGATACTATATACTATGATTCCAAATGGAAAACTACAGTCAAGGATAGTGCAGTTTTTTTTCGACCACCCATAAAGAAGGAAGGAAATCTCTACAGAACCGAAGATTTTTATCGCTCTGGTAAACTTCAGATGAGCGGAACTTCTTCAAAAGCCGATAAAGATTTTTGGGAAGGTAAAGTAACTTGGTACAATGAAGATGGAAGTATCCTGCAGCAGGGTACTTATGCCAATAATCGATTGAATGGAGAATACATTTCCACCCTGAACGGTAAAAAGTTAAGAGCGCAATTTAAGAATGGGAGAATAGTTTCTGGAAAGACCAATAGCAATTTTGGCAACAATAGAAGATATTACACGGAGATAATTGGCGATACTACCATAAATATTATTTACGAAACAGATATAAAAGGGGTCCGTTACGAGCGTTACAGTGTGGGTAAAACATATGACGTGCTTATCAAATATTTTGATGTTAAAGGAGAATTTATTGGGGCTCGTAAGCTTTTGCCCAACAATGATATTGAAGGCTTGGAAGTGTCTTACTATAAAATACCTATGCGCCCTATGCAGATTTCATATTATACCAACGGGAAAGCTATTGGTACAACCTTTTACTATTGTAAAGACCAAGTGCGAGAGGAATTTAATTCGGAGATTGGGCTTTCTAAAACCTTCTACAACCCTCAAGGAGAAGTAATTGGGCAAATGAGCTATACCTATGAAAATAATTACTTAAAGCCTGTGGATGGTAAGGAGTATCAATTTTATACCAGTTATAAGGAGTACAAGGCAGAACTTATAAAGAGTATCAGGGAATACAGTGCTGGAAAAATGACAAAAGAGGAAAAGTTTTATGAAAACCAGAAACTAATGAGTAGCACCAGTTATACCGATGGTGCCAAAGACCTTCAAATTAGTTATGACGAAGAAGGCAAAGAAATTGCCAGAATGGTTTACAATAATTGGACTCCTATAAACGGCACGGAAATAATCGGAGATAGAAAAATTACTTATAAAGACGGGAAGTTGGTAGTTGAGGTAAACGACTATTTTAATACGGACATCGTGTTCAGTGAAAAGACACTTACTAAAGAAACTTACTACGCCAAAGATGGGACAGTTTTGGGAGTATTAAACTTAAAGGATGACAATGGGTATCCAAAGGCAATGAACGGTGATCGTTTCACTATTGATTACGAAGGGGATATTAGCGCTATTGAGCATTATGAAAATGGTTTTGTAATCCAACGGACTAGTTATAGAAAACGTCAAATAGGTGATGAACAAAATGCAACCTTCAAAAGAGTAGAGCTTTATGAACCAAGTGGTTATAAGAGAACTAAGGAAATTAAATTTTATAGTAATGGAAAGAAACAGAGCGAAATAGGATTTGAGGGGTATGATAAGACGACGGGTATTTTTTATGATATGGAAGAAAAGGTCTTAGGGGAGTACAACTTTAAGACCAAAGAAGGAACGGTCTATGAATTTTTTGGTGATTCCGATCAAGTAAAATCCATGGAAACACGCAAAGATGGTGAGCAAATACGACTACTGCGTTACGACTATGGTAAAAATGCACCATATGGTCAAATTATTCCAGTACTGGTGGAGGATATTGATGCCAGTTGTTGTGCATCTTTTTATGACCGTGAAGCTAACTTATTAGGTAAAGTTACTTTTAAAGGCGGTAAGCCTTGGAAAGGTACTTATTATGATGTAAAACAAAGGCTTAGTTATACAATTGAGGATGGTAAACGAAATGGGGCTTATAAAAAATACGATTACGACCAAAGTATTTTGGAAGAAGGAAATTTTACGAATGATAAAGAGAATGGTCTTTTCACGTATAATGATTATGATGGTGAACTAGTTAAAACTGAAATTTATGATAATGGGCAGCTAAACGGAAAAGCACGCTACTATGACAAAGAAGGGGAGCTGGTAAGTGAAATGACGTACAAGGAGGGCATACCATTTGAAGGAACAAGGGTTGTGACCAAATTTAATACTAGAAAACCCGTAACTGAAACCTATAGTGGAGGTATGCTCGTAAAACGTATAAGTTATGACGATAATGGAAAAAGAATTTCTAGTTATGTGGATGGAAAGGAAACTGAAACCACAGCCTTTTATAATGATACGGACAAAAAAAGACTTACCTATACCGTAAAGGGTACTTATCTGGACGGTACAGTTGTGAGTTATGATTTAGAAGGAAAGGAACGATACAGTGCTGTATTTGAGAAGGGAAAGCTAAAAGATGGTACGGTTATGCTTACCGGTGGAAATGTTAGGGGTAATCCTGAATACATGGTCCTGACAAGAGAACCGGATACATTAACCGTGAAGTTGTTGGGAAAGAGCGATAAAGTACTTTTTACCGCTAAAGAAAATCTAGCTTTTGGTACTGCAACGGTATTTATGCAAAACCTAAATATTTATATCGATTATATTGGACCTAACCGTTTGTACTAAAGTATCTAGTCATTTGATATTAAAATGAGAGCGGCCGATTATTTCTTATAATCGGCCGCTTTTTGCGTATTAGGAATATTAGTTACCTAATAGGATGAAATTTGATAGATAATCCTCTATTTGTCCCTCATTTAAACCAGCTGGCATGTCTTCGTGATATAAGTAGCGTAGTACTTCTACTTCGGATGGTAGGATGTTGTGATTAGGCGATACTGTAGAGCACATAAAACTTCCTACAGGTTCACTAGAATCACAACGGTTGGAGTGCCCTAGGCCAAGTCCGTGTCCCAATTCGTGCTTAAAGAGTATTTCTGAATCTATAGAGAGCCAAATACGGGCATCATTAATGACGTTATTCGAAAAAGAGGTGGAAGCGTACCCTTGGTTATTGCTTCCGTTTGCAATATTGTAAATGTCCGGCCACAAGGTTTCAATTTCGGATACATCGCCTAAATATAACGTAGCATTCGCCTCGGATTGATTCGTGGTTAACGAAATATTGAAATCGCCAATCGTGAAATATTCATTGATTTCTTCCAGTGCCGCAGTTACCATTGCTCTATATTCTGGAGTTATGGCACCATCTAAATACAAGCTAATAGATTCTCCCCATTTAAGGTTGTTTGTACGAGGTGAACTTGCACCCTTTCTTAGGGTTAGGAAAGAATAGTAGCTTACTAAATCTTTTTGAGTTTGGTTTAGAGCTTCGTATTCATCAATATCCGTTATAGTAAGTGCAGTGTTTAAATCTACGATGGTACTTCCGTCAAAAACAGAAACAGTGAAAGGAATTTCATTGTTCGTCTCAAAGTCTAATTGCAAATTTTCCCCTACAGATAACTCTCCAGTATTTTCATTAATAATTAAATCGTAATTAGATTCGATAGTATAGGTCAGCAAATCTTGGTCCGCATCGGTTGCCGTTACCGTACCGATAGGAGTACCCGCTAAACTATGTTCTGGAATTTGAAAAGTGCTCATATTAAAATTCGGAGCGTTGTTCTGACCATCATTCGCTGTTTCATCGTTGGTCGTCTCATTGTCTAAAATTTCATCAGTTAATAGCTCTGTATCCGTGCTACAGGAGGAAATGAATAGTATTACTAGAATATAAACTAGTTTTCTCATCTTAAAGTAGGTTTTGAAGTATACTAAGAACTAACGCTTGAATTCCGAAACCAATATATGTGTAACAGTAAAATTTAGTGTAGTTCTTCGAAATACCTAAGAATCCATCTTGTGTGACTTAATCGAAGATGAAGTAAAGTACCTAACATCGGCTGCTAGCCCCAATATTTCTAATGATATGCAAGCGGTATCTTTTTAATAGTCAATTCGCTATTTATAATAGTCCTGCTCTTTCCAGTAGTGCTTCTACCTTCGGTTCTGCTCCTCTAAAACGTTTGTAGAGTACCATAGGATTTTCCGTGCCACCTTTAGAGAGTACATGTTCCTTGAATTTGGTCGCTACTTCTTTATTGAAGATACCTTCTTCCTTAAAGTAAGCAAAGGCATCGGCATCCAGCACTTCTGCCCATTTATAACTATAATACCCAGATGCGTAACCACCCTGAAAAATATGTGCGAAAGCCGTACTCATACAAGTTTCGGGTGTTTCTGGATACAGATTGGTAGCTGCAAATGCTTGGTCTTCATAAGCCTTTACATTCTTAATGTCTGAAGGGTCCGTACCATGCCAAGCCATATCTAAAAGTCCAAAACTTAGTTGTTTCAAGGTCTGCATTCCTTCTTGGAAGGTGGCGGAATCTTTTATTTTTTGAACGAGTTCCATTGGTATTACTTCACCTGTTTCATAGTGCTTGGCAAATAAGGCCAAGGCTTCTTTTTCATAACACCAGTTCTCCAATACTTGGCTGGGAAGCTCTACAAAATCCCAATAGACCGAGGTTCCTGAAAGACTTGGGTACGTTGTGTTTGCCAGCATACCATGTAAACCATGGCCAAATTCATGAAATAGGGTGGTAACTTCGTTAAAGGTTAGTAAGGACGGTTTTGTAGGTGTGGACGGTGTAAAATTGCATACGTTAGAAATATGTGGACGCACATTTTCGCCGTCTCTCTTCCATTGCGATTTGAAGGACGTCATCCAAGCACCTCCGCGCTTTCCTGCTCTAGGATGAAAATCCGCATAAAATATGGAAATGAAATTCTTCTCTAAATCAAAAACACGATATGTTTTTACCTCTTCATGGTAGGTATCTATATCCGAAACTTCTTCAAATTGTAATCCAAAAAGTTTTTCCGCTACCTGAAAGACACCGTCAATAACGTTTTCTAATTTGAAATAGGGTTTCAACTGTTCGTCATCCAAACTGAACAATTTTTGTTTTAGCTTTTCGGAATAGTAACTGCCATCCCATTTTTCCAAACGGTCGATTCCGTCTTCTTTCTTGGCGAAACCTTCTAATTGTTTAAACTCTCTTATGGCAGCTGGTTTTGCTTTTTCTAATAGCTCATTTAAGAAGGTATGTACTTTTTCAGGTGTTTCCGCCATCCGTTCTTCTAAAACAAAATGGGCATGGGTGGTGTAACCCAAAAGGTTTGCACGTTCATGTCTTAAATTGGCAATTTTTAAAACGTTTTCTTGATTGTCCAGCTCATCACCTTTAAAAGACTTGCTTCCAAAAGCTAAGGAGAGTTCTTTGCGCAACTTCCTGTTCTTGGCATATTTCATAAAGGGAATGTAGCTAGGGTAGTCTAGCGTTAACATCCAACCATCTTCTTTGCCTTTTGACTTGGCCAACTGCGCGGCAGCTTCCTTTGCACCTTCCGGTAAACCATTTAAATCTGCCTCGTTGGTAATATGTTTTTGGTACTTATTGGTTTCAGCTAAAATATTTTCTCCGAACTTCAATTTTAATTTTGAAGACTCAGCGTCGATTTCCCGTAGTCGCTTCTTTTTATCTTCAGAAAGATTTGCTCCATTTCTACTAAAGCTTTTGTATCTTTTTTCTAGTAGTGTTTGCTGTTCTACAGAAAGTTGAAGTTGGCTTTTATTTTCATAAACAGTCTTTATTCGTTTGAACAAGGATTCGTTTAAGGTAATATCATTTCCGAATTCTGCTAACAAAGGGGAGACCTCCTGTGCTATTTTTTGAATTTCTTCATTGGTCTCGGCAGAATTCAAATTAAAAAAAACACTTGAAATTCTGTCTAATTGTTGCCCTGAAAACTCTAGGGCTTCTATAGTGTTTTCAAAAGTTGGTGCTACCGTATTTGAGGTTATCGCATTTATCTCGGCTCTGGCATCTGCCATAGCTTTAAGAAAGGCAGGTTTGAAATACTCGTTTTTAATTTCTGAAAATGGTGCGGTATCGAATGGGGAAAGAAGTGGATTCATTTGCTAGTATTGAGATTTTAGATTTGAGTATTGAAAATTAATTTTGCCAACTGCCAACTGCCAACTGCCAACTGCCAACTGCATACTACTTACCGTTTACTGATTTAGCCCCATCAATCACTTTCTGCTTTAGACCTTCTTTGTAAAGAACAATCTTATCAAGAACACATTTATCTGAGGAACCTATGATTTGAGCAGCAAGAATACCGGCGTTTTTGGCTCCGTTTAAGGCGACTGTTGCAACTGGAACACCTCCTGGCATTTGCAGTATAGAAAGAACTGAGTCCCATCCATCAATAGAATTACTACTTTTTACGGGAACCCCGATTACGGGCAATGGGGACATGGATGCAACCATGCCTGGAAGATGTGCCGCACCGCCTGCGCCGGCAATAATTACAGAATACCCGTTCGTATGGGCATTTTTACTAAAATCGAACAACTTTTCGGGAGTACGATGCGCAGAAACGATATCTACATCTACTTCAATATCAAAACCTTTTAGGATATCTAAGGCTTCTTGCATTACGGGTAGGTCACTGGTACTTCCCATGACCACGGCTACTTTGCTCATAACTATTTGCTTATTACTTTAATCGTTTCCTTTACTTTTTGTGCCACTTTTCTTGCCTCGTTAATATCTTCATTTACAATGGTAACATGTCCCATTTTGCGGAAAGGTCGGGTTTGTTTTTTTCCATATATATGGGGTGTAACACCATCCATATCCATAATGGCATCGATATTTTCGTAGATCACTTCTCCTTTATGGCCTTCTGCGCCTACAAGGTTTACCATAATCCCTGCAACCTTACTGTCTGTCTTCCCTAAGGGTAAATTAAGAATGGCTCGTATGTGTTGTTCAAATTGATTGGTATAGCTCCCTTCAATACTATAATGTCCACTATTATGGGGTCTTGGAGCTACTTCGTTTACTAAAATGTCATCCTCTTGGGTCTGAAACATTTCAACGGCAAGCAGACCGGTAAGACCTATTTTTTCAGAAACTTTTAGCGCTAAATTTTGCGCTTTTTCCGCTATTTTTTCATCTATCCTTGCCGGACAGATAACATATTCTACTTGGTTTGCTTCAGGATGAAATTCCATCTCCACAACAGGATAGGTTTTTACTGCCCCGTCGGCATTTCTAGCTACAATGACCGCCAGTTCATTTTTAAACGGAATCATATCTTCCGCAATACACTCCCCTGGAGGTAAACCGGTTAAATCTTCTATTTTTCGTATTACTTTTACACCTTGTCCATCATAGCCAAATTGCGCTACTTTCCAAACAAAAGGGAGGGTTAAACCCCCATTATGCAAACTATCGGCTATCTCACTCAGATAAGCGAACCGTTGAAAAGGAGCTGTTGGTATATCATGGTCCGTGTAGAACAGTTTTTGTTTTGCTTTATTTTGAATAATTCGCAAGGCATTGGGTTGGGGATATACTTTAATACCTTCTTTTTCTAACTGCGCTAGGGCGTCCAAGTTTATATTTTCAATCTCTATGGTAAGAACGTCAACATCTTTTCCAAAATTATATACCGTATCATAATCCAATAGACTTCCCTGAACAAATTCATTACAAGCTATTTTACACGGAGCCTCTTCAGATGCGTCCAGAACTTTTGTGACTATATCCCATTTTCGGGTTTCATAAAGCATCATTTTGCCTAATTGCCCACCTCCTAAAATACCAAGCTTAAAATTCGATGAAAAATAGTTCATGCCTTCAACAGTCTTTTTTGATTTTAAAATACACCCTGTTTACCACAAAAATACGTTTAAAAATGAGAATCCAATTGGCTAAAATTCAAAAACACGCCCCAATATGCTATCTTTGCCCACCTTACTAATTTTTAAAAATTGATACAACTTCACGACAAATTTTTCAAACCTTTTATTAGCGAGAAGGAAATTCAGCAAGCAGTAAAGCGTGTTGCGGATACCATCGCTGCCGATTATAGGGATACGACACCGATTTTTGTGGGTGTTTTAAATGGGTCGTTCATGTTCGTATCTGACTTTTTAAAGGCTTACGAGTACCCTTGCGAGGTTTCTTTTGTTAAACTAAGTTCCTACCAAGGACTTACTTCAACAGGGATTGTGGAGACTTTGCTGGATTTACCTGAAAATATAGAAGGCAGGGATGTCATTATCTTGGAAGATATTATAGATACCGGTCGCACACTTCAAGAATTGGTACATTTATTTTCTAATACCAACGTAAAAGAATTTAAAATAGCCAGTCTTTTTTATAAGTCAGAGGTATATAATGGAGAATACGCCATAGATTATTTTGGATTGGAAATTCCGGACCGCTTTATTGTGGGTTACGGATTAGATTATAAAGAATTAGGAAGAAATTTTAGAGAAGTATACCAACTAAACCAAAAACATATGATAAATCTTGTACTATTTGGAAAGCCCGGAGCGGGAAAAGGTACCCAGGCCCAATTTTTAAAAGAACAGTACAATCTAAAACACATTTCAACCGGAGATGTTTTTCGTTTCAACATTAAGAACGGTACGGAACTAGGTAATTTGGCCAAGTCTTATATCGATAAAGGTGATTTGGTTCCTGATGCTGTTACAATTAAGATGTTAGAGGATGAGGTAGGGAAAAATCCTGATGCTGACGGATTTATTTTTGATGGTTTTCCCCGTACAGCTGCGCAAGCAGAAGCGTTGGATAATTTTTTGGAATCAAAGGATATGAAAATTAATGCTACCATAGCTTTAGAAGCCAATGATGAGGTGTTAATAGCACGTTTGTTAGAAAGGGGTAAGGTTAGTGGCCGTTCAGATGACCAAGACGTGGATAAGATTAGAAACCGTTTTGAGGAGTACAGTTTAAAAACAGCCCCTTTAAAGAATTATTACGAGGACCAAAATAAATTCCATAGCGTTAATGGTATTGGTTCTATTGAAGAAATTACGGAACGTTTGACCAAGGTCATAGCATCGTTATAATTGGCTGAAGAAGTAATACGACCAAAAGAAGCTATCAAGGGTTGTTTTGTAACAGGCTGTTCTGCGGTCTTTATTTTTTTTCTGATTGCCTTAATTTATCTGGTTTATCTATTTTATTTTGATGATTCATTAGATTTCGACTAAGATTTTTCCGTTTAATAAGTTGATAAGCTTAGACTAAATACCGAAAATGACCGAAGGAAATTTTGTAGATTATGTAAAAGTGTTTTTAACCTCTGGTAACGGGGGCAAAGGTTCAGTGCATCTACATAGAGAAAAGTTTATAACCAAGGGAGGTCCTGATGGCGGAGATGGTGGTCGTGGTGGTCATATTATTCTTAGAGGTAATCAGAACTTATGGACTTTAGTTACTTTTAAGTACAAGAAGCATTTTAAAGCAGGTCATGGTGCTCATGGCGCAAAGAGCAGAAGTACGGGTGCCGATGGTGATGATGTGTACTTGGATGTGCCGTTGGGGACTATTTTAAGAGATGCAGAAACGAATGAAGAGCTATTGGAGATTACCGAACATGGCGAGGAAAAAATAGTTGTGGAAGGTGGTATGGGTGGTCGTGGCAATTGGCATTTTAGAACGTCAACCAACCAGACGCCAAGATATGCACAACCAGGAAAAGAAGGAACTGAAGGCGCTTTTATTTTAGAACTGAAAATTTTGGCAGATGTAGGATTGGTAGGCTTCCCCAATGCCGGTAAGTCTACTTTACTTTCTGTTATTACCTCCGCTAGGCCTAAGATTGCCGATTACGAATTTACTACCCTTAAACCAAATTTAGGAATTGTGGAGTACAGAGACTTTAAAAGTTTCGTAATGGCAGATATTCCGGGAATTATCGAGGGTGCTGCCGAAGGGAAAGGTCTTGGACACTATTTCTTAAGGCATATAGAGCGCAATGCTACATTACTCTTTCTCATTCCTGCGGATAGTCCTGACATCAGTAAGGAATATGAAATCCTCTTGGATGAGCTACGAAGGTACAACCCTGAATTATTGGACAAAGAACGCCTAATAGCGATTTCTAAAAGCGATATGTTAGATGATGAATTGATAGATGAAATGCGTACGGAACTGGATGTGGACTTAAATGGGGTTCCTTATATGTTTATATCGTCTGTTGCTCAAATGGGAATTAAAGCGCTGAAAGATAGGCTTTGGACCATGATAAACGTGTAGTAGAATTTCAAGTTTTACGTAAGTAGTAGTTTGGGCGAGTTTGTTCTTTAAAAAGCAAGAAGGTTGATTTTTGCGTATATTGAGGTAAAATAGTGATTATGAAATATTTCAGTTACCTATTGCTCCTGTTCATCTTTTCCTCTTGTGGAGCCATCCAAGTGGATTATGATTATGACCGTAATGCTGATTTTTCCTCTTATACCACATACAATTACTTTGCTGACATGGAAACGGGTCTAAGTCAATTAGATGAAAAAAGACTTTTGAACGCCATGGATATTACATTACAATCTAAAGGGCTTATGTTCTCGGAAGAGGCAGATATTTTCATCAATATAAAAAGTACTGTTTTTAGGGCACAGGCAGGTAATTCCGTAGGTGTTGGTCTGGGCGGTGGTGGTCGAAACGTTGGGGGCGGAGTTTCTATAGGTATACCCGTAGGTGGTCCTAAACTCAATAGGGAAATACAGGTAGACTTGGTGGATATTAAAAAAGATGTTCTGATTTGGCAAGCTGTAAGTGAAAGCCCGTTCAAAGAGGGTAGCTCTCCTTTAGAAAAAGAACAAAAAATGCAAGAACTTGTCATTAAAATTTTTGATAAGTACCCTCCTAAATCAAGCAAATAGCGCTAAATATTATCTTCTGAAATAGCACTACTTTTTAATACCCTAAAATCAGCTAAAACTCCCATTTCACAGTAGTTTTGATTCATTTTTGTAGTGACAGAAGAACTTTAAAATTCTGAATATCAATTAATTACATTTTAGTCAAGGAAAATGTCCGTTCGGGTGTTTCTTTCTACCGTTCGTCATATTTTAGTATGCCAATCTGGATTTCTCACTTAGATTTACACCATCGAACAAAATGAATACTTCAAAAAATAAAAGTATCAAGTTTGAAAAATAAAATCAACTAATTATTAAAAACATACAATCATGAAAACAATCGACAAAACAAAATTAACAGTATTAAGTATCGGAGTAGTAACAGTTATAGCTTCTTTATTCGGAGCGGTAAGTAGTTTAAATCTTATGGATTATTTCTTTCCACTTTACGCAGGGTTAACATTAGTAGGAGTATCACTCTTAAATAAGGAACGCAATACCGAATGTGCTACAAAACCTTCCATGCTTAAATAATTTAATACCGTTTAGTGCTTTAACGCAACTAAACGGTATTGGTATTACAGTCAGCCAAACTTTTAATTCTATAAAAAATATCATGATCGCAATAGTAAAATTACTTTTATCCCTTCTTATTACTATATTCTTCTAGAGCAAAAAAGAAACAATAGCTACCTTGAATATTAAACTATATTTGAAGTTGAAAATTAGGATTGAATGAGTTCATTTATAAAGGAACACAGATGGCATTTTTACTTTTGGACCGTACAGTTATTAGGCTGGGGCGGACTGGTTTTCGTTGCCTACGCTTTTACGCCGGATATGGATGGTTACAAGTCCAGTAAGTTATTTTATTACGGACTTATATCTACTTTTTTAATAGGTATTTTATCAACAAGTTTATTGCGCTCTTTCTTGAAAAGAGTGCTAAATTTTGATGCTTTTAATTCCAAACAACTTCTAAAGATTTTTGTGGGAATAGGAGTTGCCGCTCTCATTTATTTTGGGCTTTCTTATGGTTTTGGTCATTTTGTAGGAAAATTTTCCGAGGAGCACGTAAAAGTTCCAGAGATGTACAAGGATTTTGGAATTGGGTTGTTATTGATTAATTCCTTCATCACCATAATGGGTTGGACAGTTTTCTATATGTCCGTGAAAATAGCGGCAAAACTTAACGCAAATCGTTTGGAACGCGCTGAACTTAACAGCACTTTAAAACAAGCCCAGTTAAACACCTTAAAAGGACAAATAAATCCTCATTTTATGTTCAATAGCCTTAATAATATTAGAGGTCTCATGCTAGAAGATGTGGAAAAATCTCGGGATATGCTGACGAAGTTATCAGAAATGCTTCGCTATTCCTTGACCAAAAATAATATTAATGCCATCTCACTAGAGGAAGAGTTAGAAATGGTAGATAATTACATTGCTCTTTCAAAAATTCAATTTGAAGACCGCTTAAAGTTTGTAAAGGAAATCGATAAAGGCACTCTTGGTTTTCAGATACCTCCGATGATCATACAATTACTGGTTGAAAATGCAACGAAACACGGTATTTCTAATCTAAAATCTGGAGGTACCATAAAACTAACTGCTGAAAAGACGGAGGATGTACTTTCTATAAAAGTGGTGAATACCGGGAAATTAATGATAGCTCATAATTCTACGCAGTTAGGGCTAAAGAATATTAAACAGCGCTTGCGTTTACTATACGGTGTAAAGGCTTCTTTTATGCTAAAAGAGGTCAACGAGGAAGTAGTGGCAACTATTAAAATACCATTGTCATGAGTGATACAATTAAAGCGGTACTGGTGGAAGACTCTCGTTTGGCCCGTAATGAGTTGAAGGAACTGATTAGAAAACACGGACAGATAGCGATCGTAGGAGAAGCTGAAAACGTGGATGATGGTTACAAATTAATTCAAGAAAGCCGTCCAGATTTACTCTTTTTGGACATCAATATGCCAGAAAAGGATGGGTTTGAATTATTGGAAATGTTAGATGAGGTACCCATAACTATTTTTACTACCGCTTTTGATGAGTATGCCATAAAATCGTTTGAATACAATGCACTGGACTATTTGTTGAAACCGATTAACGAAAAACGTTTTGCGCAAGCGATAGCCAAAGTTGAAGATAAGCTGGATGCTGAAAAGGAACAAGCCTTGGCACCTAGCGAACGCCTTACCGGAAACAGTCAAATATTTATTAAGGATGGTGAAAAATGCTGGCTCGTAAAAGTCGGGGATATTTCACATTTTGAAATCGTTGGAAATTATACCAGGGTATTTTTCCAAGAAGAGAGTCCAATGCTATATAAATCCCTAAACCAAGTAGAGGAGAAACTACCCGAAAAGTATTTCTTTAGAGCCAATCGCCAACAAATAATAAATACTAATTTTATTTCAGATGTAGTGCCCTGGTTTAATGGGAAGCTAAAATTAACTATGGTTAACACAGACGAGATAGAAGTATCTAGAAGGCAATCCTATTTGTTCAAGGATAAAATGAGTCTTTAGGGAAAGACCATTTATTTGCGTTTTACTTTTACCACATAGGTAGCTACGATAGCATCTTTATAGCGTAAATGAACATCAAAGCTTCCAGCTTGTTCAAAACGGTGCTTTAAAGTGTAGGTGTTGTTGTTAATTGTTATTTCTGGTTGTATTTCTTTCGTTGCACCATTGTGAACTAGGAGTAAACTTAGTTGTTCCTTGGTTACTAAGGAAGGGGCATTCATTTCAAATGTAACAAGTTTATTTTTCACTATTTCTAATTGCATTTGATGTGGAGCTGTGGGAATGATTTCGGCAGAAAATGCTTCTTTATAGACTACTGGTCCTGCAATGAACTGTGAGAAACTGGGAATGGACTCAAGTAAGGCCCATGTGCCGTCTAAGGGATAATGATTTTTTATAAATAATTTTGGGTCGGCCAAGAAATATCCATCAGCGTATTGACTTTTAAATCTGGGGCCATCTTTTTCTACGACGATAAGCCCTGCAGACCAAGTTGCATCGCACAAGTACCATTTATTTTGGAGTAAAATCGCGTTCCAAGAATGGTTGGCATTACTGTCTTTGTTCAAATTTAAAGTAGCTGTACGCCCATAGCCATCTATAATTTTACATTGAAGCCCTGATAGATTGGCCATTTCCTTAATGAGATAGGCATAGCCGGTACACGCCGTTTTTTTTGTTGCCAATAATTTTTCAAATACTTTAGGTGTAAAAGATTGATTCCATTCTAAAAAACCCTCCCTGTCCTTAGATAGTTTTTTGCGCTTATTACTTGTTCTTATGTATGCGCCATAATCATTTTCAATATTGGTGCAGACCCAGGTGTACATTGCTCTAAATTTCTCTACATCGGTAGTAAAACCTCCTGTAAGGTCATAAACCAGCAGGGGTAAATTATCTAGTGAGGCTCCTTTATAGGATTGGGCAACACTATCCGCTTTCTTGAAATCGATTTCTGAAAAGTTAGATTGTTGCCCGTAAGAATAATATAGTCCCGTTAAAATAAAAAAGTAGACTAATTTCATTATCGAAATAAATCTGCTACTTTTTCAAAGAATGTTCTTTTTGAAGAATAAACGCCGTCTATGACCACTTCGCCCATTAGTTCTACATCTGCAAAATCAAAATTAATGGTGATGTCCAGTACTGATGTTGAGCTTTCTGGAACAATATACTCCTTGGTTTCATAACCCAAATAGCTAAAAAGTAGTACATCACCAACTTCTAGCGCTTGTGGAAATTCGAATTTACCATCAAAATCTGTTGATACGCCTACCTTAGTTCCTTTTAGAAATACATTGGCTCCAGGTAGGGGAAGGTTCTCTTCGTCCAGAACGGTTCCCTTTACGGTAAACCCTTGAGCTATTTTAGGGCTAATATTGCTTTGGTCGGTATTGAAACTGGTCCTTGATATATTTTGGGGTAATTGGGGTTTGCTGTCTTGAGCATTAATGGTATTTAACACGCACAAAGAGAGTAATGAAAAGCTTAGCATGCCTAAATGCTTTGCGAATTGGTTGACGTGCAAACGATTCGCTGTTGTAGTTTCGTATGATTTGAGTTGGGAGGTCTTAAAACGTCCGCATGTTTTTTTCTCGCTACTCCTAAAATGATTCATAAGTGCTTTTTCTGACATTGCCCTAAAATCTATAACTTCTAGGTTACAAGATAGACAAAATCCTCCTTTTTTGGTTTCGTCGAAATTTTCAAAATTTTCTGAACATGGTTTTTTTACTGTGATACGAAGTGCGTTTTTCATGAGTATTTGATTTTAGGATTATACTCCTAAATTAATTTAGAAAAGGCGTTAGAAAACCAGTAATGAGCGAAAGTCTCTTTTGAATGAGGGAAATAATAAAAAGCCCCGGTGAGAATAAATGCTGACATCGAAACACTTTTTTTTTAAACAACAAATTGGCTAGTAGGTCTATAGGTAGTTATGAAAATTACCGTGCTATCGGCTGTAAATCTGGCCCATAAAATATTTCTTCTATATCATGTTTTTTGGCATAGTCGACTACTTCCTTATCGTATGCCGCCCATAAAGTCTCTTTGGTAGAATAAATAGCGTCTAAATAATCATCGTATTCGGAAAGTAATTGTTCTAACGCTTCGGGTTGTAGTTTTTTATCAAGCTGTTCTAGTAGTGTTATCATTTTTGGGTCCTTTGCGCTATAGATATCGTGTTCTAAATAAGCTATGGCTGACTTGACCATAGGATCAGATTCTGAACTACCCATAAAACCACGAAGTTCCTCGAGATAGGTTTCATTGATCAGAATCCTGTTTTGAACCCTACTGACCAGACCTATGGATTCTGGCTCATTACCGTCTTGAATGTTTGCAATCCGAGATTCCATATCACTTAGACTAATAGCCATATTGCCTGCGTAAACTGCCTTGGAGTAGTATTCTTTGGGTTCTTTACAGCCAGTTACAACAATTAGTAGTAATAGACCTATTTTAATAAACTTTCGTATTGCCATCATTTTTTCGATTAAACTAAGATTGCGTTTAGCTATTACTTTTATAATTTCTGTAGTGGTTTCTAATTAGTTTACTTGTACCCGAACTCCTTCTGAATGACTACTAAATTCGGGCGCATACATACTCTGTATCGTTGTAATTCCGTTACTGAAATCGCCTGAGTTATTAACGCGAACATCATACTCAAAAACATAAATACCTTTTGGTAGGTAGTCAAAAAAGAAATTAGTGCTGGCGTCCTTCGTGCTTTCATAATAGCCAAGACCGTCTTGCCATTTATAGTTAGATAGTACATTAACAGGTTCAAATCCTGCGGCACGCATATCTTTCATGTGAATGAACTCCATGTTCCTATCGGCCCGTAATTCTATTCGAATACGGACTACATCACCTACTTTAAGTTTTGTCGCTTCGGTAATCTCAGAAATTTCTTCACCAGTAGGCGTATTCTTTTTTAAGAATAGTTTCTTTTTCAGTTTTAGTGGGGTTTCTGCCGAGGTTATTTTATCTAAATCTTCAAAATATTGCCAGTATAAAGCGCCCCATGCAATACCATTTCCCTTCTTGGAAATTTGTACAGACGCCATTTCTGGTTGTATTTCTGAGCTATTCCAGGAGGTTTTAAAATACCCAGTGCCTGCCTCTACTTTTGAATCTTCTAGTTTTTCTGGTGCTATTTTTTTACCGCCCACGAGTACATCAACGGCATCTGTAACAGAGAGCCAATCACTTCCTTGTAACAGTAAAGCGTAGACGGCTTCGGTAGTTGCTTTTGTGGTTTTCCATTGGTTCGTTTGCTTGTTCTTTAATAGCCATATTTTTAAGTTATCAATAGTAGTGACATCGGCATCTATTTCAGAGAAAGCTTCAATAAGCAATGCTTGTGTTTCAATAGGTGCTTGGTACCAGTGCCAGGAACTGGTATTTTCTTTCCAATACATACCCAATTCATCGGATACAATGCTATTCTCTCTTAAGGAGCGTGTTATCCTGCGTGCTGTTTTTTCATCACCGTTCCTTTGCATGATGAGTGCCAGCATTCCTTTGGAGTATAGGTTTCTTTTGGCCCAGTAGGTGCGTGCTTGACCTTGATAATAAGCGCTAATTTTAGCTACTTGTTTAGAGCTCTTAATATCCTTGAAAAAGCTTCTCATATACAGATAATGTAGCTGCGTATTGCTTAAATGGTCCTGTGATAAATCCGTGGCATACTTTTTCATATTCGTGTACTCTTCCACGAAAGCTTTATCCAAATAACGAACTGCTCTTTCTATCATTCGCACTTCGTTTTCATTGGAGCTAACAGATAGCCGCTTGAGATGGCCCAGGCCTGAAATAATATGTTGCGTAATAAATCTGTTTTCGCGCCCACCTTTAAACCAAGGCCAAGCACCAGATGACATTTGACTGTTTTCTAGCTTTTTTAGGGCAATTTCCTGTTCGCTCCTCATTTTATTCAAATCGAAAAGTAAGGCAATGCGTTTCTTCTGTTGGGTTTCAGATTGGGCATCCCTTAACCATGGTGTTTCTTGGATGAGTAAGGCTTTTAACTCTTGGTTCTTTTCTAAATTACTCAATAAGGCATCAGTATTTGCCCATTGTTGAAATACCTCTTTTATCCTAGGATTGGAATTAGCGATATGGCTTGCTAGGGAATTGGCGTAATATCTAGAAAAGGTCTGTTCGTTACACTCATACGGATACTCCATCAAATAGGGGAGTGCTTGTACTGCATACCAGGCAGGATTGGACGTCATTTCCAAAGTTAGTTTATGGTTGCTCAGCGTAGTTGAAGTATTGTCCTTAAGCTTGTCCAGTCTAAATCTCTTGGTTTGATTACTTCTTACCCACATGGGCAGTGTCTCCGTAACTAGCATACGATTTGTTAGCACGGGTAGTACATTCTGTTCTCCATCGCTAAAATCACCGGCTTTAGCTACAATCTTGTATTGTACGCCTTGGAGGCCCTTTGGAATAGTAATGGTCCATGATAATTGTGTATTTCCTTTGGCATCAACTTGGAAATTTTGCGTTTTTGAGTTGTTTTGTAACAGGGAATCTATGGATTTTCCTGTAAGCACATCCGTTAATTCCAATTGACCAAAACCATTCAAATCTTCTTCGGAAAGGTTAGAAATTTTACTGCTGATGGTAATTTTATCACCCTCACGTAAAAATCGTGGTGGGTTAGGTAGTACCATAAGCTCCTTCTGTGTTACAGTAGAAAGTCTTTTGGAGACTGTTTTTAAGTCTTTTGTATACCCTAGTAATTGCAAATTCCAACGGGTTAAGGCTTCTGGAGTAGTAAAACTAAAGCTGATATTTCCGTCTTTATCTGTACGAAGTTGTGGAAAGAAGAACGCAGTTTCTTGAAGGTTCTTTCGGATTTTGACATCGGAGAAGTCTTGAGGTTTTTGATATTCTTCCGATTCTTCTGGCGAAGGTGCAGCATTTATAGAAACACCTGCGGCTCTTCCTTGAAGTGCACCTGCAACATCCATTTCCATGTCATCACTTGATACCGAAGAAGCAGCACCAGTAACTGCTTTTCTTTTTTGTACTCCATATCCCATAACAACAACTTCTTCCAGTGCGGAGGAATCCTCTTGCATGTAGAGCAAGTGAAAGTTATCCGTTCCTATTTTTTGTCTTAAACTAGTCTGTCCTATAAAGGAAAAAATGAGTTCCTGACCTATGGCGGCTTTTATGGAGAAATTACCATCAAAATCGGTTTGTGTTCCAATGGTTGTTCCTTTTACAACGACGCTTACACCGGGTAATGGCTGACCGTCTTGGTCGTATACTGTTCCGCTAACATAACCCGTTTTGACCGAGGTGTCCAAACGGGAAGAATTTCTTAAACTCGCCTGCCTTCTTCTAAGGTAATTGCGTTGTGCGTAAATTGGATTTCTAAAATCTAGCCCAAACCACTCCAAACGGTCAAAATCTAGATTAGGAATTGCATCTAAAATTGAATTAGCATTATAGTTTCTAAAAGCTTTGTTTCCAAAGCTTTGATTGGCATTGCTGTAGGTATTGGAGTAGTAGTACGGTCTAGAAATGGGATTAAAGTTCCAGCTATGACCTCTAAATTGTTCTAAAGAAGCATCATACATACTGGTGAGCAGTTCGGCAGTTACCTTTTCGCCCTTTGGGCCTTTTATGCTGAAACTCCAAGTTTCATCGGTTCCTGGTTGTATTTTATCTCTAAAGGTTAGTGTTTCAATCTCTAAATCGGCTTGTGGATAGGGAACGCTAATCGGAACACTACCGGATTGAAAAGAATTATACACCGTAAAGCTGTAGTTAACCGCAAAACCACCTAAGTCTTCGGCGGTCACAGGAACGGTAATTGTTTCGCAACCTTGTTTAAAATCAAGGATTTTTTTTCGAACCAACTTCTTATCCTTTTCAACCAATACGGTTAAATAGGCATCTTTTGCATTACTGTAGAAGGTAATTTCCGCTAAATCCCCTACGCTATAGGATGGCTTGTCGGTTTTTACCTGAAAAAGTTGATTGTCCGCCACAGTTTTTTCTGTCTTATCGTTAACACTTGTTCTTGTTTTCGCGGTAACCTTTTGACCGAACTTGTCTTTCGTCTCTAAGGTTATGATATACTGCCCGGAAACCCATTTTTTGATGTTTTTAAGGAGTATTTCTGTGCTTTTTTTTGTGTCGAATGTTGTTTCAAGAACTAATTTGCCCTTTTCCCAAGTATTGGGGTCGTGCTCATTGTTGTACGAATCGTTCGGGTAGAGTATTTTAAAGTCCTTTTTGCCCCAGTAGTTATAGTCCGGAGCTGGCCATGGTCTATTTCGTAGGGCGTATTCCGGAGCCTTTAATTTGTACACTTTTAGAATGCCTTTGGCGTATACCTCCTGGCCGTTCAGGTTTTGTGTGCTTATGTTTATTTTTTGATTTTTCGCTGTTTTGTCTAATACCCCATCTACCATAACAGCTGCTGTCATGGCATGATACCCAACCTGTACCGTAGTGCTTGTACTTCTTGTTTCTCCGTTAATATCGGTGATATCGGCCGTTACGTAATAGGAGAAAGTAGGTAGACTTTCTTTATCGGCAGCTAAATCTGGTAGAGCTTTAAAGTTTAGCTCGTAATTACCAGCAGCATCTGTTAGGGTTTCTCCTTGTGTAATCTCCTGAGGTTCCTCGTAAAAGTAGGACCTACTCCAATAGTACCATTGTGGATAGTTAACATTGCGTTGTACACGATAGCTTACTTTGGCACCGGAAATAGTGCTGCCAGCAAAGGCATTTGCACTTCCTTTTACGGTAATACTATCGTTAACGCGATAGCTTTCCGTCACCGGTTTAAAAGAGGTTTCAAATTTTGGACGCTTGTATTCCTCTACATCAAAATAAAAATTCTGGTCTACTAATCCGGAAACACCATAGACTTCCAGGTGAAACTGACCCGTTAGTCCGGTATTAGGAAGAATGAAATCTCCAGCGAAAGAACCAAAATCGTTGGTTTGCAAATCTATTTCTGAAATCATTTGACCATTAACATCATATAGCCCAACGGTCACGGTCTCTTGGCTTGCTACTTTAGAAATGGTATCATCTTTTTCTATGAGCACACCCTTGAAATATAAAGGTTGCCCGGGACGATATATACTTCTATCTTGGAATAGAAATGTGCGGTAGGTGATTTGCGGTTTTTTAGTAGTGCTACTCTTTCGGTTAAGGTATGTGCCTTCAAAAAAGGCAGTTTCTCTACCATGCTCTATTTTAGTGCTTTCAATGGAGATGGAAGACTTGTTTAAAGCTATTTCGCTTAGTCCCATTTTATCTGTCACAAGATTTTTGGTCAATATACTTCCGCGATAGTTTTTGCGATAGTAAAACGTAATTTTTGCTCCTGATTTTGGTTTGCCCGTATTTCTATCCACTACCTGAAAAAGATGCTTATTCGGCATTCTGGTTTCTGAGAATGCCAAGTTGGTTACTTGGAGCGTACTGAAGGAAAAACTAGTTTCATTATTATCTTTATCCGCCAAACTAGAATCCGTTGCTAAGATAACGTACTGCCCCGCTGGTAGTGCTGGTAGCGGTATTTCTATACCGTGCCTTTGATAATCTCCCTCATCTTTAAGCTGAACGGTCCATGAAGTTTGCGTTTTTAGGTTTTGGATATAGGCTAATTGTTTTTTTAAAGGGTACAATTCCGCTAATTTTTTTCTTTGGTTCTGAGAGATGGAATACGCCTTCAGGTTTAAAGATTGGTGGTTTTTATAGTTTACCAACAATCTTGAAGGTTTATTAACGCACAATTGTTTTTCAGAGGTCAATTGTAGCTCCGGGTTAAGTATTTGAGATTTTAAAACCGCACATTTTTGGCCGCCTCTACTATTTGGAAATTGTGCTATACTGGCATCACAGATGGCCATAGCTTCTTTAAGTTTCCATTGAACATCTTTATTGGTAGCACTAAAGGTGCTGCCTTGATTTCTAAGTAACTCGGTAATTTCGTAAAGATACAATGCAGCTACTTCATGTTGCTTCAGGTTTTCGGCGGATTGTTTTAGAACGGAAATAAGGTGTTCGTCCTTATTCTGGAAAACAGCATTGGCGTGAATGTATTTTAGACGTTCAATATCAATGGCGACCAAAGCATCGAGTTTAGGGTTTGGAAAATGAAAAACTACCAATTGCTGGTAAAGGTTCAAGGCCCTTTGCTGTAAAGAAGTTTTATCCTTTGAAGAAATTTGAAGCTGTGTAAAACTATAAGCTTCGCAAAGGAATTCCGGGTCGTCAATTTCAAATTTGTCCGCTGGTCTGGTGATGCTATTCTCATTTGTTTTGTAGAAATCTAAGGCGGCATGCGCCAATACATCAAAAAGGCTTGGCCTGTAGTTTTTGGAACCTTCTTTTTTAAACAATATTTCTTCAAAATTTTCTAAACGCTCTTTTTGAAGCTTTTTGGGATGGGCTAACGACCGTTCAAAATGAAAACTGATCTCATTGAAAAGGGTGGTCAAATCCCAAGTTCTAAAATCAACACTATCTATTTTGGTATCGGTAGTAGTTCTATTGTAGAATTGATATCTATTTTGTTGAAAGTACTGCCAGTACAAATTGGCCAAATAACTTTCAAGAACATTTTTTACAGGAAAATCAGCCTTTTCTATTTCGGCCTTTAAACTGCTTATGGTGTTGAGTTTGGCATCTTCTTCAAGGATTAGACCATACTTGGCTTTAAAAAGAAGTGATTTTATTACTTGACTGTGCTGTTGTTCCTTTCTGGCCTTGCTATTAATGATTTCGACCACTTCTAAAGCAGATTTTGTTAAAACTTCCCTTTCCAGTTTATGAACTTTGGCCCACAATTGTTCATAGGACTTGTTCGGTTCTTGTGCGGGTAGTATCTGGGAAAAGAGAATTACGGTCAAAGTAGTTATCAATGTTTTCATTATTCTAAATTTACTCGATAATCGAGATTTAAACGCTCCCAGGTTTGCCTTGAAGCTTTATGTTTGTTTTTCTTACGATTGTCCTGGGAACGTGTCCCGGGGTCATGAACATAACAAATCTTTACAAAACCTATGCCGTAGCAAAATAGCGTTGAGTTAAGTAGGACTTTTGATTAGGGAACGTGAGGGTTTGGGTTAGGTACTGATTTTCAATAATAAAATATTACATAGATTTTAAAAGACCACCGTCTATGGGGATATTGGTTCCTGTAATGTAGGCTGCCCTGTCCGAGGCTAAAAAAGCGACCAGATAGCCATATTCTTTTGGGTCTCCTATTCTTTTTAAAGGCACCTTGGATTGCATGTCCTTTAAAACTTCATCTTCTGTAATACCAAGTTGTTTTGCCTTTTTTGCGTTGAGTTGGGTAATGCGGTCCGTGTCAAAATACCCGGTAAGAATACTGTTCACCGTTATTTTATTTTGTCCAACAGCTGTTGCCAGCGATTTGGCCCATGTGGTGACGGCAGCTCTTATGGTATTGGATAAAGCTAAATATGAGATTGGTTCTTTAACGGAAACGGAAGCAACATTAATAACCCGTCCCCAGTTGTTTTTTCGCATGTGTTTTAGGGCAAGTTCCGTAGTGTATAGGGTAGTTTTAAATAATAGGTCAAAAGCGTTTTGATAATCGGCAATGTCCTTTTCCAAAGGGTCGCCAGCAGGCGGGCCTTGGGTGTTATTCACAAGAACGTCCACGTAATTATGTTCAAAATAGGTGCTTATTATCTTTTTATAGGTCTCAAAATCTGTAAAATCGACCACAAGATATTGATGTACTTGTCCTTGGGAAGTAGCTAAATTAGCCAAGACCGATTTTAGTTTGGCTTTATTTCTGGACATTAGAGTTACACTGGCACCGCTTTCGGCCAACTGTTGCGCAATAGCTTTGCCAATGCCCGCGCTACTGCCACCTACCAATGCTTTTTTTCCTTTAAGAGCTACGATCATTCTTGTTGTTTTTATGGGATTTGTTATCGGTATTCTTCACGTGCAGGACTAAAAACATCAAGTAACTTACAAGGCGTTAATGCTGTTCCACTATGTTTTTGATGAGCGGCAATGACAACGATATCGCCCGGGTAGTAAGTTTTTGTAATTCCTTCTAGGGTAAATTCAAATTCACCTTCCATAACATGCATAATCTGTTCGTTCATATGTGAATGCTCGGGAACGGTAGCATTTTTTTCTACGGTCCAGAAGGCCATACTCATGTTTTCGCTGTGTACAAGTTTGCCATGATACCCTGGCATGATTTCCTTTGATGCTATACGTTCAAGACTTAGATCCATAATTTGATATTTCTTTACAAGGTAAAAATAAACCGCTGAAGAAAGAAGCAGTTTGTGATGCTATTGGCTATCGCTATCTTTACATTCTAATTTTGTTTGATGAAAATACATTTTATAGCAATAGGTGGTAGTGCCATGCATAACTTGGCACTGGCCCTAGCCCATAAAGGATACGAGATAACCGGTAGTGATGATGTTATTTTTGAACCATCTAAATCTAGATTGAATGCAAAGGGTTTACTACCGACCGAGTTTGGATGGTTTCCTAGCAAAATACATAAAGATCTAGACGCCATTGTTTTGGGAATGCATGCAAAAGCGGATAATCCCGAGTTGATAAAGGCTCAGGAACTTGGCTTAACAATTTATTCTTATCCCGAATTTCTGTATGAGCAATCTAAAAATAAAACTCGGGTCGTTATTGGCGGTAGTCATGGTAAAACTACGATTACTTCAATGATTCTACATGTATTGGATTTTCATGGACGTGAGGTAGATTATATGGTAGGTGCTCAATTGGATGGTTTTGACCGTATGGTACATTTAACGGAAGAGAACGACTTTATCATTCTTGAGGGCGATGAATATTTATCCTCTCCAATAGACCGTAGACCAAAATTTCATTTGTACAAGCCTAATATAGCGCTGTTAAGTGGTATCGCTTGGGACCATATCAATGTATTTCCTACGTTTGATAATTATGTGGAGCAGTTTCAAATTTTTGTAAATAGTATTGTTAACGGTGGGAGTATCACTTATAACGAGGAAGATGCTGAAGTGAAAAGGGTAGTGGAGGCCTCAGAAAATTCAATACGAAAGTTTGCTTATCAAACTCCAGCATATACTGTTGAAGAGGGTCAAACACTTTTAGAAACTCCAGAAGGACCCATGCCTATTGAGGTCTTTGGCGCACATAATTTGAGTAATCTTGCAGGGGCAAAATGGATTTGTCAAAATATGGGTGTAGATGAAGATGATTTTTATGAAGCCATAGCAACGTTCAAGGGCGCGTCTAAAAGACTTGAGAAAATTGCGGAAGGATCTTTTAGTGTAGCCTACAAGGATTTTGCGCACTCACCAAGTAAGGTGGCTGCAACTACCAAAGCTGTTAAGGAGCAATATCCAGACCGTAAGTTAGTAGCTTGCTTGGAACTGCATACCTATAGTAGTTTTAATCCAGAATTCTTAAAAGAGTATAAAGGCGCTTTGGATGCAGCGGACGACCCGGTTATCTTTTTTCTACCAGAATCCGTCGCAATTAAAAAATTAAAAGAAGTAACCCCAGCGCAAATTTCACAGGCTTTTCAAAGGGATGATTTGAAAATTTTTACAGATGCAGCGTGTTTTCATGATTATATAAAAGAGCAGGATTATAAAAACACAACGTTGTTATTAATGAGTTCCGGAAATTATGGCGGACTCGATTTAGATGCAATTCAGAACCTAATGATATAATACCCTAGACTCCAAACTGTTTTAAATGATGGTCTAAATGTTTATACTGTAATTGTCCCCATTGCTCAGGAGTAAACCTCCCGAACATAGGATGAGGATACCAAATATCCCTGTCCTTTAGGGCGTGAAAATCATCCACCAGCGTCTTTAGAAGTTCAGATTCACTTTTAAAATCTTTTGGCTCTTTAGCTTTTAATTCTGGAGAAGTAGGGAGACCTTTACGCCACGGCTTGTCATTATATAAGGACTTTTTGAAAAAGGTTTTAATGAACCAGTTTCCCTTAGAAGTGTTCGCTTTGTTTTTGATAGCCAATTTTAAAGGGTATTGGCAATGCCATGCCATTTGACCTACAGTCATTTTTCCCCATTGCCGTTCGGAACTTTCCGAAAGTTTAGAGATGCGATTAGCAATTTCGTTATGGCCTTCCGTAGTTAATAAGGATTTCATTCTTTGGGTTTTTAAATGATATTGAAATTTACGATAAAATAATTTGTTCGCTATCTTTAGCAAATGCAAGAAAAGCCAACTTCTTTTTCTATAAAGCATTGGTCGGATGATGATAAGCCAAGGGAAAAACTGGTGAACAAAGGGCGGTCTGTCTTATCGGATGCGGAGCTTATTGCGATTTTAATCGGTTCCGGTAGTAGGTCCGAAAGTGCTGTCGAACTTTCCAAGCGTATACTCTCCTCTGTAGATAATAATCTAAACGAATTGGGAAGACTCTCTATAAAACAATTGATGCAGTTCAAAGGTATCGGGGAAGCTAAGGCCGTAACTATTGCTGCGGCCCTAGAAATGGGCAGACGACGAAGGGGAGAGGAAGCTCAAAAAATCGATAAGATTAATAGTAGTAAGGATGCCTATGAAATCTTACAACCCATTATGGGAGAATTGGAGCATGAAGAATTTTGGATATTATATTTAAACAATTCAAATAAGGTACTTTTTAAGTCGCAATTAAGTAAAGGGGGTATTACGGGCACTTTGGTAGATGTACGCCTTATCATGAAACAAACCCTAGAATTAGGTGCCGTTGGTATTATATTAGCACACAATCACCCTAGTGGTACGTTGAGACCCAGTGCTGCTGATAAACAGATCACGGAAAAAATAAAAAGAGCTTCAGAATCTTTGGATATTAAAGTTTTAGATCATCTCATCGTAACGCAGAAGAATTATTATAGTTTTGCGGATAATCAAACTTTGTAAATGTTATTGATATATACCCATAAAATTACACCTCGTTTCAGTTATACCATGAAGCAGGTATTCACTAAAATTTTAGGGATAGAAATTGGTTTTACGACCAAAGTCGAGGATTTTATAAAGCATAATGAGGCCAAAATCACCTACACGAAGCAACCGCTTCAAAATGAGTTTTTTGTAAGAAGTAACAACTTGCTTTTTGAACAAGGAATAAACGATATACAAGTTGCTATCGTTAATTGGGAAAATGTTCCCTGCTTCTTCGCTACAGGAGAAAGAAGTAATATACCTTATGACGTTTTTGCCGCTAGTTTTTATTTGCTGAGTAGATATGAAGAGTACCTGCCCCACGTAAAGGATATACATGGAAGATTCTCTCCAAAAGATAGTTTAGGATACCAAAATGGTTTTTTACATAGACCAGTAGTGGACATCTGGGCACTTAAACTATTAAAATTGTTGCTGGAGCGTTTTCCTGACCTAAATTATGGTAAGAGAAGATACGGGTATGAATCCGTAATTGATGTGACTACATCGCACTGTTATTCCAATAGAGGTATTATAAGGGGTGCTGCGGGTTTGTTGTTAGACTTAGGGACGTTAAGATTAAAGCGGGTTTTTGAGCGTATTGCCGTTGGTCTCAAGATTAGAAAGGACCCCTACGATAATTTTTCAGATTTGATAGATTGGCATAAAGAGTCGAAGGTGAAAAGCACCTTTTTTTTCCAGTTTGCTAATTATTCAAAGTACGATAAGAACGTTTCTACAAACAGCAACACCTTTAAATCATTGATAAAATATGTAGGCGATTATTCAAAAGTGGCATTAGCAGCCTCTTACAGTTCTTTTGCCAATACAACGCTATTAAAACGGGAAAAACAAGATTTAGAAAATGTCGTGAACAGACCTGTTCACATGTCGCGCATGCGCTACAATAGAGTTGATATACCAGATACATATAGAAATCTTATCGAAGCTGAATTTACAGATGACTATACCATGGGTTATAGCCGCGAGATTGGTTTCAGGGCAGGAACTTGTACTTCTTTTCAATTTTATGATATTCCTTTAGAAGTGCAGCAACCTATTAAAATACATCCGTTCGCCATACATGATTATGCCTTAATGAATCTTAGGAATAGAACTGAAATCGTAAATACTATAAAAAGAATTTATGTTGAGGTAAGAAACGTCAATGGAAAGCTAGTGACCGTCTTTTCGAACGAATTATTGGGAAGCAATGGAAAGCATGAATGGAAATCAATTTATAAAGAGATATTATCAGAATACAATGTATAAAAATAGCGTAACAGATGTTTTTTTTGACCTTGACCATACCCTTTGGGATTTTGAAAAAAATTCTGCACTTACCTTCAAGAAGATTCTTGTTGAACACGAGATTGATATTCCTTTAGAACATTTTCTAGAGGTCTATGTTCCCGCAAACTTTGCCTTCTGGAAATTGTATCGTGAAGAGAAAATAACAAAAACCGAACTACGATATCAACGCCTTAAAACGGTATTTGATACTTTGGATTATGGTATTTCAGACCATACCATAAATAGTCTGTCGGAGGAGTATATTAATAATCTATCCTCGTTCAACCACCTGTTTCCATACACGACTGCGATTTTAGATTACTTAAAACCTAAATATACCTTACACATTATCACCAACGGTTTTCAGGAAATACAAGAAAAGAAGTTAAAAAAATCGGGTATCCACAGTTATTTTAATCAAATCATCGATTCAGAAATGGCAGGCGTTAAAAAGCCAAATCCTATAATTTTTAAAATGGCTTTGGACAAGGCTAGAACAAAGCCTACTAACTCTTTAATGATAGGTGATAGCCTTGAGGCAGACATACTTGGGGCACAGGCTAGTGGTTTAAGCGCTTTACATTTTTGTACACTTGGTGAAGACCCACATGAGTATTGTCCTATCATTACCGACTTACGGGAAATAAAAAACTATTTATAGAGTTATTATTACTAGAACTAGTGTCGCAACTGTTGTTGGTGACACGTTTTATAAGTTAGAAATGAAAATTTCAAAAATTGTCTTGGTACTATTGCTAATGGGGTGTCTTTCGTCTTGCTCTGAGGAGTTAGATTTCGGGCAATATGAAGATCTCACCATTACGCCCTCCTTTGAATCCAGTATTTTTTATGTAGAGGCACAGGAAAGTCTAATTAATAGAATCGTAGGTTTAAGTTTTTTCACTCAAGAATTTAATTTCGATGCTTTTGAAGAGGCATTTTTTGCCGATAGGGTATTAGGTGGTGTTATTACATATGAATTAGAAAATACTACCAGTAAGGATGTTGAGATCAGTATAGAATTTTTAGATGAGACAGATACCGTTTTAGATATTGAGTTCTTTCAAATGGATGCAGCTCCTACGGCTCTTTTAATTAGGGAAGTTGCTTATGGCGATACTGGGAAAAGTCTAGATATACTAAGAAATACCTCTGAAATTAGACTTAGTGCTAGAAACCTTGGTGATAATAGTAGTACTTCAAGCATTGCGAACGCGTCGTTAGTCTTAAGGTCTGCGGGCGAATTTATGTTACGAGTTAAATGAGAATAATCCGGGGCTATCTTATCTTTCTCCTCTTCGGATGCTATTTTCTGCATGCGCAGAATAAACAATTGTTGTACGATTTTAATGAAATTCCGCAGTCCTTGATGGTTAATCCCGGTGTGGAGACAGCTTTTAAGTGGTATGGCGGGGTGCCATTACTATCCGGTATTTCGGGCTATGGCGGCTCTAATGCGGCAACTGTAAACGATATTTTTGCGGTTGATGGTCTGGATATCAATGATAAAGTAAGAAATCGTTTGGTTCAGCGTTTAGGACCTTCTGACGAGCTTAGTGGTAATTTTCAATTGGAGTTTTTAAATGTTGGTTTCAGGTCTACTGATCCTGACATATTCTATTCTTTTGGTGCTTATTTGGAGTTTGATAATATTTCTTACTGGCCCCAGGACTATGCCTTTCTATTATTTGAAGGAAACGCGAACCAGCTTAATAGACGTTTCAACCTAGGAGACTTAAGTATGAGAGGGTCTATGGTCAATGTTTTTCATTTTGGAGTAAATAAGAATATTGGCAAGGATTTAACAATAGGTGTAAGAGGTAAAATTTATTCTGGAATTTTAGACTACAATTCAACAGGAAATAATGGTTATCTGGTAAATACGGAAGGTCAAAATAATATCTTTAACACTACCTTAAGTGCCGACCTTAAATTAAGAAGTTCAGGATTTGGGGAATTAGATAGTGCTGCAGATGATGATAACGTTTCTAGTGCTCTCGTGAAAAGAGCCTTGTTCGGTGGAGATTTGGGATTGGGGTTGGATTTAGGTTTTACGTATCACTTAAGTGAAAGAACTGTAATTACAGGAAGTGTATTGGATTTAGGATTTATGTATCATAGCGGAGATACCCAGAGTTATAGTTTAGAGGGTAATGCAAGTGTAGAAGGTATTGAGATTAATATTTTGGAAGATTTTGGAAATTTAAACAGGGATTTCTGGCAAGATTTAGTAGATGAGGTTGAAGAATTAGTGCCCTTTCAATCTAGTGACAGGGCTTACGTAACCTTTAGACCAACTAAAATAAATGCCTCTCTGAGACACGACTTTGGAAAACCCGTAGGCTCACAAGAAAATTGTGACTGTTCGGTAACCGCTTTTTCAAGCAATGCTAGAGTAAGGTTTAGAAATTCTGTAGGAGCGCATGTTTTTGCCATAAAAAGACCAAGAGGTCCACAGATGGCAGTGACCGGTTTTTATGTTCGTAGACTGGGCAACGTAATGGCCTTAAAGGCTTCATATACGGCAGATAAATTTAGTCGTACCAATCTAGGTTTAGGTGTTAATCTACAGTTGGGACCTGTTAACCTTTACGCTATGGCAGATAACCTTTTGTCGTACCAAAATATTACAGGCTCTAATTATGCTTCTTTTCAGTTAGGATTAAATATCATATCTTGGAACAAAAGATAAGGATTTAGCCTAAAGTTATTCTTTGGCACGTTTTTTTCATTTATTGTAGCGTATCACTAAAATTCTAATATGTTGAAAGGAGTAATTGTAGCATTATATTTAGTTCTAAGTTGTATGTCGTATGGTCAAAATAATATCAATGATTATAAGTACATAATCGTACCCAAGAAGTTCGATGTGTTTAAAGAGACGAACGCCCATAAGACGAGTACACTGGTGAAATACCTTCTAGATCAAAAGGGTTTCCCGGTAATATATGACGATGCCCTGCCAGATGAATTGAATAAGAACAGATGTTTGGGACTTTTAGTGTCTCTCGTTGATGATTCTTCAATGTTTGCGACTAAGACAATAATAACCTTTGAGGACTGTGAGGGAGAGCTTGTTTTTAAAACATTACAAGGCAAGAGCAGAAGTAAGGTTTACAAAGAAGCCTATACAGAAGCCATAAAGGAGTCTATGCGTTCCTTTGACCAAATTAGTTATACATATGAGGGTAAATCCGAAGCTACGGAACCTATAACGGTAAGTTTCAAGAACGATGTAAAAAAACTTCCTGAGCATAGCGAAACATCCACCAAAGATGCCATGGTTAAAGAATCGGTAGTAAAGTCGAATACTGAACGCCCCATGGTTGTGCAAGAAGCAACCACCGAGAATCAATTCTATGAAAGTAAGGAACCTGTGGCCTCAGATATAAAAATGGCAGAAAATCCAGCTCCTAAAAAATTGAAAATAAGAAAGCCGAATAAAGAGGATATATTATACGCACAATCCTTGCCCAATGGTTATCAACTAGTAGATAGTGCTCCAAAAATAAGAATGAGGCTTTTGAAGAGCTCCAAGGATAATATCTATATGGTTAAGGAGGATTCTAAAAATGGAATAGTTTATCTGAAAGATGATAAATGGATTTTTGAGTACTATGAAGGAGATAAATTGATGCAAAAAGAACTGAACATCAAATTTTAGAAGTCATATTTCGTTTTCCATCTTTTTTTAAGAAAATCGCTTAAAGCGCTTTCCCTTTGGTTTTGTCCTGGTTTGTAAAAAGAACTACCGGACAGATTTTCTGGAAGATATTCCGCAGCTACAAAGTTGTTTTCATAATCATGTGAATATTGATAGTTGTCACCGTAACCTAAATCTTTCATTAATTTAGTTGGCGCATTTCTAAGTGACAATGGAACGGGAAGATTCCCGGTTTGTTTTACAATCTGTTGTGCCTTCCCAATAGCCATATAACTAGCATTACTTTTTGCAGAAGTAGCAAGATAAATAGCACACTGACTTAGAACAATTCGTGCTTCTGGGTAGCCGATAGTAGCAACTGCTTGGAAGGTAGTATTTGCGATTACCAAGGCCGTGGGATTGGCAAGGCCTATGTCTTCTGAAGCCGAAATTAGCATTCTTCGTGCTATGAATTTTACGTCTTCACCACCTTCTATCATTCTTGCTAACCAGTATACAGCCGCATTCGGGTCACTACCGCGAATAGATTTTATAAAAGCAGAGATAATATCGTAATGTTGTTCACCAGTCTTATCGTATAGTACCGTATTTTTTTGAACTTTTTTAAGGACTAGGTCATTGGTGATACAAATGGTATCTGTATCCTCAGAATTAACGACCAATTCAAAAATATTTAATAATTTTCTACCATCACCACCTGAGAGTCTAAGTAAAGCTTCGGTTTCTTTTAGTTGAATTTTTTTCGATGCAAGCTGTTTATCCTTCTTCAAGGCTCGTGCTAACAATTGCTCTAAGTCCTCTTTTCCGAAGGCATTAAGAATATAAACTTGACAACGCGATAGTAGTGCGGGAATTACTTCAAAACTTGGGTTTTCAGTAGTAGCCCCTATTAATGTAACCCAACCTTTCTCAACAGCGGCCAATAAAGAATCTTGTTGGGATTTGCTAAAGCGATGAATCTCATCAATAAAAAGAATTGGATTTTTAGAAGTAAAAAGTCCGCCTGCTTGTTTTGCTTTTTCAATTACTTCCCTAATATCCTTTACGCCACTATTAATCGCGCTCAAAACATAAAAGGGTCTTTTACTTTCTTCAGCAATAATATTGGCAAGCGTTGTTTTTCCTGTTCCTGGGGGTCCCCAAAGGATTAACGATGGAATAATTCCCTTTTTTATCTGGTGCGTAAGAGAGCCCTGCTCTCCTACCAAATGGTTTTGACTTATATACTCTTCTAAATTCTTTGGACGTACGCGCTCGGCTAAGGGTTCATTCATACCATAAAAATAGAATAAAGTTCTTGAAGTACTATTGTATAGAAATACAATATGAATAGGACTTTTGTTGTTTATATCCTTAAGAGTGACAATTTAACCGATTTTAAGATTTGGCTAATATTTTGATTAGCAATGTTAAGATTAAAATTATGAACGATAGTCAACATTTTAGGTTTACGAATGCTGTATTACTGGTTCCTTTAGCAGCAGTCCTTTTAATTTGGGGTTTCTATTGGATGGAATTGGTAAATGGAACAAATCTAAATTATTTAGGCGTTTACCCGAGGACACTTTTAGGATTAAGAGGTGTGCTAATTAGCCCTCTCGTTCATGGTTCTTTAGAACATCTCTATAACAATACTATTCCTCTTGCCATATTGCTGACAGCGCTATTTTACTTTTATCGAAAAGTTGCTTGGAACGTATTGTTCACTGGTATCATACTTTCTGGTCTACTCACTTGGCTTATTGGAAGACCATCGTATCATATTGGGGCTAGTGGTCTTATCTACGTTTTAGCGAGTTTCATCTTTTTTAAAGGAATATACACCAAGTATTATAGGCTAGTTGCACTTTCGTTAGTGGTTGTATTTATTTATGGAAGTCTCTTATGGTATATATTCCCCGTGAAAGAAGGTATTTCTTGGGAAGGTCATTTAAGCGGTTTTGTTACTGGAATGGTAATGGCCATTTTCGTTAAGGCAAAGCTACCGGAACAAAAGAAGTATGACTGGGAACGTGAGGATTATAATGAGGAGGAAGATGAGTTTTTAAAACAGTTTGATGAAAATGGTAATTTTATAGAAACCCCAGTGGATAACCAACAAGAGTTAGCCGATCAAATAAATATCAAATACGTTTACAAAGAAGGTAATAGCGAACAGAAATCTTAATTGTAATTCATTCTTTGCCTTACGGCTTCATATAAAAACAGTGCGCAAGCTACAGAAACATTAAGGGATTCTATTTCTCCTAATAAAGGAAGCTTAGCGGTGTAATCAGCTGCTTTCAAAATAGATGGTGAAATACCTCTGTCCTCAGAACCCATAACTATCGCTATAGCTTCGTTGAAAGATACATCGTAAAGGGAAGTATTCGTTTTTTCTGAGGCCGCTAAGACTTTTATTCCCGACGCTTGCAGGTAAAAAACAGCATCTTTTAGATGGTCTACTTTTGCAATAGGAACTTTAAATGCTGCACCAGCTGAGGTTTTTATGGTGTCTGCCGTAACAGGAGCCGCACCTTTTTTCTGAATAATAATTCCGTCTACACCAGAGCATTCTGCGGTGCGTATAATGGCGCCAAAATTACGAACATCCGATAACTGATCTAAAAGTAAGAACAAGGCTGGTTTTTCTTTGAGCTGAACTCTTTCTATTAGCCCTTCTAAGGTGTGAAAGGTGATAGGGGATATCGTAGCAACTGCACCTTGGTGATTTCCCTTGGTTAATCGGTTTAATTTTTCCGGGGGCACATAGGAGACATTAATTTCATTTCGTCTGAGAAGGCTCTCTAGTTCTTTAATTAAATCACCTCTTAGGCCTTTTTGTAGAAATACTTTGTCTATCTCTTCATTGGTATTAACAGCTTCGATGATCGCCCTTATTCCGTATATCTGGGTGGTTTTGTCCATAGATGTAAAAATAAACAAAAACCGCTCGGGTATTAGCCGAGCGGTTTACAATTCTTATGATGTTAATACTATTTGCCTTGAGAAGCCAGGTCTACAGTATTTAGTGTATTTGCAAACGTTAGAATCTGAACTAAAGAAGATTCTTTCTTTAAATTTAGACCTTTCTTTTTAATAAGTGCTGCAACTTGCATTTTCTTGTCGCTGCTAAACAAGTCTAACAGTTTGGATTTTTTGGTAGGAATATAACTTACCAAATTAGCATTTAAATCTTTTAAATAGTATTGGGTTTTATTTGTGAAGCGTGCTGGTATGGCATTTACCATAGAATTTTCTGCTTCTTTACCCTCAACATATTTAACGGAATAACGTTGGTATAGGTTATAATTAGAACCTGATAACATGGATATTAAATAGTCTTGTGTCACTTTCCCATCTTCATCAACGAAAGAAGCGTACTGTAATACTTTGTCATCGAAAACAATTCTAATATTTTCATCTTTGATTAAGGCCTTATGCTGTTCTTCCTCTAAATTTGTTTTTTTGATTTCGATTTCTTGACTGTAGGCATTGAACCTTGAATAGAAGGAACCAAGAAGTTGATCGTTAACATAAATTTTACTTTCTTGAAAATTATCAGCTAAAAAAGGGGAACCCTTAATAGTTTGTGCTGAACCTGTTGTCGCCGTTGAAGAAGCATTTATATCAGCGTATATTAAATTATGGAGAGAATTACCTGATTGCGTAAATAGCGCATCTAAATCTCCGCATGTAGTGGCTTGAGACCTTAAATCTCCAGTACTTTGAGATACTTGAGCATTTACAGCAGTAAATACGAGACAAGCTAGACAAATTGTTAGAAATTGTTTTTTCATAGTATTGTGGTTTAATTAATTATGAACCATTAAGTTATGAAAAAAAAGACGTCAAGCTACTGATAATGAATTTATTATACGATTAATAATAAATAATTACGAGATTCTTGGTAAAACGATGATTTCAATCAAGTATACTGAATAAGGATATTAAATCATTCGTTTTCTCTAAGTCTATTTCATTTTCTTTTATGAACTTTTTGACCTCATTGGATTTTTCCTGTGGTACGAACGCTTTAATGAATTTACCTTTTTGAACGGGTACTTCAACAATAAGTTTTGAGGTCTTTCCCTTATGGTAATACTCTTTGTAAGTTGTGAACCTACTAGGAATTGGATTTACCATTGAGTTCGCGGCTTCTTTTCCTTCTGTATATTTTATGCGTGTTCTCTCATATAGGGTATAGGTCTTTGCACTGTGGATAGATTTGACATAGGTTTCTTGGATTTGTCCTTTTTTATTCTTGACTGATAAATATTGGAGAGTGCCATTTTCTGTCACTAATTTCACTAAAGCATCTTGTACCAAGGCCTTTTCTTTCTCCTCGTCTAATAAGGTAGCCTTTAGTTCTATTTCACCGTTATAAGCATTAAAGCGATAGTAATAATTTCCAAGGTGCTCATCTTTATAATAAATTTTCCCGGGTAAAAATGTGTCACTAACATATGGAGATCCTATGTCTGACCCTATATTATACTCGATGTAGTCTTTATTGTTACTTACCAGCTGAAACAAATTTGTCATCATTGGGGTGAATTGTTGATGGAAATTTGCGAAGGGGTCATTCTCCACATCAGCGCCACCAAAATTAGCTACTCCTACCTGTTGGGCATCTGTGGCAGTAGAAAATAGTAAAACAATAAGTAACCCTAATGCTTTATAAGTTTTCATTTTACATAGAATTAATATGATTAAATGCAGTAATTAAATCTTCTTCATTATCTAAGTTTATATTTTCCTCTTTGAGATAGATTTTTATGCTTTCTCGCAATTCTTTATCGAATTGTTTGATAAAACCTCCTTTTTTTTGTGGGAGATAATCAATACGGTCTACCCCAATTTTTTGATAGTAATATTCTTCAAAATGTGCAAACCTGCTAGGGATGTCGGCGACCATAGAATTGATTGCGGGTTTACCTTCGGAATATTTGACAGCTAATCTATGGTATAGCTTGTACTTAGGACCATCTACAATCTGTGATAAATATCCGTTTTTAGTTTCTTTCTTCTTATTAATGTAGGTGGTAAAACGCAATTCTTTATTTAAGTACTTAATCTTTATTTTTTTATCAGGATAAAGACTTTTGCTTTCCTCATCAGGTAAATTTGACTTTTTTATTTCAATAGTACTGTTCAGTGCATTATAGCGTACGTAAAAATCACCTTGAGGCTCATCTCCATAGAAGATTTTGGTCTTTATAAAATTTTCTGTAGAATAGGGGCTTCCCACGGTTTCGCCTATATACCTGTTATTGGAGTTTGTTCTTAATTCCATCATAACCAAATTAAGCATAGGACTGCCACCTTGTGCCGCACCAAATAGACCCGCTTCACCAGCGGGAGCTGTGCTTAAATTCTGGGATTGTATAATGTTAAGCGTAAAAAAAAGCAATACTATTAGTAATATATTTTTCATTTTTATTTAATAGATTTATAATACAGGAATATAAGAAATATGTGTTTTTTTACCTAGAGTCCTAAGGTTTTAATCTCAGGAGAATTCTTTTCATAATGATATGCTCTCCAGAAAAAACCATCTTGACTATATTTCCAAACAATTTCCTTTTCCCTAGTTACTTCCCATATTCCAAAATCTCCCTCGGTAATGAGGATATTTCCGTTAGAGAGCTTAACCGCACCAGAAACTTTGGGCGAATAGAGTTCATCGTCCGAGAATGTCCATAGTACTTCTGGCTCATTGTTTACGTTGGGAAGTAATTGAAACGCATCAGGCAGGTTTAGCTCATAAACTGTAGATTTTTCTAAATCCGCTCCGTTTGAGAATATTAACATTTTTCCCTGATCTTCTCCATCGAGCAGATTAGGGTAGTGGTTGTTGTGAAATAAGCGATTTCCTTGAGTGTTTTTGTAAGCAGACGGATTACCAAATCGATATAGTAAATCTCCGCCCTTGTTATATTGTCCGCCGGCGCTAGAGGCGGCCTCTAATGAGGTGGTGCTATGATCAATTACCCAAACCTCGCTATAAAAGTTGGCGCTTAAATAAATGACGTCTTTTATAGGGTCATATGAGATAGCATTGCCGTGTGTGATATCCCCGTTTTCATCGGTTACATAATTCACATCTATACGTTGTGGATTGTCAGCTATAGATCCGAAATTCGATTTGGTACTATCATGCTCTTGAATTAGGTGGTCCCAAGTATGCCATTCCCAAACAATAGTATTGGTAGCAGGATCTATTTCTATTAGGCCGTCAGGAAAAGTCTCAACGTTAAGTGAATAACCCGCATTAGTGGACTCTTCAGGGGTCTTGCGTTCCCATATCATGGTAAGAATATTACCGTTCGGTAACATTTCAGCATCGTGATGAAGTATATAGTCTTCAGAGGAATAATCAAAATTCCATGCTATGCTTCCATCAGTGTTCAATAGTTGTAGTTTGCCACCGAACCCTCCAATTTCTATTTTAGGATCGGTAGATTCTAACATTGCCAAAAGTTTGCCATTATCCAATAGAAAAACATCATTACCTAGACGCTCTCCATTAAGAGGAAAGTCGTAAAGGATAACACCATCTTTGTCCATGAGATACACCGCGTTGGCTTTGGCATCATTCACCAATACATAATTATTGTCCATTTTAGACCTATTGAAAAACTGAACAGGGCCTACGGTTTCCACTTCAGGTTGTGCCGGATCGGTTTGCCCCTGTTCTGGAGCGGAAGGTATTTCCGTAATCGGTTCTGTTGTTTCACAAGAGTGTAGTAATATGAAGGAGAAAAGTGGCAATAGATACTGCCTACAGCTTAACTTTTTCATTAGAATTTTTATTTGTAAGATATTAAAAAAAGAAAGGCCAAACTCTTAAAGTTTGGCCTTTACTCTTATTTTATTGTTTGGATATTTAGTTACAAATATTCAATACAATATCTCCGCCAGGTCCGGGTGAACCAGCTGCTGCTGTTTCTCCAGTTGGCGCCGTCAATTCCCAAATATGCTCTTCCTCAAAGTTTCCAGGAGTATAAGTGAACGTCAATTCCTCAGTTCCATCAGGAACAACAATATCAAAGTTTGCAGCACTGCCAGACTCTATTGTATAATCCGTAGTGTCACCATCTATGGAAACTGTAAAGAAAGCTCCATCCCAGCCATCTCCGTAAGTATCTTCCATGTCTAGGTTGTAAGTTCCTGCTACTGGAGTAACAGGTATACAAGCAACACCGGCAGTGTACTGATATGGTGAGCTAAAGTATGAACCACCAGTAATGTTTCCATTACCGTTTGCCGCGGACCAAGAAGTACCATTCGTAAGATTTACTACGAATCTAAATCTGAAAGTATCACCACCATCAAATTGTCCATCAACCAAACCAACAGCTGCAAGCGCTTCCGCCAACGTCGCTGTAAAGTTGGTTTGTGGGAGGCCTCGTTCGCTTGTACTGAACTCACTTGCAGGAATGGTAGTATACGCTACTTCTGCTTTAGAATTATCTACCCCATCATCCTTGTTGTCAGTAAAAGAAACCAATACATCTACAGATGATAATAAAGTTCCGTTCTCTTCATCTTGCTGTTCTACTGTTACAGAGAATATAGAAGAGGTGTCAAATCTATTGAAAGTACCACTCTCAATGCTTCTTGTTCTTAAGATAGCACTACTGGTTATACCGTCAATAACGCCTATTACAACTTTATCATCGCTTTCACAACTAGTGAAAAAGACAGTTGCAATGGTTAAAAAATATAAACTTAGTTTTTTCATTTTTCTTTTTTTTAATTAGTTACCTACAGGGAATCCAGGTGAAGCTGGGTTAGTATCCCAAAATACTTGTTCCGTAACAGTTGTTTTTTGCGCTATGTTCGAGTTCGTGTTAGCTGCATTAGCAGGATAGAAGAAAGAGCGTATAAACGACCCAGGGTTCAATTCTAAGTTTGGCTCCATGGTTGTTGGGAAACCTGTTCTTCTGTACATGTTATAACCATCATGACCATTTCCTTTTAAAGATACTAAGAATTGTTCTGCCCAGATGTTCAACTTACCTTCGTCATCAGCAGCATCAAAATCCGCTTCAATGGCAGCAAGGAATGCATCAACGTCCGCTTCTGTAGGTGCCGTAGATAAATCCGCTCCTGGGTCTTTAGAACCAAAAGTTTGTACTTTAGCTATTGACTTAGCAATACCATCTAACAAGAAAGGCTTTGCAGCAGCAGCACCACCAGCAGTGGCTACTTCTGCTCTCCAAAAATCCACTGTTGATGCCAATAGAATCGGAGTAACACCGTTTCCACCACCACCAGCTCCAAGGCCAGATTCAGCAAAACTACTATCGTCAAAAAGACCTCCGACAGGGTAAACACCAGGAATAGTTCTTAATAAACCGTCCGGTGGAGTACCTGCATCATTTCCATGATTACGACCCCAGTATCCATTAGGTAAAGTACAGAAAGTAAAGCCGCCATCCGCATAATGTGGTGGAGGTGCCTGTAAAGAACAGTCTAATGTTTCTTCATTTGGCGGAGTTCCATCAGAACCTGGTACTGTAGCATTTTGTCTGTAGTAGTAATACCTGATACGAGGATCTTCACTAAGATCCATGATTTCCATTAAATAAATAGACATGTAATCAGCACCACCAGTAACTGTATAGTTATTGGCGTAGTCAGGATGACGTGTGTCTGGCTGAACTTGATTAGTTCCCCATTGAAACTGCATATCATCAGCAGAGTCTTCGATGAAATTACCAGCAGCAATAATACTATTGAAGGCTGCATTATTACCAGTATTCTTGTACAACCTTAATTTTAAGGTGTTACAAGCTAAAATCCACTGATCGTAATCGTTATCATAAAAGAAATCATTCTGAGGATCTACAGAGCCACCAGCGTTAAAGTTAGCGATTGCATTATTTAAAAGACCTATAGCTGCCGCGTATACATCAGCGCCTGGATCAGGAACTGGATTTAAAATATCTGGCGCTTGTAAGGCTTGAGAATAAGGAACATCACCAAAGAAATCTACTAAAAGCGATATGGTATATGCCTCGTAGAACTGGCCCATTGCAGTATGGTTCGTTAAACCAGCTTCATTGGTCAGTACATTCATATCCTTAATGTTCTGAAGTATCTGCTGATAAGCTTCTTCCCATTCATTATCAAAGTTTGCTGGATCATATGCATTTTGGTAGTCTCTACCGAACATATTTTCTATTCGTACAACTTCTGCCATGGTTTCTCCCAAAGATTCTGTAAATCTTGCGAAATCTTCTTGAATAACATTCAAGTAGAAATCGGGATCAGCCTGTGAAGGTGTCAATGCATTTGGATCTTCAGTCAGATCTAGCTCAGTTGTCTCACAGGAGTTGAAAAGGGCTCCGGCAATAAAAAAAGCAGCTATGTATTTAATTGTTTTTTTCATTATCAAATATTTTTTTAATTAAAATGTTGCTCTAACACTCAATCCATACCTTCTTGAGCTTGGTCCGTTCAAGTAATCAAAACCTCTACCGTTACCAACACCTACACCGGCAACGTTTGGATCAAAGTTAGTTCCTTTAGGTATGTTAATAGCTTCATACCAAAGGTTTTGGCCTGACAGCGTGAAACTTAAGGATCCGAACGGTGTTTTGTCCAACCACTTTGAAGGCATAGAGTAGCCAAGGGAAACTTCTTGTAACCTTATAACAGAAGCGTCATAGACACCAAGTTCATCTGGGCCAAAAAGAACATTACTGAAGTAGAACGTAGAGTTGTTTACAGCTACATCGTTAGGTGTGCCATCTGCTTTTACTCCAGGCAGTATAAAACTATTCAAACGATCTAAGGTATCGGTGGTAAGTCCTCTACCTAGAAGAACAGAAGTTGTTCTACTGTAGATATCTCCACCATGGGTATAGTTCATTAAGAAGTTGAAGGAAAAGTTTTTATAATTGATGCTATTACCAACGTTCAATAACCAATCTGGGTTAGGATCACCAATGGTGAAGGTACCGTTTTCTTCAGCATAACTACCTGCACCATTTACAATGAAGTTGTCATTTTCATCTCTTTGGATTCTGGAACCAACGATAACACCTAAGGGTTCACCAACACGAGCCGCATTACCTAGGTTAGTAAAACCTGCGTATACAACGATGTCAGTATCAAGGCCAAGATCAACAACTTCTGTTTCATTAGCGGTGAAGTTTGAGTTGATGCTCCAGTTGAAACCACCTTCTTCTTCGCTTCTGAATAAATCTACTGTAGCATCTACTTCTACACCGTAAGAACTAATTTCACCAACGTTAGTTTGTGTTTGAATAAAACCAGTTGATGGATCTAAAGGACGCTCAATGATTAAGTCTTTTGTAGTTCTTGTATAGTAAGAAGCATCTAGAGAAACTCTACTGTTAAACAATCTAGTTTCTAAACCAAATTCCAATTCCTCTAAAAGCTCAGGCTTTAAATTGGGGTTACCCAACTGGTCTGCACTTGTATTGGTGGTAACATCTCTTCCTGCTCCATCTTGAAAGTCTTGTGTGTCTAGGTCAAGGGTAGCTGCAACAGGATATCCCGTAGGGAAGTTAGCAGAAGTTCCATAACCCGCACGTAATTTCATGTAATTAATACCATTTTGACTCTGAAGTCCTTCAATAAGTTTCGTTGGAATCAAAGATAAACTTGCACTTGGGTAGAAAATTGATCTGTTCTCCTTTGCAAGGTTGGATACGTAATCGTTTCTTCCCGATAGCGTTAAGTAAATTTTTCTATCGTAATCAAAATCTAACTGTCCGTAAAGACCTGCTATATTTCTTTCTTGGAAAAACTGAATTTCATCCTGTAATTGAAAGTTAAAGTGTCTTAGCACGCCGAAGGCTTGTTGGCCCGAACTTGCAACACCATTTTGGTCGAACACCTCTCTTCTTGTAGTGGCACCAGCATTGAAACTAAAACCAATCTTTTCGGACAACTCGTACTGCCCTGTTAAAATAAAGTTGTGATCGAGAATAGTATTCGTGTTATTCCACGTCTGTAGAATACCACTTTGTGTTGCAACACTTCCTCCAATACCTCCTTTGTTTTGAGAGTTCGTATTGTTTTCACTATAAACATCAAGTCCAAATCGATATGTAAGATTTAAATTATCATTAATGTCATACATCAAAGCGGCATTACCGAACACACGGTTTGTCACTTGTCTTGTTTGAGCATTGTTAACAGTCCATAAAGGATGTTGTATACTGTTGTTCTGACGATAATAAACACTTCCTCTAGTGATAGGATTCTCAAAAGGTAATCCTTGAATATCTACACTTCGTGGAGTGTAGAAAAGGTTTGCGAATAAAGATGATCCTGTACCAAATACACTGTTACCCGTACTGGCAGCAATTGGAGGTGATTTAAAATCTGTATTCGAAAAGTTCATGGTTCCAGATACAGTGAACTTATTAGAAAGAATTGCTCTACCACCTAAACCAAGCGTATATCGTTGTAAACCGTTTTCAGGTGTAAAACCTTCATCATCTAAGTGGCCAAAGTTCGCATTGTATGAAACTTTACCATCTTCTGAAGAACCATTAAAGTTCACAGAGTTGCTCTTTACAACACCAGTTCGGAAAAAGTTTTTAACACTGTCATAAGGTCTCCAATCGTAACGTGCCCCTGCAAATTCAGGGAATGCAGCTCTAATTGCGGAAGTTGAAGTTGAGTATGGATGCGCTAAGGTACCTGCATCATCAATAGCTGCTTGGTTACCCCATCCTGCTACACCATCTCTATCAAAACTAGGACCCCAGTTACTGAAAAACCATCCGAAAGCCTGATCAAAACCATTTCCATATTGGTCTTGATAATCCGGAAGAGAAGCAATGTCGTTAAAGAACATGGAGCTAGTTACTGTAATCTCGTTTTTCTTTACACCTCCACTAGTACCAGCAGCGCCATTCTTGGTCGTAATTAAAATCACACCATTACGCCCGGCTGTTCCGTAAAGAGTTGCAGCGGCGAGACCTTTAAGTACATTTACATTTTCAATGTTGTTCGGGTCTAAATCCAAGAATCTACTAGAACCGTTGTTACCATCAACGAAGCTGCTATCTTCACCACTTTGTGATTGTCCGTTAGTGCCACTATCGAAAGGAACACCATCAACAATAAAAAGGGGTTGGTTACTTCCACTAAAACTACTTAGGCCACGAATAACAATACTCGTACCCGATCCTGAAAGACCACTTTGAGCGGTAATGTTAACACCAGATGCCTTACCGGTAAGTATTCTACCGACATCACCTTCAGGTCTTTGCTCTAGAGCTTCTTTGCCAACCTCGGCTACGGCATACCCCAAAGCTTGTTTTGACTTTTTAATACCCTGTGCGGTAACAACCACCTCCTCTAAGGCTTGAGCGTCTTCGGTCATTTGCACGTTTATAGTGTTTCCTGAACCTACAGCTTGTCTCGTGGCCTTTTGACCTATGTAGGTAAAAAGAAGCGTTTGACCCTGTGAAGCGTTGATGGAATAATTACCATCGAAATCAGTTTGGGTACCGTTTGTTGTTCCTTCAACAACGATGTTAACTCCAGGTAACGGAAGTCCGTCCTGGTCAGTAACCGTACCGGTAACTGTTTTTTCTTGTGCGAAAGATAGATGCACAATTAACGCCAATAACAGCGTTAACAATCCATTTCGTTTTGTTCTCATTTTTTAATTATTTGAATTAGCTAAGCGCAAAAATCATAATAATGTGTTAATAATCCAAACTAATTTTAATAAAACTTTAAGGATGCTAAGAGTATTCGAAAGTTATAAATGAAACGGACCTTGAATTTTACTATGTGTAATGTAACAATATGGATTTTGCGGATTTGATAATTTTCGGGCTAGATTCAACATGAAAAATAGTTCTACAGATATAAAACGATTGAAATTTCATAATTGAAAATCGAATTACTTGTTATGGTCGGTAAATGTCTTTTTTTTGGTTGTAAAACGTGGTAAGGAAAAAACTTTAAAAATAATTAGGCAGGTGTTTGAATTATTGGGAAATATTACTACATTTGCCGACCCTTAAACAGAGGGTAATTTTATACATATTAATATAGTATGCCAACAATTTCACAATTAGTACGAACAGGAAGAGCCACAATTACTAAGAAGAGTAAATCGGCTGCTCTAGATTCGTGTCCACAAAGAAGGGGAGTTTGCACACGTGTGTACACTACCACTCCAAAGAAGCCGAATTCTGCAATGCGTAAAGTTGCAAGGGTTAGGTTGACAAACGGGAAAGAGGTAAATGCCTACATCCCAGGAGAAGGACATAATCTTCAAGAGCACTCGATAGTATTAGTAAGGGGCGGAAGAGTTAAAGATTTGCCAGGAGTTAGATATCATATCGTTCGTGGAGCACTGGACACCGCAGGTGTTGCAGGTAGAACACAGCGGAGATCTAAGTACGGGGCAAAAAGACCTAAGAAGTAATAACACTTTTTAACAAGAAGAAATGAGAAAAAGACAGGCGAAAAAAAGACCGCTGTTACCAGATCCAAGATTCAACGACCAGTTAGTGACTAGGTTTGTGAACATGATGATGTGGGATGGTAAGAAGTCAGTAGCTTTCAGTGTTTTCTATGATGCCATTGACATTGTAGATGCTAAAAAAACAGATGAAGAAAAGACGGCTTTAGAATTGTGGAAGGATGCATTGAGCAATGTTATGCCGCATGTTGAGGTTCGCAGTAGAAGAGTTGGTGGGGCTACCTTCCAAATTCCAATGCAGATTAGACCGGATAGAAAAATTTCTACGGCTATGAAATGGCTTATCAGTTTTGCTAGAAAGCGCAACGAGAAAGGTATGTCACAAAAATTGGCCGCAGAAATACTTGCTGCTTCCAAAGAAGAAGGAGCTGCTGTAAAGAAAAGAGTTGATACTCATAAGATGGCCGAAGCAAATAAAGCATTTTCCCACTTTAGATTTTAATCAGAAATGGCAAGAGATTTAAAATATACAAGAAACATAGGTATTGCTGCTCATATTGATGCTGGAAAAACAACGACAACTGAGCGTATACTTTTTTACACAGGTGTAAGTCACAAAATTGGAGAAGTGCATGATGGCGCTGCTACGATGGATTGGATGGAGCAAGAGCAAGAAAGAGGTATTACAATTACCTCTGCGGCGACCACTTGTGAATGGCAATTCCCAACGGAGAATGGTAAGCCAACTTCCGACGCTAAAGGATATCATTTTAATATCATAGATACTCCGGGTCACGTTGATTTTACTGTAGAGGTGAATAGGTCTTTACGTGTTTTGGATGGTTTGGTCTTTTTATTTAGTGCGGTTGATGGTGTGGAGCCTCAGTCCGAGACTAACTGGAGATTAGCAGACAATTATAAAGTTCCAAGAATAGGATTTGTTAACAAAATGGATCGTCAAGGTTCTAATTTTCTAATGGTTTGTAAGCAGGTCAAGGAAATGTTAGGCTCTAATGCTGTTCCTATTGTACTTCCTATCGGGGATGAGGCAGATTTTAAGGGTATCGTGGATTTAGCAAAAAATCGTGCAATTGTATGGCATGATGAAGGTTATGGTTCTACTTTCGATGTTATCGATATTCCAGAGGAAATGAAAGCCGAAGTAAAGGAGTATAGAGCAGCTTTAATTGAAGCTGTTGCGGAGTATGACGAGGAGTTAATGGAGAAGTTTTTCGAGGATGAAGACTCAATTACGGAAGAAGAAGTTCATGCGGCATTAAGAGCTGCTGTTATGGACAGGGCAATTATTCCAATGATTTGCGGTTCTTCTTTTAAAAATAAAGGAGTTCAATTTTTATTAGATGCGGTTTGTAGGTATTTGCCTTCGCCAATCGATAAAGATGCCATCGTTGGAACTGACCCTAATACGGGTGATTCTATTTCAAGAAAACCGGATGTAAAAGAACCTTTTTCTGCCCTTGCTTTTAAGATTGCGACCGATCCTTTCGTAGGTCGCTTAGCATTCTTCAGAACATACTCTGGAAGACTGGATGCAGGTTCGTATATTCTGAATAATCGTTCTGGTAAAAAGGAAAGAATTTCAAGAATCTATCAAATGCACTCCAATAAGCAAAACGCTATCGATTTTATCGAAGCTGGTGATATTGGGGCCGCTGTTGGTTTTAAAGATATAAAAACAGGGGATACAATGTCTTCTGAAAAACACCCTATTATCCTGGAAAGTATGGATTTTCCTGATCCTGTGATAGGTATTGCTGTGGAGCCTAAGACTAAGGTCGATGTGGATAAGTTGGGTATGGCTTTGGCTAAATTAGCTGAAGAGGATCCTACATTCCAGGTTAAAACGGATGAAGCTTCAGGACAAACTATTATTTCTGGTATGGGTGAGCTTCACTTAGATATCATTGTAGATAGATTGCGAAGAGAATTTAAAGTAGAGGTTAACCAAGGAGAACCTCAGGTAGAATATAAAGAAGCACTTACGAAATTGGCTGCGCACAGGGAGACATACAAGAAGCAATCTGGTGGTCGTGGTAAGTTTGGTGATATTGTCTTTGAAATGAGTCCGGCGGATGAGGATTTCGAAGGAGAAGGGTTGCAGTTTGTTGATGAGATTAAAGGCGGACGTATACCTAAAGAATTTATTCCTTCGGTTGAAAAAGGCTTTAAGGCTGCAATGCAAAATGGTCCTTTGGCTGGATTTGAAATGGATACCATGAAGGTGGTATTAAAGGATGGTTCTTTCCACCCTGTAGATTCTGACGCACTTTCTTTTGAGTTGGCTGCTAAGATGGGTTACAAAGCTGCTGGTAAAGCCGCGGGTGCTGTAATCATGGAGCCAATAATGAAACTTGAAGTTATTACTCCTGAAGAGAATATGGGTGATATTGTAGGGGATTTGAACCGAAGAAGAGGTACTATTAGTGATATGAGTGATAGGGCTGGTGCTAAAGTAGTAAAGGGAACTGTTCCTTTATCTGAAATGTTCGGTTATGTTACGTCATTGAGAACCCTTTCTTCTGGACGTGCAACTTCAACAATGGAATTCTCACACTACGCTGAAACGCCTTCAAATATATCTGAAGAAGTGATTAAAGCGGCTAAAGGAATAACAGCATAAATTTAAGACATGAGTCAAAAAATTAGAATAAAACTTAAATCTTACGATCATAATTTAGTAGATAAATCTGCTGAGAAAATCGTAAAAACGGTAAAGACTACTGGTGCTGTTGTTACTGGACCAATTCCGTTACCAACGCATAAAAAAATATTTACAGTGTTAAGATCACCTCACGTAAATAAAAAATCAAGAGAGCAATTTCAGCTTAGTTCATATAAGAGGCTGTTGGATATTTATAGCTCATCTTCGAAAACTATTGATGCACTTATGAAACTAGAGTTGCCAAGTGGTGTTGAAGTAGAGATTAAAGTGTAAGTTAAATCTCGGTTCATTTTTTAACCGAAGTAACATGTCCTGAGCTGCGAGCGAAGGAAAGACGGAAAAAATAAATTCAGGGTTGAATTATTTTGACCCTATTTTTTTGAAATAGATTTAATAATAGTAATTAATATAAATAAATATGTCTGGGTTAATAGGAAAAAAAGTAGGCATGACCAGTATTTTTGATGAGAACGGCAAGAACATGCCTTGTACCGTTATCGAGGCTGGGCCGTGTGTAGTTACCCAAGTCAGAACCGAAGAGGTAGACGGGTACAATGCCCTTCAACTTGGTTTCGATGACAAGGCAGAAAAACGTGCTAACAAGGCTGAGCTAGGTCATGTTAAAAAAGCAGGTGCTTCTCCGAAGAAAAAAGTCGTTGAGTTTCAAGGTTTTGAAGGTGATTACAAATTAGGAGACATCGTTGGTGTTGACCTTTTTGTAGAAGGGGAATTTATCGATGTTATAGGAACATCCAAAGGTAAAGGATTTCAGGGTGTTGTTAAACGACACGGATTCGGTGGAGTAGGGCAAGCTACTCATGGTCAGCATAACAGACTTAGAGCTCCTGGTTCTATTGGTGCTGCTTCATACCCTGCTAGAGTTTTTAAGGGAATGAGGATGGCTGGAAGAATGGGTGGAGAACGTGTAACAGTTCAAAATCTTAAAGTATTGAAAGTAGTACCAGAAAAGAATCTTTTAGTTGTAAAGGGTTGTGTTCCTGGTCATAAAAACGCTTACGTAACTATTGAGAAGTAATGAAGGTAGCAGTTTTAGATATAAAAGGTAAAGATACGGGTAGAAAGGCAGACCTTTCTGACGACGTATTTGGTATAGAGCCTAACAATCATGCGGTATACTTAGATGTAAAGCAATATTTAGCACATCAGAGACAAGGTACGCACAAGGCAAAGGAAAGAGC